>CAMDCW010000131.1 GCA_945890745.1 Phycisphaera mikurensis NBRC 102666
CTTGCATTCAGTAACGTTGGTCTCACCGCCACAGCACCCGTCTTTGATCACGTGATTGTGATTAGCGTGGACGGCTTGCGTCCGGATGTGATTGATGGACCAGAAGACGGCGCTCTGCCGGGTTTCTCCCGCTTAAAGCGCGGGCCGCACACCCTGCAGGCACGGACCGATGCCACCATGACGGTGACACTCCCAAATCACGTCTCCATGGCCACCAGCCGCCCGGTTGCTGGTCCCAACGGACACGGATGGACTGAGAATATTGACCCGCCCGCAGCACGCCACGGCGGCACGCTCTGCAAGAAACACGGCTCGTACGTCACTAGCATGTTTGACGTGGCGCACAACCGGGGCGTGACCACCGCCATCATTGCCACCAAGAGCAAATTCTCCATCCTGGTGCAGAGTTTCGACGACGCAGAGGGCGAAATGGATCGAGATGGCAATGACGACGGTAAGGGAAAGGTGGACCTCTTTGCCATTACCCGCACGTCACGCATGGCACGGGACCATTCCACTAGTTGGCTTGCCTTACACCCAAAGCGGTCGCTGCTCTTTGTGCATTTTGCTGCCCCGGATGGAGCCGGTCATGAATTCGAATGGGACACGACCATGGGTTCGCCCTACCGGGCGGCAGTGAAGGAGGTTGATACCGAGATCGCAGCACTCATGTCCATGATTGACGCAGACCCGGTACTGCGCGGCCGCGTAGCGATCATTCTCACTGCCGACCACGGTGGCGGCGTTCCCGTCAAGACGCACACGGAATGGACTGCGCCAGAGAACTTCAATGTTCCGTTACTGATCTGGCTTGGACAGGACACCGCTGCGACCGAGCTCATTGCACTCAACAGCGATCGACGCGCCGTGGTGCCATCCACCACCTATGTTGACAACGAATCCGTCCCGCAGCCGATTCGGAGCGCGGAGGTAGGAAATATTGCGATGCAATTACTGGGGCTTCCTGCAATTCCTGGCTCCGTTGCCAACGCCAAGCAGGACCTGCTACTTGCCGAGCCACAAACAACCGAGGCAACACAATGACGGAAGCCAGCCGATCTATTGTCGGCGGGACCTGCCATGTCTTTCATGCGTTCGAAGTTGGATATTCCATCGATATTGATCAAGCCGCCCAGCGCGTTTCCGGGGCTGGCCGGATTGCGCTTGCGTCAAGCGATCGTAACGTGGCTGGCGCAGACTTTGAAAGCCGTCCACTGCGAGTGTCGATTGAATTGGCACCGATCACTCATGATCGCTTCACAGTCATTCCGCGCGCGCATGTGACTATCTTTCACTTCGGCGCTATGAGCGTCCGTCTCGATCTTCCACTGACCGGTGCAACGCCTAGTCTGCCGCAACTGGCGCGTACGCTTGTTGGCCAAGCAGACCTGCTGCACGCTGCGCGGACGGTGGCTACGGAAGTGATTCAGCTCCTGGGCTCCGCTATCGTTCGCCCAGCATTGAGCGCCCGGTGTGAGGACTACATGGTGTTTACGTTGCCCCCGGAGGGCGACGACCTGCGCGCCGGCCTGCCCGACGAATTGATCGCCCGGATCTTGCGCGCCGAAGAAGGCGCCCTGGCACCCGAGCAAGTCCGGGATGCAGTATCCGCGTGTACGAGTTACGGTAATGATGACTTCGCCGTCATTGACTGGAACGGAGCGATCGTTGTTGACCGCACTCCGGAAGATGCGCTCTCCGTACTTGAATTTGCCAATGTTGAACTGATTGAAATGCGTTGGCTCGACGATCAACTTGAGGATGCGCTGGAGGAAGCATTTCGGACCGCCAGCCAATCCATGCGCGGCGCACGCATCTTGTCCGTGCAGACGGGACGCCATACCCGCCGAATCGCTGAGCTACAAATTGACGCCGCGGCGCTCTATGAGTCCGTCAACAACGCGCTCAAGCTGTTCGGCGATCAGTGGCTGGCCCGACTCCATCAGTCGGCAACGCACCGTCTGCACATTGATGACTATGAGCGTTCCGTTCTGCGGAAACTGGAGGCGCTTGATTCCATTTACGGAAAGCTCCGCGATCGCCAGGTGCAGATCCGCGCGGAATTGCTTGAAGTAATCATCATCGTGCTGATTGCATGGGAAATGCTGGTACTGGTGCGCGGCTAACGTCGGCCGGTCCGGCCAAAGTGCGCCGACCGAACTATCATCAGAACATGCGCCGCAGCATCCGATCACTCCTCCGCGCCACCCCCCTCGCCTGTGTGACAGTGGTCATTGCCTGCAACACGGTGAGTGGTACTCGTCGCAGCCAATTGAACATCCTTTCGCCCGGCGAAGAACGCCAACTCGGCGACGAGGCGTCTCAAGAGGCCCTTTCTGAAAAGGGCGTCAAGACGGTGACTTCCGGACCAGACTATGACCGGGTGCAGCGTGTTGCCACTCGAATTGAGGACGCTTCAGAACGGCTGCATCGCAACGCAGTCAAGGACTTTGAATGGCAGTGGACCGTGATTGATGATCCAGCAATGGTGAACGCATGGGCATTGCCGGGCGGCAAGTCGGCGGTCTACACGGGCCTACTGCAGATGGCGCAAACCGATGACGAACTCGCCGTGGTCATGGGGCATGAGGCATCCCATGCCATTGCCCGTCACGCCGGTGAACGTATGTCTGGCAACGTGATTGTCCAAGGCGCCATGCAGGGCACCGCGGTGGCGCTCGGCGATATGAGCCCAGCGGCGCAACAAGCAACCATGGCCGCCCTGGGGCTTGGCTCCAACGTCGGTGTACTGCTCCCGTGGAGCCGAATGCAGGAATCCGAAGCTGACAACCTCGGCTTGATGATCGCCGCCGATGCTGGATATGACCCTCGCTCAGCCATCACGTTGTGGAGGCGCATGTCAGAGAAATCCGGTGCTCCACCAGAGTTTCTCTCCACGCATCCAAGCGACGACACCCGGATCGCCCGCCTGAACAAGCTCATGCCAAAGGCCATGCGACTCTATGAAGCCGCTATCGCCCGTGATGGCGGCGCGCCTTCTAGCCAATCGAAGAACTAAGAACGCGCACTGAGTGAGCGCAGTCGAATCCCTGCATCACGAATCGTTTCGTCAGTCTTGCAGAACGCAAAGCGCACCAACCGGCAGGCGTCCGCATCCTTGGTCCCATCGGCCTGCGGTGCATAGAAGGCGCTGCACGGAATGCACGCCACGCCGACTTTCTCAACTAAGTGCAGCGCAAACGCAAAGTCATTTGGGAAACCAAACCGCTCGTGCTCCGCTACCACAAAGTAAGAACCATCCGGAACATAGGGGTCAAATCCAGCGCCGCGCAACACGGTCAGCATGGCATCCCGGCGCATCAGGTAATCAGCACGCAGCGCTTCGTAGTAGGAACGCGGCGCTTGCAATGCATCAACCGCAGCGCGCTGCAGTGGAGTGGCGCTGCAGAATGTCAGGAATTGATGCGCTGCACGAATGCCGGCCGTCAGGTTGGGAGGCGCAATGGTCCAACCAATCTTCCAACCGGTCAGACTGAAGGTCTTGCCAAGGCTTGACATCACCACGGTGCGTTCGCGCATTCCTGGCAGCGTGGCAATAGAAACTGGCGGCTCGCCAAACCAAATCTCCTCGTACACCTCGTCAGAGAACACCAAGCAGTCGGCGGCCCGTGCCACCGCGGCGATCCCCTCCAGTTCGGAGCGCGTCAGCACTCGACCAAGCGGATTGTGCGGGCTGTTGATCAAAATCGCCTTGGTTCGTGGGCCAACCACGCGGCGGAGTTCATCAATCGGAAATGCAAACTCCGGTGCGCGCAAACGGATGGCGCGAACCGTTCCGCCCGCCATCGCTACACATGCCGCATACGAGTCATAGAACGGCTCCACCAGCACCACTTCGTCACCCGGATTAATGAGCCCAAGCATGACGGCAGCAATCGCCTCCGTGCAACCGCTGGTGACGGTGACCTCAGCGTCGGGAGCAACTTCAATGCCGCTGGTGGCCCGAAAGCGAGCTGCCACGGCCGCGTTCAGTTCCGGCACCCCAAAAGTCCGTGCGTACTGACCAAATCCATCCTTGATCGCACGCATGCCCGCATCCTTGACGAACTGCGGCCCATCAAAGTTTGGGAAGCCCTGCCCCAAATTCACTGCGCCATGTTGCGCGGCGAGTCTTGAAATGGTGGCGAACACGCTCTCCCCAAAGGGCTGCAGGCGAGCTGATGTTCCAAAGTTGCGCGGCGTGGTTTGCATGGTCATGTAGGTGTCTCTGTTGACGAACAATCAGCGAGCGCCCTGCGGCGCATTGGCATTGAATGATGGTGCACCGCGCACATGAACGTCCATCTGCGGAATGGCAATGGCAATGCCCCGTTCAGCCAGGATTCGCTTGCTTCGTCCCACCAAATCATGGCGCGCTGGCTGCAGATCCCCCGGACGCGCTACGTAGATGGAGACATCAATATCGGCAGACCCGGACGTAAATCCAACCAACAGAACTTCGGGTCCAGGATTGGCAATGACGCCGGCAGAGCCAGCCGCCGCCTCCCGCAGTCCAGCGACTGCCGAATCAAGATCAGCATCAGCTTCAACAGAAACTCGAATGGTGACGCGCACGCTTGACTCTTGCAGCGTCCAGTTGGTGATCTTGCCGGTAATCAGCTGCTTGTTCGGGATGATCACATCCTTATTGTCAAAGTCAACGATCGTCGTGGCGCGGGCGGCAATGCGCGACACTCGACCAGAAATCCCGTCAATGGTCACCAGGTCGCCAATCCGAACCGGCCGCTCCGCCAGCAGAATGAGACCAGAGACGAAGTTTGCAAAGATCTCCTGCAAACCAAATCCAAGTCCAACCGTGACTGCTGCCGCAAGCCATTGCACATCGTTCCAACGAATACGCAAACACGCGAGCGCCACAATGATTCCCGTGACCACAATCAAATACCTGCCGAGCGCAACCAATGCGTAGCGCGCACTTCGATCAATCGGGAAGCGCCGAAGAACCACGATGTTGATGATTCCTGGCAAGTCCCGTACCAGCGACATGGTCACCACCACGGTTGCCACGCAGAACACTGCGTCGCGAACAGTCACAGGCACGCGCGCGATGCCTTCGCCCGCAGCCACCGTCCACAGCGACATGTTGCTCACAATTCCAAACGCCGGAATCAAGTCATTCCACGCCCACGCCAATCCACCGGCGGTGACCAGCGCCAGGAGCAGCCTGCCAAAGCTCCGCAGCTGATCTTCAAAGCGCGCCTCTTCGCGTGCTTCCAACTGGCCAGCAAGGTCAAATCGATCAAGCGCAGCACCCCCAATGCGCCCGAGCGCGGAAATGCCAACGGCAAGAAGCAATATCACCCAGTAACTCCGCGCAATGTTCTCGATCACAGTGATGGCAGTGATGACATAACCGGCCGCAGCACCCAACGCCAACACGGCGGGCAGAAGTGCGCAAACGGAGTACCACACTGGCCGCAGTATGGAAATCAAACCAGTTGGATTTGCCGCAATCACTCCAGAGAACACCCCATGCGACGGCCGAAAGATGCGCGCAGAAACAGCGGTCAATACCAGGAGCGCAGCAATCACCGCCCATCGCGCAATCTCCTCGCTGCCGGCAATGCCGTCCATATTCAAACTGGCTTGGGCAACAAAGATCGCTGGCAGGAATCCTGCAGCAAGTGCCAACATGGCGCGCCGAATGGACGTCATGGTTGACAACGACCAACCCAGTTGCTTTTCACCCGCTCCACCGTGCGCCGAAAGTGCCAGTGCAAACGAAATCAGGAATGCGTATCCGGCGACCGAATGCATGGCGGAACCAAACGGCGCCGCAGTGGCTGCAGCCGGTGTGGATTCGATCAACAACCCAGCAAATTGCAGCGCAAGCGGAATCGGCGCAGCCAGGATCACTGATTCAAGCACCGCGCTTGCAATATTGAGTAACCCCGCCTCGGTGGAGTTGCCGCGCGCCGACGTTTTGGAAAGAAATCGGAAACCCCGTCCATGAATCAGTGCTAATGCCAGCACCAGCACCGCACCGCCAATCCATCGGAATGGACGGAATCGAAAGCTATCAACGAGGTCATCACCGATAGCGCCCCAGAACGGTCGGGTTGCATAGCGACCGACATGCGCGGTCACGCCACGCAGATCCCGCTCGCCAATCACAGGCATATCGGGCAGCCACAACAAGTGCGTATCAATGAAATTCCGGTACTGCTCAAGAAGTTCCGTGTATTCGATGCGAACGGTCACTTCCTCAGCAAGGATCGCGGAGTACGAAGTGAGTGCCGAAACCAGCGGACGGAGGTACTGGTCAGCGCGCTGGCGAAAGAGCGGCGCTAATTCTGCAGCAGTGGCATGCCCGGTTGGTTGATCGGCGATCAATGCGTCCGCGGCCTCATTGGTTCGTTCCGCACTGGCAAGATCTTCCGCTGCGTCCAGCCGTTCGATCTCTGCCGTTGCAGCCCCGGTCCGCGCTGCTTCTAAATCACGACGCTGATTCGCCAGCGGCGGCAGCGAATCGCGATGTCTAAGCAGCACTTCCGTGATCGGGTCGGATCCACTTCCCGCGAGCAGAACCCGCCGTTCGTCGGACTCCTTGATAGCACGCAGTTCCTTGATGGCAACCTTGAGATTGCTAACCACTTCGCTGACATGTTCCTGCGCCGCGCGCACTCGCGCTGTTTCGCTGGCTGCTTCCTGGTTGTCACGAGCAATGGCTGCAATCCGCGGATCAGTCTCGACCGCTTGAGCACTTTGCACTTGCAGAGGCGAGGATGTCGATGTCGCGCCTGCGTCGGTACTGGCGACCATCGCCATCAGCACCAACACGAATCCCTTCAACACTTGTTGCATCACCGAATCATATCCCGCGTCCCATCCACTCCGTGAATGTCGCAAAGCGCCCCCGCGATCGCAGCCAATCAACGAACGCCGCAAATCGATCGCACATACGTTCGCCATCAATCCGGCGCATATGTAGCGGCAAACCCGCGCCGCGCAGATCGATAAATTCCCAGGGGTGCCAGAAAAGATTCAACACGCCGTCCGCAGCAAGGCAGCGCTCACACGCGTCGCGCACGATGGGCATCGGTAGGTTCTTCCATGCCAGCCAAAACAGCGGCAGCCGAAGTCCCGGAGTGGTCGAAATGGGAACTTCCAGAATGCCGCCCACCCGATACGGAACGCGCGGCAGCGAACGATTGCTGTATCGCCCAGGTAACCAGATCGGGTTCACCGAACTGTCATAGGCATAGCCCGCCGCAGCAATCGCGCCCGGATCCGTGTACTGCAGGCGGGGCCGACGAAACCCCAGTACTTCCTGACCGCTTGCCGCGCGCAGGATGGCGCGGCTAGTGGCCAGATCATCCACACTGAAACTGGCGTGCCAGCGCGCATGGCTGGCAATCTCATGGCTCCGCGCCGCGCGGGTCAGCAACCCCGGATGCCACTCTGCAAAGTTGGCGGTCGTAAACATGGTGGTTGGCACCCGCAAACCATCAAGCAGGGAAAGCGTGCGTTCTTGTCCGCGACCACCCTGCTCCATCTGCTCCGCCATCGACATGGGCCGCCCCCGGGAAATCGGGGCGTCAAACTCCTCGACATCGAAACTCAGGAGGATGGTTGGGTCTGCATGCGCCATACACGGCCTTCACAACGAGCTACCATCGCGATCATACGAAGCCATGACGCAGCCCATCCCAAATCCCGCGGTCCAGTTTGATGTCCTCTACGAAGATGCTGGGTTCCTTGTCATCGCCAAGCCTGCGGGCGTAGTCAGCGAACCAGGCCTTGGGCACCGCGACGACAGCCTGATGAACGGAATCTTTGCGCGTTGGGGAGCGTTTGCCAGTTCACTCGGCACCGCGCGCGACTTTGGGTTGGTCCATCGACTTGACCGAGATTCAAGCGGAGCGATCATCATTGCTTTGGAAGCCAGCGCATACGACGCCTTGCGTGCACAGTTTGCGGCGCGGACCGTTCGCAAGCGCTACATGACCATTGTGGAAGGCAAGCCACCGCGCCCGGAAGGAAGCATTGAACTTCCACTTGACGAAGTGCGCCGCGGCGACATGAAGATTTCGCTGGTCGATCATCGCGGCGGCGGTCG
>CAMDCW010000132.1 GCA_945890745.1 Phycisphaera mikurensis NBRC 102666
TGCTCGTTGGAGTTCCGCTCGTTGCGTTTTATGCCGAGTGGATGTTGACGTGGATATGGGGCGCGCGGTTACTAGCGCTCAATCCGGGGAATCCAAGCCGCGGTATCTCGCCCATGGGCCCCGAGACCACAGAGCGATATGCATTGAGCAGCGGTTTCGTCTGGTCACTTGCCTTACCAGTAGTACTCGCTCTTGTAACGGCAATCGCGGTCATCCGTATCCGCGGTGCCACGTCCGTCGTGTGTCGCACGGCGCTTGTGGCTGCGAGCGCATTGGCGTGCATCACATTGCTAGCGCATACCGTTGCTGACGGCACTTCGGACTCGAACACCACGGCCATCATGTCGGTGGGGAATGTGCTCCTGCGCGCGCAGTTCGCGTGGATGACGCTTGCGGTAGTAACGCCGCTCGCCATGCTGGCACCGCAGCGACTGATGCGCGCGCTCGCATGGGTATGCGTCGCCATCGCCATCTTTGAGGCGCTGGTCGAGATTCGTTATTACGTGCATGTCCCGCTGCTCTCAAAGATGGACTACGACGCCTCGACGCAGTTGGAGTGGATCACTGCCTTGGCATGCCGCATTTCCGCAGCGTTGTTAGTGGTGTGGGTGGTAGTGAGCGCGTGGCTGATACCGGACGATGGCAAAGGCAACCGATGGCGACCGGCACCACGGCTGCTCTGGTGGTGCACGGTGCTTGGCTGGGTACTTGTTGTCATCATGCCAGTCATGTGGTGGAGCGTCCGCGCTCCGCTCGCCGGATTGGGCTACTCCGCGTCCACTTGGATGCTGCTGGTGAGCCGATGGACGCTGACCCTCTTGGTGGGGGTCATGTGGGTGTTGCCAGTCCTGGCACTTGATGACCGCCGACTACGCCGCGCATGGATCGCCGCGGCATGCGCAGCGATGGCATCAGTCATACTGCTCGCCGGGCGTGACGCGCCCAAAGGAAGCACGTTCCCATGGACGCTCCCCGAGGCGCAGTATCCGGGCGATGAAGATGAGGTCGAGGGTGAAGGCGAGGTCGAAACCGAGAATCCTGTCGACGCCACGAAGTAGATCAATACGAAGAATCAGATCGATGCCAGGCAGTCAATAGGTGCCATTTGCCGTGGCCACTCATTGTTGTGCCGTGGGTCGGGTAGCTAGTGAATGACGCCCCAGTGAGCGAGCATGATGCCGAGGTCTGCGCCGGTGATGAATTGATCCCCGTCCAGGTCGCCGTAGGGTGGATTTGGGAATTCCCACAGTGCAAGCATGGCGCCGAGATCTGCGCCGTCGATGCGTTCGTCGAGGTTCAGGTCACCGTAGAGCAGTTCGCAGAAGTCCAGTTTGCCGTTCGCGTTGAAGTCTTCGGCACCGTCGGTGATGTCGCAGGAATCGGGCTTACCGTTGAGGTTGCAATCGATGGCGATGCCGGCAGCGATGTCGCATGTATCAATGGTGCCGGAGTTATTGCAATCAAGCTTAGGGTTTGTGACAATCGCACACGTGTCGAGCGTTCCGTCCTGGTCACAATCAGTGCCACTTGGTCCGCCCTCGCAGATATCAAGCACGCCATTGTGATTGCAATCAAGCGTGATATTCACGGCGATGTCACATGAATCCGGAATGGCGTTTGTGTTGCAATCCTGCACGAAACCATTGGAGATTTCCCAGGCGTCAGGGAGGGTGTTGTTGTTGCAATCACTCTTACACTCGTCAGGAATTCCGTTGTTATCGATATCATTGCTTTCGCCGCCAACACCGACATCACAGAAATCCGGTAGCGCGTTCGAGTTGCAGTCGGGGGCGAGGTTGTTTGAAATTTCGTAGCTGTCAGGCAGCCCGTTGCCATTGCAATCCACTTCGCAGGAATCAAGTCGACCGTTCATATCAATATCTGCGGCACCGGCAGTAATTTCACAGCTATCGAGGAGCAGATTCTGGTTGCAGTCGCGATTGGCAGGGGCAACGCTGATGTCGCATTCATCATCAAGTCCGTTAGCGTCGCAATCGACAACGTCTCGCGTGTAGTTGAGTTGGACCATGAGCGTTGCTGTAGCGCACCCTTCGCTGGTGGCGTTGCTGGAAGGTTCGATACGAATCTCTAGTTGCCCATCCGTCGTCAGGTTTCGAAACAACGCTGGCGGGATAGTCACCGTGGTGACGCTAATCGCCGTGGCGCAACTGGTCGTACCGGAGTCCGAGCCGAATAGGTCGGTAGCGAGCGCCACTCCGTCAATCCGGACGGACAGGAATTCAGCTTTCGATCCAAGGACTCCGCGTGCCTTGATGGTGAGGGTTGCGCCAGTTGAGGTGGTTTCAATGTCGGTGGCAATCCATGAGCGGGGCGTTTCGAAAGAGAATGGCGCAAGTTCTGGACTCGCGGGTGCGCCAATGCGACCAACGCACTCGATAGCGATGGTGTGCCCATAGCCCGCTGCAATGCTTGAGCACGGCCCGAGGCCCACAGGCGTATTCCGCTGACCACTATTGTTCCGTCCCCAAGCTCGCACGGCGCCATCGTTTCGGAGTGCGATCGTGTGATTGCTTCCCGCTGTGACGCTTTGGCAATCTCCAAGCCCAGCGGGCGTGGTGCTCTGACCGTAGGCGTTCGCTCCCCAGCCGCGCACCGTGCCATCACGTTGGAGGGCGATGGTGTGGCTGTATCCAGCAGCGATGGCCGAACATGCGCCGAGGTCAGCAGGCGTGTCGCACTGACCGTCGGTATTGCGCCCCCAGCCTCGCACCGCACCAGTGCTTCGGAGTGCGACCGTGTGTGCGTATCCCGCCGCGATGTCTAAGCATCCCCCGAGGTCAGCGGGCGTATCGCACTGTTGATAGTTGTTGCGTCCCCAGCATCGCACGGAGCCATCTTGTTCGATGGCGATGGTGTGGTAGTCCCCGGCTGCAATACGCGTGCACTCAAAGAGGTCCTTCGGTGGATCACATTGTTGGTAGGTGTTCCCTCCCCAGCATGCCACGTAGCCATCGCTTTCGAGTGCGACCGTGTGGTATGAACCGCCTGCGACGCTGGAACACTTCCACAGGTAATCGGGGGTTTCGCACTGGCCCTGGCTGTTGTCCCCCCAGCATCGCACGGTCCCATCGCTTTCAAGCGCAATGGTGTGGAAGTCCCCCGCCGCGACACTCACGCAATCCCTCAGGTCATTGGGCGGGTTGCACTGTCCATAGTCATTGCCGCCCCAGCATCGCACGATCCCTTCCGCGCTGGCATGGTGATCAGTAAGGAGAGCACCACTCGCTGCGATGACAGCGATGAGAACGCCCGCGCCGCAATGTGCAGCGCAAGACCCCGCCGGTCCAGTCTTCAGATAGTCCATAGCGGGTAATGGTAGCAAGCACCTCTCTATTTTTTAAACCTCGCGAGCTGCGGTCCACCCATGGCTCGATCGACTTCAACGCCTCGACCTCGCAGCTCCCATTCGCCTCCGCGCAGCACTTACTCGCTTACGTGCTGCTACAACGCCTGCCGCGCCCCCGCCGCAATCGCCCCCGCCAACTCCGCCGCATCCGCTGGCGCAGTGCCCGCATTCCATTTCATCCCGAGCCCGCTTCCATCCGCATACTTTGGAATAATGTGAAAGTGCACATGCATCACCGCTTGATGCGCCGCGGCTCCATTGTTCTGTAGCACGTTGTAATCAACGCACCCAGTTGCCTTCACCACTGCCGCCGCCACGATGCGGAGCGCGCGTCCGAGCGCAGCAGCACTCGCGTCACTCAATTGATCGAGCCGCACGCGCTCCTCTTTCGGAACCACCAACACATGGCCGCGCGACACCGGGCCGATGTCCAGAAACGCAATCACATGTTCGTCCTCATAGACGCGGTGGCAGGGAATTTCACCATTGATGATGCGCGTGAAGATGCTTGGCATAGAAGCAGTTCTATACCATGAGCGCCGTGACCGCCCCGAAACGCCCGCATGTCCCGATCGAATCGTGGCCCGATGCCCTTGAGGCAGCCGTGGCAAGCGCATGCACGCTCCTCCGCACCGTGATCGTCCTGCGCGAAACCGCTAGCACTCAAGACCACGCTCGCGCCGCGGGCATTCCCGTTGGCACGCTCGTCACCGCCTGGCGACAATCTGCCGGCCGCGGTCGACTTGGTCGCGCCTGGGAAGACACGCACGCCGCCGGTGTTGCCGTCACCTTCGCGCTCCCCGATGACGCGCCGGAATCGCTCGCCATGCGCAGCGCCGTTGCAACCGCACGTGCAGTCCGCAGCTTTCTGCCCGGCGACGCGTGCGGCATCAAGTGGCCCAACGACATCGTGGTGGACGGTCGCAAGATCGCTGGCATTCTGGTGGAACGCACCGCCGGCCTCGCGCTGGTTGGAATTGGCATCAATGTTGGCCAAGATTCCTTCCATGCAGATATTGACGCGCACGCCACTAGCCTCGCGCGGCTTGGCGTTCACGCCGATCGCCTCGCCATGCTTGATGCGTTGATCCGAAGCGTGGACATTGCGTTCCAAGAGCCCATCGAGGGCATCTATCGGACGTACTGCACGCTCGACCGCCTCACGGGCCATTCCTGCGCCTTCAACACCCCCGATGGAAGCGTTACCGGCATGGTTCGCTCGGTGGATCCGCGCCTTGGAATTCAGGTGGAAACTGCGTCCGGAGTGCTTTTTCTGCCTTCCGCCACCACTTCGGTCGTTCCGGCGCATGCCGGCAGCCGATATGGTGGTGCTGATGTCACGCGTTGATTCCATCCCCTGCGACCGTGCCACCGCGGTGACGCCGAACCCAACGCTCACTCCGCGCGCTACCGCGCTTGTCTTGGCATGCGGTTTGGCATTGCTGCTTGCTCCCGCCGCCACCGCGCAGGACGTTCGCCGCATCTCTGCATCCGACAATCCCACAGTGATCGACCAGAAGGTCGGCGATCGCAATTCGCTTTCCACATCGGCGCGCGTAATGCAGGTTGATCTTTCGCCGCACGGATTCGAACGCCTCTACGCAGTGCCCGGTCGCGACGACTTGATGATGCGCACCAACGGCGCGCTCTACGCGGTGTTCAGTCAATCCGCTTACATCCGCGACCCGCAGAAGAAGGGTGCGCTGAAAGCAGTCGTGCCTGCCGCCACGATCTTCTACATCGGCCGCCCGGACTTCCGCGTGATCCCCAGTACCGGCGTTCGTGATATCAACTTCATTCATGACGATCACGGCGATTACTCCAAGCGACCATCGACGGCCATGACCAGCATGAACGGCGTGCAGCGAATGGATGGAACGCCGATTGATGGGCGCGCTGCAGTTGCGCAATCAGCGCGTATTGATGGCCGAATTGACGCACCCGCGACGGCGAAGACTGTTCGCGCACCCGACGAAGATATTTCGTATCCCGCGCGCTCCCCTGAACCCATGGGCCCGCCATCGCCGGATGCTGTGGACCGATCAGCCGCTCCCGTGCTGCGTGCCTCGCAACCTGGCTTCAGCGACCGCATCGATGAACTCATGCGCCGCGCCAAGAAGGCGCAGTAGCCCCGCGTGCGTTTCCGAACCGTTTGCATGACCATCGCACGTGCCGGGCATTGGCGCAACACCGCGCCCGTGCGCGCTGTCACGCTTCTCGCGTCATGCGCTGTTGCATTCCTCACACCCATCGCCGTGGCGCGTGATATTCGCCCGCGTTTCGATTCCGTCGTCTGCACACCAGGCGGCGTGGCGGCCATTGCTTTGGAACGCACCGCACTTTCGGAGTGGCCCGCCCGCATTCCTGTCAAGATTGGCGCACTGCAATCGCAAGCGACCTTGGTACTCATCGCGCCGCGCCCGGATGATGGACTGCGTTCTTGGACGCGCGCGCCCGCGCAGGTTGATGTTGCGCTGGTTTCGGAGCTTCCTGAATCACCCGAACCAGAGACGCTTGGTGGCATCTTTGCCATGGTGGAACTTCCTGCATCGGGCGAAGGCTCCATTGAAATTGGCGGCGTGACTATGACCGTGCATTGGTTGCCCGCGCCCAAACGCGTGCGCGCTGACGCCCCGGTGTTGTTTGTCCCAGCCACTATTTCTGATGATCGCCCGGACCCCAACACACCATTTGAATTCTGGCGTTGGGCATTGATTGCCGAACGCCAAGGTGCACGCATCGGCGAACCGCGCGGGCGTGCCGCTGAAAAACTGTGGGCACGTCATGTACAGAGTCTTTGGCTCGGCGCGCTGGAACGCGTACGTGCAACAAGCCGCGGTGTGCACGATGAACTCAGTGATCTTCTTGCTGGTGTAGTAGAAGACCCGGACTTTGCGCGATCCGTAGCCGCGTGGGTAGTGCGCCCCGAAGATCTGCGAACGCTGCTCGCCTTACTTGTCGATCATCAGCGCAACAACGCCGAGATAGTGGAGGCCGCGCTCACCTGGGCACGTGGTCGTTGGACGTGCACTATGTGGGTTGAAGAAGATTGCGGCGACCGCATCAGGCTGGCTGTTGCAAATCCCACTTCTGGCGAGCGAATTCTGCATCTTTCCTGGAGTGGATCTGCTGGCGAATCCAGCACGTCTGCGTTGGTGGTGCCGCCGCATCGCATCGCGCGTGCCTGGGTTGATCGGCCGCCACTTCAGCCAAGTGCCGATGCCTACAACAACGATCGCACGCGCACGGAATCGCTGGAAGCCACTGATGGCGAAGCGCACATGAAGTTGATGGTGGGCGGGCGCGAATATCCGGTCAAGCCACCAGCGTTGGCGTTCGGTGCATTTATGCCACCGCTGTCACTTGCAGATATTCAATCATCATCCATCGAACCGATCGCTCCTGCGTGGCAGACTTCAGCATCGCTACGTTGCCGCGCTGGCCGCTGGGAGTTGTTTGTCGAAGCGTTCCGCCCGCAGGATGCACCCGCGCCAGAGCGTGACGAGGTCATCGTGCGTATTGGCGACGCAAATGACCCATCACACGTGTTGCGGATTACTGGCGATGGCGCACTGGAGATGAAATTGGGTGATGACGACGGGGTTGCCGTCGGCTTCATGGCGTGGACCGATCGGTGGCGCGCGCGCGTAGAGATTCCTGAGAAGTGGCTCGGTACCCCAACCCCGGGCGCGCGACCGTTGTTGCTCTCGGTGGAGCGCGTACCTGGGCCAGCGCAGCCGCGGCAATGTGCCGGACTTTCGCGGCCGGCGTGGTTGCCAAGCGCCCCGCCAATCTTGGTTGATCTGGGACTCTGGGGCAACTTGGGCCGCTAAAGCAGCAAGTGGCAGTTGGCGATCTATACTCGCGCACCGATGCACGAAGAACCGCACGAACCGCAGCCAGTATTGCATCCATCGCTTGCACCGGAAGCGAGCGGCGTTGTTGATATCGCTGAGCCCGCGCGCAAGCCGCGCGTCATTGCACTTCTCAATCAGAAGGGCGGGGTGGGCAAGACCACCAGTACCGTGAATCTTGGCGCTGCATTTGCTCGCTACGGGCAGCGCGTTCTGCTGGTTGATCTTGATCCGCAATCCAATCTATCGCTGCACTTTGGCGTTGAAAGTGGACCGGAACAGCGCACGATTCGCGATCTGCTTCTTGACCCAACATGTCGCATCGAAGACGCAGTGCAAACGGCGCGTGCTGGACTGGATTTCATTCCAGCCGTTACGGAACTGGCGCTTGTGGAAGGTGAACTTGCGCAGCAAGAAGGCATGCAAACCGTACTGCGCTCCAAGCTTGAGCCTGTCTACGGAAATTACGATGTCATACTTCTTGACTGTCCGCCAAGTCTTGGCGTCCTAAGCGTCAATGCGCTTACCGTTGCGGATGAAGTGTTCGTGCCGATGCAGGCGCACTACTTGCCACTGCGTGGCCTGGAGAAACTCCTGCAGACCGTGCATTTGATTTCGCAGGGCCTCAATCCAACCATTCGCGTCACCGGCATTCTGCTGTGCATGCACGATGGTTCGTCAAGTCACGCACGCGCGGTGATTGGTGAGATCGAATCACAACTGGCGCAATTCCGCGGTATGGATGTGCCATGGTC
>CAMDCW010000133.1 GCA_945890745.1 Phycisphaera mikurensis NBRC 102666
TCCGGCGCGAACGCGCTCCTGATCCTGCGAACCTACTATCCCGGTGCAGCGGTCGTACGCGCGTACTGACCGACGCGAACTATGTTCACCGGAATCATCGAGCATCAAGGCCGCGTTGTCAGCCTGCGCCCACAAGCATGGGGTGCGCGCTTGGAAATCGACGCCTGCGGATGGGCGCATGTGCCTGCCGGTGGTGATTCAATCGCCATCAATGGATGCTGCCTGACGGTTGTTGCAGCGCCCGGTGCGGGGGGCATGCTCGCCTTTGATGTCATTCCGCAGACGCTTTCACTCACCACGATTGGAGCGTTAGTGGTGGGCGAAGAAGTGAACTTGGAACACGCTGCGACCGCAGCAACGCTGCTCGGCGGGCACATTGTTCAGGGCCATGTCGATGCGGTCGGTGAGGTGCTTGCGGTTTCAACCGCTGGCGGCGAGTGGCGCACACGGATAGCCGCGCCCACAGACGTCATGGACCTGGCTGTTGATCGCGGCAGCATTGCCGTTGATGGCGTGAGTCTGACCATCGCCGCCACCGGCAGCGGATGGTTTGAAATAGCGCTGATTCCTACCACGCTTGCCAAGACGGGACTCCGCGATCGTCAGGCGGGTAGCCGCGTCAACTTGGAGAGCGATCCGATGGCGAAGATGATCGCTGTGCAGGTACAGCGAATGCTGGCGGCGGGCGCGAAACGCCCATGACCCGAGCGATCAATCCTTCGGGGAATGATTGCAATCGCTCCAGTAACCGTTCGCGACTCTGAATCTCAAAGATCCGTGCCTGAGCAATCCGTGATTCGGTGTCCGCCAATTGCTGCTGCAGCATCAGGAACGCGGCATCGGCAGTGAGGGTGGGATACCGCTCGACCAAGATACGAAACACTCCCGGAGATGCCGCGCCGGCCCGCAATTCGGCAACCGCTCGTTGCACCAATGCCTCATGCGCCGCGCTGGCGCGCGTCACTGCGACCAAGTTGGGAATCAAGTCCGCGCGGCGTCGTAATTCAACGTCGACCAGCGATGCGGCACGCTCCCAACGGGTTCGTACGCGTACGGCGCCGTTGCGCACAATGAAACTCCACATGACTGTGATCAACATGATCCATACGGCGCCGTTTGCCACCACCGTCAGCACCGTTGCCTGTTCCTCCGTCAGCCGAGGCAGTAATTGCCGCGCCACTCCCGCGAGCGTCACCCCGGCGGCCAGCGCACACCCCGTACCCAGTAGCAACCCAGTGATTGCCAAGCCGCGCGCAATCATGCTGTGACGTGCTTCGCCGGACAAGGAAATCATGAACACGCCTTCTTCGCCGCCGCTGCCAATCTCCAGCGCTTGGCCATCGGGTCGAATGCGCGCATTACCCATGACCCACGCGGTCGATCCGATCGGTACGGAACTCTCACTAAAGGTTCGGCGACCGGTGCTTCCGGCCACCACGCGGTCCGGTGCTTGCGTGTGATAGAGCGAATCACCACGCGTAGCGGTGCGGCTAAAGGTGTTCTTGCTTGTCCACGAAGCGCCGTGCACGCGCACGATGATCGCGCCAGTTTCATCGCGAAGGCGCAGATCAACTTCGGCAGCACCGGATGCAACAATGTCGCTTCCGGTGATGATTCGAGTCTGTGTTTTGCCCTTGGAATCTCTATAGGTTTGCGTTCGCCGCCACTGTTCACTCACTGACCAACCGTACTGCACACAGGGCGTCTGACTCAGTGGGGCGGTCAGTGGATCGTCATGCTCAACTTTACCGCTGGTTTCGACCAGTCCAACAAAGACCCCGCGAATCGGCGTGGTTGGAACATCTCGCAAGAGCCGTGCAAAGCGCAGTCGACTCCACCACAGCCAGAAGAACAACAGAGCCACACACCACGCGCCGATGGCAATCGGTGCCGCGTTGGGTTCCACTGCCCCGAGCAGCTGGAATTTCACGCCGGGGTCATCCCTTCGCGCAGTCGTTCGATCACTAGCAGGGTGAGATCATCCGCTTGGTGCACGCTTCCAAATTGCATGTCTACGCGGCGAGCAATCTGCTGCACGAGCGCCGCGGCCGTTGGCGCCGCGCGGACAGCTACAAATTCATCCAGGTACCGCTTGGAAGGCAATCGCGCTTGGCGTGTGCCCGATGGATCGCCGGGGAACGCTTGTTCGAAGCCATCGGAGTAAATCAGCAATCGATCGCCGGGGGATAACTGGAATTGCACATCCTCGTAACGCTCACCCTCAAACACACCAAGCAGTCCGCCAGGTGTTTCGATCAGTTCTGTTTCGCCGCTTGCGCGCAGGATGACCGGTGGCGGATGACCAGCGCCAGCCATGGTGGCGTGACCGGTACTGGTATCGATGACGCAGTACACCGCGGTTGCAAAGCGCGTGGTTCTGCCCTGGTGCGTGACCATGTCCGTATTGATGCGCGCCAGCGCCTCGCCGGGTGGAATGATTCGATAGGTTCCGTTGCCAACTTCTTTCGATGGCAGTCCACGGCAAATCACCATCGTCAGCAGGGCGGCCGGAACGCCGTGGCCGACTGCATCAGCGATGAATACTCCGATGTGTCGTTCGTCGAGCCGAACCACGTCATAAATATCCCCGGAAACGTAACTCGCGGGCCGCCAGAATGCGTCGGCGCGTACGTCGCCCACCTCGGGGAACGAGCGCGGTAGAAACTCGCGCTGCACTTGCGCTGCAAGTTGCAACTCTTCTTGCATGCGGGAAATCTCACCGCGCAGTCCACCGGTAAAGCGCGTGGCAATGGCTAATTCTCGGCCGAGTCGTTCGATTTCTGGTTGCCGTCCAATCATCCCGCGCAGTACGGCAGCCACGGTGGCGTCATCAGCGTCAATCGACTCAACCGCTGCTGTTTCGGTGCTGGCGCGGCGTCGTCCACCATCGTCAATGAGTAGCAGCACGGCGAGGTGTGCTTCTTCGGCAGCATCAAGAAGCGCCGACAATCCTGTGGGAACGTCGCGTGCATCGAGTAGCACAACCAACGCAGTAGTTCCCGCGCTACAACACGTTTGGGCATCTTGCAGTGCATGCCACTCGGCAACCGTCCCGCTTCCGATCAGCGCAGGGAGTTCGCGCGCCAGTGCTTGCCCACGTTCCTCGCGGCGCGGCGTAGCGCTAATGGCAATACGCACGTTGTGCGCACCGTTGCGCGCACGCATCGGTTCCGTCATCGAATGGCCGCCTTGAGTGCAGCCGCATCAATTGGTAATTTTTGTGAGGTCTTGATCTTCAGTTCGTTGGCACGACCAGCACGCAGTTCGATGGCATATTGCGCGGGGGTGACGCTTGAGTAGCGCTTCAGGCGCCCCTCATAGGTCGTTTGTGATTCATCCGCGCCACGTAGGGGCTGCTTGGTCATGGTGTATATGGCAGTCACGTACCCCATGGGGTCGAGGTAGATGATGTCCATGTCAGTGACGCAGTCCTTCATCCAGAACCCGCGCATGGCAGAGTCGGGGAAGACAAACACCATGCCGCCGTCCGTTGGGATGTCGGTGACCGCGCCCAGTCCACGCTGCCGAGTGGGGTCGCTTGAACTCACGGTCAGGTGAAAGGGCGATCCGGCAATGGTGGTGTTCCAGGTTCCGCCATCTTTCAGCGCCGAAGAATCGCAGGCAGCGCACGCAGCGGCGGTAGCGAGGGCGAGGACGGTAAATCGAGGATGCATGGGCGGTTCCTTGGTCGGGGATAAGGGCGCGGCGCGCGCGACCTGCGCAGGATAGGGCGGGTGATGCGTTCTGCTGTGCGCTTCGCGGTATATTTGTCACCCTATGTCCCGCCTCACGGCTAAGCAGATTCAGACGAAACTCGCCACTCTCGCGGAGTGGACGCGCAGCGGGGCGGTCATTCAGCGCACGTTCACCTTTGAAGACTTTTTGCACGCCATGCGCTTTGTGGACAAGGTGGCCGCGGAAGCCGAACGCGTGCAGCATCACCCCGACATCATGGTGCGGTATTCAAAGGTCACGCTTGCGTTGAGTACCCACGACGCGGGCGGTATCTCTGACAAAGACTTCGACTTCGCAGCCAGCGCTGATCGAATCTTTGTTGGGGCCTGACGGCGCGTGACAGCGCCTGCCGGCGCATGACGGATCCTGCCGGCGCCTATTCGAACACCATCACTGCTCACCAAGGATCGTGCGTGCGACACGTGCGCGCGCGGCGCGCTCATCGTCATCGGACTCAATGCCCGACTCTCCAGCGCGGAGGTGCGCGGACTGCAGTTGAATGGTCAGTCGATTGAGCGTGTCGAGCGCCACATCCGGAATCAATCCCAGGCACACACCGAGGCGCACGCTCGAAAGTTGTTTCATCGCCTCGTCGAGCCCAAGCAGTCGCGCTGATCGCAACAGCGAAATGCCACGAAAGACACGGTCCTCCAGCAGCGTGCGTTGCCGCTCCAGCAATACGCGCCGGGCTTCACGTTCGTAGGCCACTACGGCAGGAACAATGCGTCCGGCGAACTCTTCAAGCAGACCAGTTTCGGTGACCCCCAGCGTTCGTTGATTGGAAATCTGGAACCAGTCGCCAGTGGCTTCGCTGCCTTCGCCGTGGAATCCGCGCACTGCGAGGTGCAGTTCCTTGGCGGCTCGCTTGACCTTTTCAATTTCATTGGTGACGCGCAGTGCGCGCAAGTGCACCATGACGCCAATGCGGATTCCGCATCCCACATTGGTTGGACACGCAGTCAAATAGCCCCACTTGGGGTGGAATGCAAAATCAAGACGGGAGCCAAGTGTGGCGTCCACACGCACCGCGGCGTCGAATGCCTCGCGGAGCAAGTTGCCGGTACGCAACACTTGAATGCGCACGTGGTCTTCCTCATTCACCATGAGGGAGAATCGTTCATCAGGAGTCACTGCCACGGCGCGCGGGGAATCACCCTCCGCAAACTGTCGCGAGATCAGGTGTCGTTCCCACAGAAGTTGTCGATCGCGCTTCGGCAGCGCGGCAAGGTCGACCCACGCAAGCGATTCCGCGGTAGTTGCACCAACACGTCCGCCGCCCACCAGCCCAACGCTTGCTTCGTCCGGACCAGCAGCAGCGCGCACCGTTTCAAGCACTTCGCGTCGTTGCGGATGGGTGGCGCGTCCAACGAATGGAAATCCGGAGACGTTGCGAGCCAGGCGAACGCGGCAGCTCATCACCACATCGCGGTCGCCGGCCATCATGGCGGTGAGGTCAGTCATGGTGTGCCATCGATTCGGGCGGCCGTAGTCGGTCGCAAATCCTTGATTCGATCGCGCAACTGTGCAGCGCGTTCGTATTGCTCTGCCGAGACGGCGGTTTCTAGTTCGCGCAGCAGTTGTTGCAGAAGCGCGGCTCGTTGGTTGGCATCATCGGCACGCGCGGGCACATTGCCAATGTGTTCGGATGCACCGCCATGGGATCGTTCGATCACCGGTCCAACGGTAGAGGCAAACGCGTCATAACACGCAGGACATCCAAGCAGTCCGCTGGTCTTAAAGTCATGGAAGGTGTGCCCACACTCTGGGCATGCTGGCCCGCGGGGGCGCGTCACCGCAACTTGCGCAAGTTGACCAAGCAGCTGGTGGATCGGTGCCTGGCCCGGCATTTGAATGCCCGCTGCGCCCGCGTGATCTTCGCACAGATGCACCTCGTTCATCTGTCCATTGACGATGACGGTGTTGTGCACCACTGCGGGTTTCGCGCAATGATCACAGGGTCTGAACGGAGCTGCCATGATTCCGAGTCTAAGCGGTCAGTGCAGTCCGGATGGCCTTCAATCTCTTGAGTAGCGCAGGGATTTCTGCAAGTGGCTGGATGGTGCCTGCGTCGCTCTTGGACTTGGCGGGATCCGGGTGGCATTCAAGGAAGATCGCTTGTACCCCCGCCGAAACCGCCGCGTTTGCCAGGATGCCGGCGCGCTCAGGGCGACCGCTTGTCGCGGTGCCGGCGCCGCCCGGCAACTGCGTGCTGTGCGTGATGTCAAAGCACACCGGAGCACCCAGCGCCATCATGTCGCCAAGACCGATGAAGTCCGTGACCAGACGGTGGTAGCCAAAGAATGTGCCGCGCTCGGTGAGCATGGGCTGCGTGCAGCCGCCTTCCGCCAGTTTGGTGAGGACGTTGCGCATCTCTTCCGGAGCCATGAATTGCCCCTTCTTGACATTGACGGGCTTTCCGGTCGCCGCCGCGGCTGCCAGCAGATCCGTCTGTCGGCACAGGAATGCGGGCACCTGCAACAGGTCGACCACGCGCGCCACCGGCTCGGCCTGCGCCGGGTCATGGATATCGGTGGTGACCGGAACGCCGAGTTTCTCACGCAGGCGCGCCATCTCTTCCATGCCGCGCTCGAGCCCAGGACCGCGATGACCGTGGATGCTGCTTCGGTTGGCCTTGTCGAAGCTTGCCTTGAATACGTAGGGCAGATCCAAGGCCTGGCACGCATCGCGGACCACCGTGCCGATGCGCTCATTGGTAGCGGAGTCCTCCAAAATGCACGGACCAGCGATAACTAAGAGTCGACGGGCGGGCGCGGCAAAGAACTCAGGAAGGACGTTTTTCATGGCAATGGAGGCTCGGAAGGTGGTGAGCAGGGGGTGGGCAGGCGTCACAGACGGCGCAGTCCACCGTTCAGAACTTGAAATTACTTGATTCTTCCTTCACATGCCGGGTCCTGTATCTGACATTCCAACCGACGGCGCCTCACATTCGGGGCGTCGGCGAGTTTTCAGGAGTCACACCATGAGCCAGTTCCCCGATACCCCCGAGCAATTCAGCACCGCCGTCTATGAACTGGTGCGCAGCCGCCACGGTTCCCGATCGGTGGAATTGGTGACCACGTTGGTGCTCACGATCGATGGTCGGCACATGGGCCTTGAGAACCTGTGGCGCACCGTGCAGCGCGCCCCGGAAACCTGGCTTGAGACGGTGGAGCATCACATCGATCGCGTTCTTGAAGGCGATCAGATGAGCACGCTCGATATTCCGTTTGCAGTGGCCAAGTCGCGGATCATGCCGCGGATTCAACCCGGAAACATCTTCCAAACGCTCGACCGCGAGCATGTGGCTCATGTTCAGTGGGTGAATGACACCGTCATTGTCTTCGTCATGGACATGCCTCACTACACGGTTTCCATCAGCACCGAGCAGATGATCCGTTGGGGCGTGACCGCTGACGATCTTGAAGAAATCGCCCGCGCCAACCTTGATCGCTACGCGCCGAATCTTGATGTCCAGGTGGTTCGTTCGAACGAAGGCGGTCGCGCTGCCATCATCAGTATGCACGACGGCTACGACGCAGCACGCCTCTTACTTGGCGATCTGCACTCGCGTCTTTCGGCGCAGCTTGGAAAGACTTTCTACGTTGCCGCACCGGCGCGCGACATGTTCTTAGCAATGACTGGCGATCCAGAACCGTTCGTCGAGCGCCTCCGCGCGCGCGCCGAACAGGAGTACCAGCGTCTGCCGTATCCAATTTGCGCTGACCTGTTCTTGGTCACTACGGATGGCGTGGCAGGAACGAAGCTCGAAGCGGCTTGAGCATGTGACTTGCGTTGATGCATCACGGTTTCGTACTGGTCGGCGTTGATGCATCACGATTTCGTACTGGCCCGCATTCGCCTTACGAGGACGGCCGCTGAGCGCGGCCCAGTCCTCTTCGGCGCTTGCGGCCAGGTTGCGCGTCTTTGTATCACGCTTTTGTAGTCGCCCTGATGCAACACGATTTCGTACTGGCCCGCATTCGCCTTACGAGGATGGCCGCTGAGCGCGGCCCTATCCTCTCCGGCGCCTGCGGCCAGATGGGGTGTTTCACAAACCATGGTTGTCAACGTGATTTCCGTGTGCGAGCCCCCGCAGTGAGCACGGGATCCTCGGTAAGCGGCGTGTGAAACTGAGAAGTCCGGCAGTTGGACGTACGCCCCGTGGGTGCCAACCGGACGAACAGATTCGCCCGAGGCTAAGC
>CAMDCW010000134.1 GCA_945890745.1 Phycisphaera mikurensis NBRC 102666
GCAGGTGCGGGCGCGGGCGCAGGCTCAGATGGCGGCGCGGGTGTCGACGCGGGCGCAGGTGCGGGTTCAGGCGCAGGCGCGGGCGCAGTCGCAGGCACAACCGCCGGAACATCAGCCGCTGCTGGCGGATTCGCTGGCACGGTGTCCGGCGCCGGCACCACCGATTTCGGCAGCTCCACCACCAATTCGCTTTCGATCACGCCCTCCATTGGCGCGCGCGCACGCCAACGCACGCGCGGTGCCGCGGCCAGGATGTCCGCAGCCAATGACACGCCTTGCACGAACGGCTCTGGCGATTCCGGCACAAAGAGCGCGGGCGCAGTGGTCCATGATCGCAAGTGCGTCGCCAATGCCGATCCAGAAATGCTGCCCAATTCATGTGCGTCATCTGGATCGGCCATACGCTCTGCGCCCGCAATCGCGGAACCGATCTTGTCCAACAGCGCGGGATCCGTGGCAATGATCTGCCATGCACCGTTCGCGCCGCTCTGCGTTGCCCATGCCAGTCGGACGGATCGCGCAAATGGGTGATCTGCAAAAATCGAACGCGCCGCGGGCGCAATGTCTACCAATCGCACCGCGCCCGTTGCAGATTCGGCGCGTACTGGCGGCGGCATGTTGGCGCGCGTAGAGACGCTCTCCACACATCGCTGCGCCCAACCGTCCCACTGCTTTTCAGCAAGCACTGGGTCGCGCACCTCAAAGGCAATGCCGAGCGTCGGGACGCGCACCGATGTTCCATCAAGTGCGGCGTCGCCAACCACCACAATTTGTCGCGCCCCCATGTTGGACCGCATCGCATCATCAATGCGCCCCTCAAGTAAGAACGCATCGACGACTTCTTGTTTATCAAGCGGACCGCGCCACGGATTCATCACCAAGGCCGCAATACCTGCCCCGTCCAAAGCGCGCAGCAAACCAGCATCGGCAGGCGCGCCAGACGCTACGTGGATGGGCGCTCGATCAAATCGACTGCGATGACGAATCCGCAACTGTCCATCAACCGCACGCGCGGTGAACACCGTCATGCCGCCCGTTGGAAGTTCATGCCGCCAAACCACTTCAACCGGTGCGGTGTCCCATCCGTTGGCTGCAACAAGATCCGTTGCAGCAGCAAGCGAACCGTCTGCATTCGGCGCATCAATGCGCCCCACCACTTCGTCAAAGAGCGCCGTGCGGTCCGACGGACCCAGGACTAGATGCGGAGGTCGCCACGCCGCAGCAACTTGCTGGACTGGATAAATCGATCGCCCGCCGGCAGCGGTCGCCGGCTTCAATTTCTCCACAAAGAGATCAAGTAGCGGCTGCTCGATGCGCGTCACGATCGCCCACTCCACTTGGCCAGCGCGCGTGCGTTCGATGTAGGTGACATCGGTGCCCAGGAGTAGATCAACCAAACTTGAGGCATCCACGCCAAGGTCTTCCGCCAGCCGATCCCATGTCTGCACCAAGACGCGCGAACCAGCAAGCCGAAGCAGCGCCGCCTGCGCTGGAAGCATCGCTGCATCAGCACGCAGCCCCTTGGCACCGCGCACGTGAACCACCACTCCTACATCTGCGGGAACGATTGTTGCACTTCCAAAGACGCCGTCACCCGGTGGCAACGCCGACGTTGCGGACGCCATGCCAATGACACACAGCACAGTGATCGCATGGAGCACACGGAGCGCAGAGAGCACACCAAGTGTTCGTGGCAACCTTCGTTTCATGGTGAACGCGACTCTGACCGCACAGCGCCAGCGGTTCGGAATTAGTAACTACGAACGTGTACTGCCCCATCGGTGACGGTGGAGGCCGCCTCTGGCGCACGCTTAGTTTCAGAAGCCTGCAGGATGTCGCTGTTGGAAACGCGCGGCATTCCAAGGAGAATCGAATCAAGTCGACCAGCACCCTGCACCACCGATCCGCGCAATGCGTCGCCGACAGCGGGCTGTGATCGATCGGCGCGGGAATTACCCATCCACCACGCAGCGCCGAGCGCACACGCGGCCAAGACCAGTGCGCCTTGTGCAATACCCACCACGATGCGGCTCGTTCGCATGGATCGGGCTTGCGCCGGATCAGTGGCGCGGTTGTAACCCAAGCGATGCATGACCGAATGAGTCACGTCGGGGGAACTGCTTTGATCGTTACGGTCGTTCGGAATCATTCCATGACCTCCTCGGCCTTCCTGGCCAGTTCTTCGTCACTGTTGATCACCGCATGCATGCGCTTACGCGCGCGATGCAAATGACTCTTGATGGTGCCCTCAGGCATCGAAAGATGGCTGCTTACCGCCTCGATCGACCAATCTTGATGGTGGAACAGCGTGACGATCTCGCGCTGCAGCGGAGTCAGGCACGCGATCGCAACGTCCAAGATGCGGCTCAGGTGATCACGCTTCTCAGCAGCCACCATCACGTCGTCGGGACGATCAGAATCCGATGCCCAGAACTCCATGGCCTCGCTGTCGCTGACGGGACGATGCTTCTGCATGTGATTCACATACAGGCGTCGAGCGATGGTGAAGATCCAGGTAGAGAATCGGAAGCGTGTATCGAATCGACCAATGTTCTTGATGACTCGAACGAACGCCTCTTGCACCATGTCTTCTGCCACGTCCGGGCGACCGGACAGGCGAACCATGAATCCGTACAGGGCGCCCTGGTGCTCGCGGATCAGCTCTTCAATGGCCGCGCCATCGCCGCGCTGGGCGCGTCGAATGAGTCGGTTCTCGTGAGCCTTGCTGAGCATGCAGGAAGCCTACCGCTCCGTGCATGTTGGGTTGCCGCTCCCTCGCGGCTGTTTGACCAAGGATGGGCAAAAACACACCCGCCCGCCGGTCCGTCGTGGCCGGCGGGCGGGTGTTGAAGCCCGCGGAGGCGCCCCGAGGGGCACTTTCCACGGGCGAGGATCTGGTTTACGCAGCCTTGGAGGAGCGGCGTCGGGTGGTGTTGGCAGTGGCGGTGGTACTGATCCGCCCGGTGACTGCCGCAGTTTCCAGGGAAGTCAGAGCCGAAACCAATGCCGCCGGAGTGGTGGCTGAGACGTCGGCGCCGATCTCTTCGGCCAAGCCGAGTGCGCGGTTAAACACGCCGCCGCCACAGACAATCCGCAGGTTTGGATGGCCACCGATTTCCTTGATTTGGTCAATCAGCGCGCGAATGGCCGGCGCATCACTGGCTGCTGATGCCCACAGGACCAGCGTTCCGGCGCGGGTGCTGGCGAGTTCTTCAAGAACCTCGTCGTTGGCGACTCCAGCACCAGCAAAGAAGACTTCATAGCCAGCGGCGTCAAGCAGATCAACTGCGATCTGCGCACCCAGTTCCTCGCCCTCAGTTGGGCCGCAGAACATGAGGATTCGACCAGCGGAGCGCTCCACGCGGGTGTAGGTCGTTGAGCCCTGATGCGCGATCTGGCGAAGGGCGCGGGTGGCGTAGTTGTAACTGATGCGCGAGAGCTGATCCTTCTTGAAGAGCTTGACGAGCATCTCGTGGATCGGCCAGTAAATGTCGTTGGCAAGGCGCTCGGCGGGAATGTTCTGCGCGGTCAAGGTGGCCACGAAAGCGTGGGCGCGACGACGGTCGCCGGAGACGAGGTGCTGGAAGAGCTGTTCGATGGTGGATTCGAGATGCATAGTTCTGTGTTCCTTGCGAGTGGTGCGCCGCGTTGGTGTCGGCGTGAGAGTGGCATCGGGCGATCCGGTTTCGACCCGCCACGGCAAGGCAATTTCCTTCGTTATGGCGCACTTATTCTTTGTTATCGATCAATTCAGGGCACTTTCCGGGTCCGTAGAACCGCCTACCATCGTCCGAATGGTCGAAATCGGACCCATCTGGACCCAGGAAGCGCTGCGTGACAGCCCGCACATTGACGCCGAGAAGGCGCGCAAGGTGCAAGGCATGTTTGCAGCTATCGCAGGCAGCTACGACCTGAACAATCGTTTGCACTCATTCTTTCAGGATCAACGCTGGCGCCGCGCGGCCGTTCGAGCCGCTGGTGTGAACACCACCACCCGCGTTCTTGATGTTGCGTGCGGTACGGGCGATCTGGCGGAGGCGTTCGCAGATGCCGGCGCCGCTGAAGTGACCGGCGTGGATTTCACCCCGGAAATGCTTGCCATTGCGCGGGACAAAGGACGTCGGAACCAAGGCGCGCCACGCACCGACGCGGCGGGCACTTCAACAGGCTCAACATCAGCGCGCACCTCGGTCACGTATCACCAAGGCGACGCCATGCAGTTGGCATTCCCTGACCAGTCCTTTGATGTAGTGTCGATTGCGTTTGGAATCCGCAACGTTGCGGTACCTGCGCGCGCGCTCGCCGAGTTCTTCCGAGTACTGCGCCCGGGCGGCCGACTGGTGGTCTTGGAATTCGCGGACCCAACCAATCCAATCGTGCGCTGGGGAAGCAATCTGTACACCAAGCGCATCATGCCTTGGACGGCCTCCATGGTGGCGCGGGACGCTTCGGGTGCGTATCACTATCTGCCGCGCTCGGTGAGCACCTTCCTACAGCCGCGCGAATTTGCGCAAAAACTGCAAGAAACTGGCTTTGAACAGTGCAGCGCCGCGCCACTCACCATGGGGATTTGCGTTCTCCACCGGGCTGTTCGACCGAAAAACCAGTGAAGCCCGCTACACTTTGGTTTGCATGTCACCATCGCGCACCCACGGATGGGTGCCGCCGCGGCAGGACGCCGAGAAAGTGAGTCGTTCCAAATGATCGTTGACTGCTCTACACGAGTCTTTAATTCGCCTGAACAACTTGGTCGCGAAACTGCTGAAGCGCTCCGCCGCTTCACTGCGCTTCGTGGCACCCGCCTTGAGTCGACTGCTGCTGCGCTTGATCGCGCCATCGAGCCGGTGGCAGCCGCGTTGGTGCACGGATTTCGCTCCAAGCTGCTTGATGCCGGTATCCCCAATGAGTTCGTAGCGGAAGTGGTTCGCTCCAATCCTGGCCGCCTTGCTGGCGTTGCCGGCATTGACCCGATGGCAAGCGACGCTGCAACACAACTTGAGCGCGCCGTCGAACTTGGACTGGTGGGCGTGACCATCTCCCCAAGCGCGCAAGGATTTCATCCAACACACTCCGATGCCATGCGTCTCTATGCGCGGATCGAAGCGCTGGGGCTTCCACTCTTCATCGGTCGACCCGGTCCGCTGGTAGCGAGCGGCTCACTGGAGTTTGATCGACCCGCTGGCTTTGACGAAGTAGCGCGCGCACATCCGAAACTTCGGATCGTGATTGGCGAACTTGGATGGCCGTGGATTGACGAATGCCTGGCCATGCTCATGAAGCATCAGAACGTCTACGCAGAAATCAGCGGCGTGTCTGGTCGCCCGTGGCAACTCTATAACGCGCTCCTCAGCGCGCAGAGTTTGGGCGTCTTGGAGAAGCTCTTCTTTGGAAGCGGCTTCCCGTATGACTTGCCTGCGAAGGCCATTGAGAACCTCTACTCCGTGAATGCATTTGCACACGGGACCCAGTTGCCAGCGATTCCGCGCATCGCCCTGCGTGCGATTGCTGAGCGCGATCCGTTTGCGATTCTTGGAATCGATTCGCCCGCAGCACGTGCAGTACAGCAGCGCCCGGCGTCTACAGAAGGTGATCTCTCGCGGGATATGCGATGAATCTTGGCGTGGCGCGGATGATTGCCACTGTTGCTACTGCATGGCTCTTAGCGAGCGCCGGGTGTTCAATCACCCCGGGCGGAGCGGTGGAAATTGTTGGCTCTGGAGATACCGCCGTCCGGCTGACTTCTGAGTTCACCACCGGCACCTACGCCATTGAGCCTGCTCAGACAACGGTGGTCTTCAGTGACATCCCCTACGAAGAGCTTGCCACTGGCACCGCCAAGAACGGTCGGTTCTTGCACATTGAAGTGCTGTGGCGACCCAGGGCCGGACGCACTCCGGTGGAACCAAGTTCCACCAACCTCTCCATTCGATTTGTGGTGGTGTCCAACGGCGAGGTTGGCGTGTACATCGGCGGTGGATTTGCGTGGATCGATGGCGGCAAGCCAGCAGACGAAGCCATCGGATTGGAAATCACCGGCGCCAGCGTTTCACTGGTTGACAAGACTCCAGGGTTTGTTGATCTCCTCAGCCCGGCCACCTTGGTTGGCGAACTCGGTGCGCTGAAGAATGCAGAGAATGCGCGCGCTACCCGGCGCGCGGCAAGCCAGTTTGTGACCAACCGACTTGGACACGTTCGCTGGGTGAGCCGCTAGCGCTGCGCTTCCATCGGTTGTGCACTTGCCAACGCGCTGATGATGGACGGATCGACCGGCTCGCGACGCGGATCAATCGGCAGCCACGCGCGCTGCATAGAGCCGTCCACAATCGATGGAAACCACAGCGATGCATGATCGAGGTACATGTGACCCCGCGTGCCGCCGTACTCCTGGTCACCAACGAGCGGGAATCCCAACGCACTCAACATGGCGCGAATCTGATGGAAGCGTCCAGTGACCAATCGAATCACTGCATGCCACTCGCCGGGGGCCGCAGGCGCGGGGGCGATCGCTTCAATCACCAGCGTTGATGGATCGCCACCGGAACGCACCACTCGCGCCACCGCACCATCGCGGCGCAGGTAGGCGTGATGCTGACCGATGAGTGCACGACCATCTACTTGTGAGCCAGAAGCAGCAATCCGCGCTAGGTAGTGCTTGGTCCACCGCCCTGCCCGAATCGCCTCGTTGTGTGCTGCCACGGCGGCGCTGTCGCGCGCGACCACCACAAATCCACGGGTTGGGCGATCAATCCGGTGCGGCAACTGCGCTTCGGGCCATGCAAGCAGCGCACGCGCTTGCACCAGCAGCGTGGCGGGACCCTTTCCGTTCGTCGCTGGTGCCTCGCTGGAAAGTCCAGCGGGCTTGAGTAGCACTGCGTCGCGCTCACTACGCAAGACAATGTCCGCCGCCGTCACCGACGGACCGCTGGGCGGATCATCACTTGGTCTACGGTTAGCGCGCGCGTACACGGCGTTCCGCCTCCACAATGGGCAGCATTTGCACTGCAACGGGCGCAAGTGGCTCGGGCCACTCGCCGGGATTTACTTGGCGCAGTTCGCTGCACTCCCACGTCTGTAGCGGTACGGCCGGCGGCAGCACATCAATCACGTACAGCACTTCCCAGCTGCGCACCACCGGATCAAAGGCGAGCGCGCGTGCCACCGGCGGAGCACTGGCGGTCCAGCCGGTCTCTTCACGAAGTTCGCGCAGGATCATGTCGACAGGCGAAACGCCCGGCTCAAGAGTGCCCGCGGGCGCAAACTCCCACATGCCGGCGTAATTGAGGGTCTCTGGACCACGCTGCGCCATCAGTATCTGGCCGCTCGGAGTGAAACACACCGCCTTCACCCCGATGGGTCGAACGCCTGTATCCAATCCTTCCCGGGCAACGGCATGAAATCGGTAACTGGTGGGAACGCAATGAATGGTCACGCCACCGTGGCCGTTCCGACTGGTGCCTAAGACATGGAGCATGGGGCCATCATGAGCTCGCGGAACGCGCGCGCAGAGTGATTCCCACGCAGTGTTTACGGCATCAAGCGTGATGCCATCGGTGCCGGCTGGCACAAATCGCCCCTCTACCACCGAAAGTATTGGCGGTCGGCGCAACGGAATCAGCCGCTTCGGCAGCGGTTGCACGCCGCGTGGCAGTGCTGGGGAATTGGGCGGCTGAGGCTCCATGGCAACTCAATCTATACACTTCTCGGCTCATGAGCACCGCCCAATATCTCACGGCCCCGGTCCCATCACGCGAACTACCCAAGGGAATCCCCTACATCGTTGGAAATGAGGCTGCAGAACGCTTCTCCTTCTATGGGATGAAGACGATCCTGGTGGTCTTCATGTCGCAGTACCTGATGAGCTCACAGGCAGCTCCGGCGTACATGACCGAAACCCAATCGCGCGAATGGATGCACTGGTTTGT
>CAMDCW010000135.1 GCA_945890745.1 Phycisphaera mikurensis NBRC 102666
CTGGCAGCGAATGCGGCGATCGAAAGGATCACCAGGAGCAACACCGCGCCGCGCAGGCGCAGTGGCAATGTCAACGGTCCAGCCGCTCCGCGCGGATCCAGAAGCGTCACCGTCATAGCCACGCGCGAGGAAAGCGAAACGCGACCAGCACTCCACAAGGAAATGTCGGGGCGGAATCCACTTTGCCGATTTCCAGATTGCCCCCCGAGCACGGATTCACGCGGAAACATCACAAAAACCATGGCACTGAGCACAATGCCCAATACGACACCGGCACCGGCGAGACGCCGCAAGTGCCGCAGCGGCGCAGCGCCATGCGGAGCTTCCATCGGCGCAAGTGCGCCCGGGCGCAACGCGACAGCACGGCGATCATCCTCGGCACGCGCTGCACCGGCATGCAAGTGATAAAGCATGGTGGTGGCAATAGTGGCCACCGCGTAGCCGATCACCAGCACCCCCACTAGAAAGTCACCGGAAGCGAGCGCAGATGCCACAACCAAGACGATGGACAATGCCATGACCTGCCGCCAATCACTGGGCGTCTTGCGGTCCCACAACTTAAGAAGCAAAGCCCCCAGCACCACGTAGGCCACAATGCGCGGCGCTTCATCAGGCGAAGGGCGCGCCATGAATTGCACTGCACCCCAGCCAATACCAACAAAGACGCCAAAGCGAATAGCCCACGCAGGTAAGTGACGCTTGCGCGGACCGTCAGTGATGCGCGTGGCGGCAACGGCAAGCAAGCCGCCGATGACCAGCACCCATCCGCTTCGTTCGCTGGCAGCGAATGCGGCGATCGAAAGGAACACTAAGAGCAATACCGCGCGCCGAAAGAGGAGTGCAACATTCATGATGCAGCTCCGGGTGGTGATGAAGGCGAGCGCCCATTGATCGTTGATGTTGCGGAGGTGGGCGGTGAAGTGGCTGCAACGCCGGGCGCGGAATTTGGTGCAGCAATCGTTGCAGGATTCGGCTCAGGAGCTACTGCCGCGCCCAGCGTGGAAATCGGCGCAATCAGAGCACCCAGTTGCGTGGCGCCAATGTGTACAGCGCCATCGGCAACTAATCGCATATCGGCGCGATCAACATGAATGACGAGCGTGGTGGCGCGTTCGCGTTCGGCAGGGAGCACGGCGGACGCCTCACGCGGCGCATCAAGGTCCAATGCCGCCAGAACGGCCAATTCCTTTTGCAAATGCCAGTGCCCACGCCGCATGGGCATCGCCGGCGATGGCAGCCCAAGGACACAAAGCCGGGTTTCGTAGCCATCACGCTGCGCGTGCGAGAGAATGCTTGCGGCTAAGACAATGGCGTCTTCTTCCAAGTCGCGCGCTGCACGGCCCGCAGGGTCGACACGCAGTGCGTCCGTCGAACGCCGCAAATCCAGGGCCACACGAATGCGCGGCGGTGCATCAATCGATCGCTCGATGACTGCCAATGTCCCCGCCGATGCGCTGCGTCGCCAGGCAATATGTCGCAATCCATCGCCCGGGCGGTATTCGCGTATTCCTAAGAAATCACTCCCCGGACCTGAGCGCGTACTTGTTGAAGGACCAGCAACAGTGCCCGAAGCAAGCGACACTAATACACCGGCGCGCAGTCGTTCAACGCGCGGTAGTACCAGGCATTCACTGGCATCATCGAATCGAACGCTCTTCATCACCAGGCCGAAAGGGAATACCGTTTCGATGCGGAATCGCTCCAGGCGCATCGGCCCGCGCCGACTGGGCCAATACGCGGTTTCTGCAATCACTTGCTCGCCCGGACCAACGTGTTGCACAAAGGCGCGCGAGCCCGGCACCGTGGTGATTTCGCGCACAAACAGCGCAAACAATGGCCACAACGACGACTCATTGATGACTGTGTATCGAACGATCACTGGCTCACCAACGCGCCCAGTGCGGGGCATGGTGCGCACTGCGCGCAGTTTCATCAGTGGCTGACCCGAGAGAACTCCGGAGAGCAAGACGCCCGAGAGCATGGCTGCAAAGACCCACACCAAGAGATTGCTGGGGCGATTTGCAGCAGCAAGACCCACCAACACCACCACTACCAGGTAGAGAAGTCCAGGAGGATGTATGTGGTAGCGCCTGCGCATCGGCGGTCGTTCACTACGTCAGGGACGGGTATTTCCAAGCGATGGCTCGAACGCTTTCGCCTCATCAATCATGGATCGCGAACTATCCGGCTCGCGAAATTGCCCACTCTTTCCAGCGTGCATTCCAACAATGACCAGGCGCCCGGAAGTGGAACCCGGCAACTGCACTTCGCTCTCCACATTCTCGTAACCATGGCGCCGCACGCGGATCTGCCACGATTCGTCCATCCAACCCGCGCCGAATGCGGGCACTTCCAGAATGAAGCGGCCATCCGAACCACTGGTGGCGCGCGCAGCAACCGCGCGGTTCATGGTGCCGGCATCGCGAATGAGTTCCACAGTGGCGCCGCCAAGTCCACCCTTGCGGGCATCGGGATCCTTGTCACGACCCATGACCACGCTGCCGAAGCCCTCCACCACTTTGCCGTCAAGCGTGTAGGCACAACCGGCAAGGAGCGTGAGCGCGACGACGGCGGGCAAGGCACTCAGGCGGCAAGTCATCGGCGACAGCGCCGCGCAAGTCACTCGCATGAGTCCAACGATATTCATGATGATTCTTCGCATGACTTCTCCGATCTGTTGCACTGTTTCGGGTGACCAACTCCACCAACTCAACGCCCCCCGATTGACCGCACCAGCCCAATGGCGATGCTCACGAGAACTGTGGCAATGGCAATCCACGCGACTGCCATCATCACGCGGCCGATCACCCGATCGGTCCGAGCGCGACTGAGCATACGAATGACATCGGGCGGCATTTCGCCAACATCCACATCGTCCCAATCGACGCTCTTTCCAACCCAGCGCGCTTCGGAAATCATCTGCTTGGCGCGGCTCAAGTCTTCGGGCAACACGCGCACTGGAACAACCGTGCTACCGGCACGGAGTGGGAAACCAAAGATAGCCACACCGGACGGATCAACCACGCTCTGAATCCCTGCGTCCTCAAGGACGGACTGCACGCATTGCGCTTCAAATTCGTTACGTGCTTCGCACGCTATTGGCATGCTGCTTGCGTCCATCCGATGTTGCGGCACCGCGTCGTGTCGTTGCGTGCCGCTCGCATCATGGTCATCATGCTGCGGAATGTTCACGCGAGCCCTCGTAAACGATCAACCGCTGCAAGCAACGCATCGCTGCGCGCTGGTCCAAAGACTTCTTCCGGAAGGAACACGCGCCAATCAGTGACCTCGGCGCGCGGAATGCGGATCGCATCGCCAACGTGAAGATCTTGGCGAGTGACCGGCTCTTCGGAAAGAACTGCGTCCACTACATCATGATCGAAGCGCTGCACCGTGAACCAACCCTGTTCGCGACGGTCGTGCTCGTCGACCGATCCCAGTGGCGCTTGCACTTGGAACGCCGTGGTGGCGAGCGCCAACACATCCGGCTCCTCTGCACGACGAACGCTTGCGAACGCCGTGGCGAACTTTGGCCAGGTGCGCTGTGCACGACGTTCCGTGGCTGCAGCAGAATGTTCGCTGGCGTATAGCACCGCGCGACCAGCTTCCATGCTCTCAATGATTTCGATCGGCCACGCCCAAAGTTGCTTGAAACTGCCGCGTTTTTTCGCAGAACAGATCACTGCGCGCACCGCCATCAGCGAGCCGTCGCCCTGCTCGCGCGCAGTCTCACGGAACGCAGTTGAACCTGGCGTTTCTTCGGCGATGTATCGAGCGCACTCTTGCCAAGGAATGAGTGTCACCAAAATATCCGGTCCGATTTCGATCGGCTCCTCCGGCTCTGGGGGCGGCGCTTCAAGCAGCAGACTTGCCACATGATTCAGCAAGATGGCAGCCGCCTGCGAGTGACGCGCGGGCACTTCAAGCATTTCCAATTCCGGAAGACCGCAGCGTGAAAGCCCGGTGGTGAACAACATCATCGGCACATCCTCTTCGTCGGATGTGGCAACCGCGGTGATCGTCCACAGACTCTCGTCGTTGGGAACTGCATCGGCAGCAAGAAACTGCTCTTCAATTTCTTGGCGCGGCCAACGACGCGCGTTGGAGACATCCAATATTCCAGTGAGCTCTGGGAGGGATCCAGCAAGCATCGCCATCAAATGGAAATATTCGGCGTGCGCCTCGCCGGGCTCAAGCACGGTCTGCATACCAACCACCCACTTACAGGCAGCCATGGCCGGGTCTTCAAGTTGCCCTGGTTCGGCATTGAGCGCGCGTTCAGCCCACAGCACCACCGGCGAATTCACGCCCGGGATGTTCACCATCAACGCCCACAGCATGCCTTCATCTTCATCGGGCTCGCTTGACTCCATCTCCACTTCGCGGCCCACCCAGCTTGCCACCGCGCGACCCACTTCATCACGCGTTGGCGCATCGGGGTGCGGCCAGAAGCCGACCCACGCGCTGGCTATCGGCACGGGGAGCTCCCAGGCACTTTCGCCATTCGAGTCGTTGGCGCTGGTGTTCGCGTCGCCGTCGGCGCCTTCCTCGGTGTCAGCATCGCCTTCGGCGTCCGCATCACCGTTGCCGTCTGGCCGGGGAGTATCAGATGAGCCTGGGTCAGGCGCGCTGTCGCCATCGGGCTGCGGGTCGAGGGGCTCGTCGTCCGGGGACTTCATTGCGGCGCATCGTAGGGCACATGGCGACTGAAGTACGCTTCGACCCCTATGTCCGCTGCGAACAACGCTACCGACGGCCACGCCCGCACCCCTGGGACACCGGGCGGCGCGAACGAGACGCCCTTCCGATACACGGCGGCGTTCGCCAATGCCACCGAAGAACGCTGGCAGGCGCGGCTTGAGCAGGCGGAGGCAGCGGGCGGCGGGTATCGACAACCGAACCCGGGCGAGCCAGGATTCGATGCGTCGCGCCCGAAGTTCTATTGCTTGGACATGTTCCCGTACCCATCCGGCGCGGGGCTCCATGTTGGGCACCCCGAGGGCTACACCGCCACCGACATCATCTGTCGTTTCAAGAAGATGAAGGGCTTCAATGTTCTGCATCCCATGGGCTGGGACGCGTTCGGTCTACCGGCGGAGCAATACGCCATTCAGACGGGCGTGCATCCCGAGGTCACCACCAAGAAAGCCATCGATAATTTTCGGCGCCAGTTGAAGCGCTTTGGATTCATGTACGACTGGTCGCGCGAATTTGCGACCATCGATCCTGACTATTACAAGTGGACGCAGTGGATTTGGCTCTTGGCATACAACGCATGGTTTGATCCCAGGGCGAAAGCCGCGCGTCCGATCGCTGAACTTGAAGCAGCGATTGCCAAGGAAGATCGAGAAATCACCGTGGCAAGCGCGGACCGTGCCGTGGGCGGTGCGGCGGCTTCTGCGAATGGCGCCAGTGCCAGCGTTACCAAGCGCTGGAGTGCGTGCACAAAGCGCGAGCGGCAGGTCTATCTCGATGGATTCCGCTTGGCGTATCTGGGCACGCAAACCGTGAACTGGTGCGCAAAGTTGGGCACCGTGCTTGCCAATGAAGAAATCATCGATGGCCGCAGCGAACGCGGTGGCCATCCAGTGGTGCGCATGCCACTCAAGCAGTGGATGTTCCGCATTACTTCCTACGCCGATCGATTGCTTGCTGACCTTGCATTGGTGGAGTGGCCGGATTCAACGCGCACCATGCAGACGGAGTGGATTGGTCGCAGCGAGGGTGCGGAGATTCGATTTGCAGTGGATGGCGCGGGTGCAGGCTCGAACACGAACAGTGCGGCCAATGCGGCGAGTGATTCCGCGGCTGCTGACGGTCAGTTCCTTTCCGTGTTCACCACCCGGCCAGACACGTTGTTTGGTGCCACCTACATGGTGGTTGCGCCGGAGCATCCGCTGGTGGCGGGTGTGGTGGCACGCGGCGGCGACGCGCGGCTTGCGGAGTATGTGGCGTGGGCGAAGAATCGATCGGACATCGATCGCCAAGAATCAAAGAAGAAGACCGGCGTCCCAACAGGCTTGTCTGCCGTCAATCCAGCGACCGGCGCGCGCATTCCCGTCTGGACCGCGGACTATGTGCTCATGGGCTACGGAACCGGCGCAATCATGGCAGTGCCTGCGCACGACGAGCGCGACTTTGAGTTTGCCAAGGAATTTTCGCTACCGGTAGTGCAGGTTGTCGACATCGCGGGCGTTGCCTGGACCGGCGAGATGGCGACTAGCGGCGAAGGACGGGCGATCAATAGCGCGAACGCGGCCAGTGGACTTTCGATGAACGGCATGACGACCGCCGACGCGAAGCGCGCGGCGATTGCGTGGCTTGAATCGAAGGGCATCGGTGGTTTGCGCATTAACTATCGCCTGCGCGATTGGTTGTTCAGTCGGCAGCGCTATTGGGGCGAACCGTTCCCAGTGGTCTACGACGCTGAAGGAAATCACTATCCGGTTTCAGTGGCTGCGTTGCCGGTGGCACTGCCGCCACTCGCTGACTATCGACCGGTCGAAAGTAGTACGCCGCAGCCACCGCTTGCAAAGGCGCGTGATTGGACGCACACGACGGCTGGTGCAGCGGGTGTCGATCCGGCGCTGTTGCCAGCAGACACCGCCGTGGTGCGCGAGACTAACACCATGCCAGGTTGGGCGGGAAGTTGCTGGTACTACCTGCGCTACTGCTCGCCGAAAGATGCGCAGGCGTTTGTGGATCCGGCAGCGGAGCGGTATTGGATGTTGTCGCGAAAGAAGAGCGCGCAAGGTGCGGATCAGTCCGGTGCCGGTGCCGCGGCGGTTGCTGCGCCAACTTCGTATGACGCGGCCACGTGTCACGCGGGCGGGGTTGATCTCTACGTTGGCGGCAGCGAGCACGCAGTGCTGCATCTTCTCTACGCGCGTTTCTGGCACAAGATGCTCTTTGACCTTGGTCAGGTGAGTACGCCGGAGCCAATTGGCAAGTTGTTCCATCAAGGACTGATCACCAGTCATGCGTATCAGCGCGCCGATCGGACGTTGGTGCCGATCGATGAGGTTGAAGATCGTGGCGAAGGTCAATGCGTGGAAAAAGCCACTGGCGAACCAGTCACGCAGATCGTTGCCAAGATGTCCAAGAGCCTGCGAAATGTGGTCAATCCAGACGACGTGATCGTCGAGTACGGCGCGGATACGTTCCGTTTGTATGAGATGTACATGGGGCCACTTGAGGCATCAAAGCCGTGGAACACGCGCGACATTGTTGGGGTGTTCCGCTTCCTACAGCGCGCATGGCGGCTGGCGGTTGATGAGCGCACCGGCGACGTCTTGTGCGCAGCGGTGGCTGACGTTGGCATCGAGAAGCAATTGCATCGAACCATTGCCAAGGTTGGTGAAGACATTGAGCGTCTCAGTTTCAACACAGCGATCGCGGCGATGATCGAATTGGTCAATGCGGCAACGCGCCCGAGTGACATGACGGACGCAACCAAGGGCGGCATGACGCGCGATCAGCTGGTGCGATTCGCGTGCGTCCTGTGGCCATTTGCCCCACACATTGCGGACGAAATGGGCGAGCGCCTCGGCGTAGCAGGCGGCCTACATGGAATGCCATGGCCAACGTTCGACCCAGCGATGTTGGTGGACAACGAGGTAGAGATTGCCGTGCAGGTTCAGGGCAAGGTGCGCGCGCGGATCATGGTGCCGACGGCAGCAAGTCCGGCGGAGATTGAAGCAATGGCTTTAGCGCACCCACAAGTTGTGCCGCACCTGGGCGCAACGCCACCAAAGAAGGTGGTCGTTGT
>CAMDCW010000136.1 GCA_945890745.1 Phycisphaera mikurensis NBRC 102666
TGGGTGATGCCACCCGCTTCGCCCGATGCAACATTGGTGTTACGAATACGGTCAAGCAAGCTGGTCTTACCGTGGTCGACGTGACCAAGGATGGTGACCACAGGCGGACGCGCACGCTCTTCCGTGCGAACGCGGGCAGTGAATCGCTCCTCGATGATGTCACCGACGCTCTTCGCCTCTTCCACGATGAGCTCAATTTCATAGCCCATCATGATTTCAATGGCGCGCTCGGTTTCGATACTGCCGTTGATGGTGGCCATCTGGCCGGCCAGAACGAGTTGCTTCAGAATGTCGCTGGCCTTCACGCCGCTCTTCTCTGAGAGTTCCTTGATGGAGATCGGCTCGGTGATGTGCACTTCGCTCGGTGGACCTTGCTCAACGCGAGCGCCGCCCATACCGCCATGCGAACCGCCCGACGTCTTATGACGACGGTTCTTCATCCAGCCGGACGCTTCAGCCAAGCGCTTGTCGCGCTCGCCCTTGTCGATGGTGCCAGAACCGCCACTGCCCGCGAAGTCACGGCCGCGCGGATCAGCTGCACGACCGGTGCGGCTTGAAGGCGTGGTGCGACCTGCGCCGCGTCCGCCACCTGCTCCGCCGGCACCGCCGAATCGACTGCCGCCGAATCCTGGTCCGCCTGGTCCACCCGCTGGACGCGGGCGCGGAATCGGCAGCACTTCTGCTTGCTCAACGCGGATGACCTGCGGGCCCGAAAGCGCCGTCTTGGTTGGCGTGAGCGTCTGACCAATAGCGCGCACGTTTTCGGGGCGCTTGGGAACGTTCATCAACGGCGGCGACGATGCCGGCTGAATCGTGTGTCGCACCGGCGGCTTGACCACCGCTGCGGGCGCGACCTCTACTGGCTTCGTTGACCGATGCGCCTTGCCAATGACGGACGGGCTCACTGGCGCGCCGACCACGGTGTGCGGGGCAACACTCTCCGGCGAAGTGACCACGGAGATGTCCTCGCCGGGGACGCGCGGAGCGAGATCGAGCTCAGGAACTTCAGGAATCACAAATGGCGTCGCGTCGCTGCTTGCAGCATCGGACGAAACGGCAGGGGTCTGTGCGGGCGTCTCGCTCGCGGCGTGTGGCGTAGCGACTGCTGCTGGTGCGGCCTTGGAAACCACCTTCGCAGCGGCGGGAGCAGCCGATGCAGTTGATGGCGCAGTGGCAATGGCTGCAGAAGCCTTGGCAACTGGCGCCGACGGCGCTGCTGCGCCGGCAGATGGCGCAACGGGAGCTGCTGCATCAGTGGTCGTCTTGGCAGCCCGGGCTGGAGCCTTCTTACCCTTGGCTGCAGGCGGAGCATCCGCTTGGGCATCGGTGGCAGGGGCTGAATCGGTCGACGCCGTCGCAGCCTTCGTGCGCGGCTCGGGCTTCGGGCGCGCTTCAACCTTGGCGGTTGTTTCAACAGCGGTGGCTGTGGCAACGCCACCGCTACCAAACCACTCGCGGATTGTTTCCGCAAGACCGATCGATACGGTGCTCGACGCCGTCTTGGCCTGGTCGACAACACCTTCGCTCTCGCACTTGGTCTTGATGTCCTTCCAGTCGACACCAAGGTCCTTGGCAAGTTGTGAAATTCGTACCTTCTGGATCTGCTTCGACACTCGTGTTGCTCCTCAGTGAAATGCCCGTCGTTTCGTTCGCCCGCCGTTATCAGGTGCCGCCGCCGAGAATGGAATCCGCCGCGCTCTCCGCGCCCGCATCGGTCTGCACCGCCGTGTCGCGCACGCTGCCGCCGCCGAGCAAGAGATCGGTGGCCTGCATGTCTTCTGCCTTGCGCACCGCGTCTTCTTCGGCAGCGATTCGCTGCTCTTCCGCCACAATCTTGCCCTTCTCGCTGCATGCGTAGACGACCTGCTCAGCGAGTTCCTCGGACATGCCGATTTCCGCTGTCAGGACAGGTACGCCGACTTCTTCAATGTCAAAGACGCTGATGAGGCCGAGGGCGCCCATCTTGTCCAGCATCGCATCAGTGAAGCCTTCAAGCGGACGTACGGTCTCTTCAATCGCCTGCAGGTTGCGCTCAAATTCAGCAGGGGTCAGGATGTCAACATCCCAACCGGTGAGGCGAGCAGCAAGACGGACATTCTGTCCGCGGCGACCGATCGCAAGCGAAAGCTGATCTTCGCGAACGATGATCGTGCCGCGGCCGAGTTCGAAGCAGAGACTGACTTCCTCAACTTCAGCCGGCTTCAGCGCATTGGCGATGAGCACTTGGCTCGACTCGTTCCAACGAACGATGTCAATCTTCTCGCCACCGAGTTCGTCAACGATGTTGCGAATACGACTGCCGCGCACGCCGACGCACGCGCCGACCGGATCGACCTTGCTATCAACGCTTGATACTGCGAGCTTGGTACGGAAACCGGGCTCGCGGCTCATCGCCTTGATCTCGATCACGCGCTCAGCAACTTCTGGAACTTCTGCCTCAAAGAGCTTGCGAATGAAGTCCGGATGAGCGCGGGAAAGCACTACCTTCACTTGGCTCGTAGCGTCGCGAACATCAAGAATCAGGCAGCGAACGCGATCGCCGGGCTGGAATTGCTCGCCGGGAATCTGCTCGCTGCGCGGCATGAATCCTTCGATGCGCTCAATCTGCACCATGAGAGCGCCACCCTCGTAACGAGCGGCGGTACCGGTGACGAGTTCGCCTTGGCGCTTGCCGAATTCTTCAAGGAGCGAGTTGCGCTCGTCTTCACGGAAGCGCTGGATCATGACCTGCTTGGCGGTCTGCGCTGGAATGCGACCGAGCGACTTCAGATCAACATCGGAGCGAATGCCGTCCTCGTCTTCGCGCCACAGCGTGATAGCGCCAGTGAGGCGATCGATCTCGCATCCAAAGTCCTCGGTGTCGAGTGAATTGAAATGCTTGCGGGCGGCGCTGACCATGGCCTGCTCAAGGTCGTGAATGAGCAGTTCGCGGTCGATGTTGCGGTCGCGGGCGATCGAATCAAGGATGGCAAGTGTTTCGCGGTTCATGGTGAGGTGCTCCGAAGCGTGGATGATGAGATGTGGTGAAAGATGTGCTGTGCGAGTGACTCAGACTGGTCCGACGGGACCGACTGAACGACCGGGAGACCAGAAACGAAACGGGCCACACGTCCGGTCGACGCATGGCCCGCCTTGGCGGCCGAAGAACCTCGTGCGGCGCGGCGGTCAACCCATACGGGCGACCTCCGGGCGGACGCTGGGGACGCAACCAAGACGCACGCCGGCGATGCGCGCGGCATCGACGACCAGCAAGCAGACCATGACGCTTTGAGGCGTCATGGGAGGCGGCTGGAGCCGGAATTCAGGATCGAAGTAGCGATCATGGACGGCGGTGCAAGGAAGCGAACCCAGGACACTGAGGACCTGGAAACCAAGACGGACGGCCCCGGAACATCCGGAGCAGGCGCGTCATTATAGCAGATATCGTTGAATTTGTCGCGTTCAGCCCCTCGGGAGCCACTCCGGCGCGGCGACCCCTCCTGGCGCCCGCCAAACAGGGAAACCGGCTCGTTTACCTGCCCACGCGGCTAACCTCCATCCCTGTATGACCAATGAACAGCCCGCCGCACCCTGCTGCCCTGCACGCACTTCCTTGCGCTGGCTGATCCTGGCACTGACACTGCTGGCGTCCGCTGCAATGAATCGCGGAGCCTTTGCACAAGGGAGTTCCGCCTCAAAGGTGGAAGTTCGAACCGCGGCCGCGTTACTCAAGGGCTCACCGGGAGACACGCTTCCCATTGCCGTGGAGCTGGACATCGCCAGCGACTGGCACATTTGGACAAGCGAAGCGCAATCGCGCGCATTGCCGCCTGGGATGACTGCCTTCGACGGCGCCATCTTTACTGCGATTGATGTGAAGACCCTGCCCGCTGGTGCGGCCATGGTGAGCGTTGCCGACATCCAATGGCCCGCAGCGCATGCCGTGAAGGGCGACCTTGGCGAGGGACCGCAGACCTTTGGCGTCTATGAAGGCAAGGTGGTTGCGTTTGTTCCAGTGATCATTGCGCAATCTGCTTCGGGAACCGTGGAATTTGCAATCACTATTGAATTCCAAGCGTGTAGCAACACGTGCCTTGCACCAGCGACGGTTGAGCAGAAAGTAACACTTGAAATCACTCCGGGCGCTCGAGCCACTGCCGGACCCGGAGAAACACCGCTCTTTGCGGGCTTTGATTCCACCGTCTTTGGGCGCATCAAAGAAACGTCTGCCATGGGAAGTGGCAGCGGGCTTGGGCGTTCCAAGCCCATCAAGGTGCCGCTCTTTGGCTGGGACTTTGAACTCGACCCAGAATCCGGCGTGTTCTTTCCGATCATGCTGCTCTTGGCATTTGTGGGCGGAATCATCTTGAATTTCACGCCGTGCGTACTGCCGGTGATTCCGCTGAAGATCATTGGGCTTGCTAACGCTGGCGCAGGAAGTCGCATGCGCGTCTTTATGTTGGGTGTGGCGATGTCTATCGGGGTGATTGGATTCTGGCTCGGGCTCGGAATTTTGCTTAGTTCAGCAAAGGGATTTGAACAATCGAATCAATTATTCCAATACCCGGCATTCACCATTGGAGTCGGCATCTTTATCGCGCTCATGGCCATCGGCATGGCGGGCTTCTTCAGCGTGGGACTGCCGCAATGGGTCTACGCCATCGAACCGAAGCATGAGTCGATCGGCGGCAGTGTGATCTTTGGCGTGATGACCGCAGTGCTTTCCACGCCGTGCACCGCGCCGCTCATGGGCGCAGCAGCAGGATGGGCAGTCACCACCAAGAATCCGTACACGATTATCGCTGTGTTCTTCACGATTGGACTGGGAATGGGTGTGCCGTACCTGGTGCTCAGTGCGTTCCCGCAGATGGCACGAAAGTTGCCGCGCGGTGGGCCTGCCAGTGACGTCCTCAAGCAAGTGATGGGAATGCTGCTCTTGGCCGCCGCGGTGTATTTCATCGGCGCGGGGATCAATGGACTTCGCGAAGAACCGCTCACCCTGTACTGGTGGGTGATTGGCATCACTGGCGCTGCAGCCGGACTATGGATGACCGTGCGCACTTTGCAAATTGCAAAGAAGGCTAGTACAAAGGTCATCTTTGTTTCTGTCGGACTATTTATTACCGCAGTGTCCGTGGCCATCCCGCCAGTCTTGACCTACGAGCGCCTGCCCTGGCGCAAGTACACACCGGCTGCGCTCACTGATGCCCAGAACGCCGGCAAGGTGGTCGTGCTCGACTTCACCGCAGAGTGGTGCATCAACTGCAAGACCTATGAGAAGACCATCTTGGAGTCCGACGAAGTGTCGGTTGTCCTGAACGAGCCCGGAGTCGTCCTTCTCAAAGTGGACATCACTGGCAAGAATGAAGCTGGCACTGCCAAACTCGCAGAACTGAAGTACGTCACCATTCCGCTCTTAGTGGTCTATGCCCCCAACGGCACCGAAGTATTCAAGAGCGAGGCGTACACGCGCCAGCAAGTGATCGATGCGGTGCGCAAAGCGCAAGGCAAGTAGCGAACGCATTCCAAAAGACACCGGTGCACAGCACCTATTGATGACTTGCCTGGCGTTCCAGAGTGGCGCGCTCGGGGGCGGGCAGTTGGCGCAGGGGGTCGAGCGCAAACGAGTCGTCTGCGGCAAGCGCGCGCAGAGCCGCGCTGCGGGACGCAGCAGAGTCGCCCTGCATTTCGGCAACGTTGGCAAGCCGCGACCAACCCCGAACACTGCGCGGGTTGCTCGAAACTTGGCATTGCGCCGCGCGCTGCAGGAGCGCAGCAATCGCTTCCTTTGTTACGCCCTTCATGCCCCGTGCACTGGCAGAGTCGAGCGCTTCTGCAACCAGCGCAGCCGATGAAGCCACTGATTCGTAGTGATGCGTATCAAGCGCATGATTCGCCAGTTCAATGGCCTGTGCAGGCCAGTTGGCATCTGCCGGCGGCACCGCGGAGACCGCTGATGCCAACTGCTGCAAACCGACAGCGACCACCGCGGGGCGATCGAGCCACGGATTTGCTGAATGTTCAAGAAGCAACAACGCGGCGTGCATGCGCGCGCTCGCCAATGATGTCTGCGGGGCTGGTGCCATGCGTAACCGCGCCAGACCAAAGGCGGCCAATGGCTGCGCTGCTCGCGTCACCACTGCCTCCGCGGCGTACGCTCGTTGTGCGCCGATGACACCGATTGTCGCTGGCACCAACAGGGCGAAGGCCGCGATCGTTGCCAGTAACGGCGACCAACGATCGCCCGTCGATCGCGGCATCGCAAAGGCCGCACCAACGGCGATCAGTGCCACCGTTCGACCCACCGAGCCAGGCCACCACAGGGTCATTTCCACCTGACCATGCATGGCGAGCAGGAGTACTGCTCCTGCGATCCCTGCGGTCCACGCGCGACCGCCGATGAGCACGGCGCGCACGGTGGCACCAGCGATGCTTGCAGCAAACAGCGCCGCAAGAACGCGCATCAGCAGTGTTCTGTCGTCCAGGGAATAAAACTCCGGGACGATCGCCATCAGCGAAGCCGCCAGCACCACTACCGCCGCGATGATTGGCCCCCGGCTCCACGCGAACGATCCAACACGCAGCGGTACCGATGCAGTGGCTGCGTCGCTACTCGCACTGCGCGGTCCGGCGCTGGGCGGAGCCGCTGTTCCATGCGCGGCAAGCGCTACCAACGCACCAAACAACACGATCCACGCGGTGCCGCACACCCCCATGGAGGCCAACCAATCCGCCCATGCGGCATGTGCGCTCTGCACTTCTTCTGGTGACCGATCCGGCCGCGCCAGCAAGTAGGACTCTCCGAACCCCGCCGGCCCAACGCCGAACCATGGATGTTCACTGACCATCTGCGTCGCAGCCGTCACGTAATGCGATCGAAACAGCAAACTTCGCTCCGACCACCGCTCGCCGATCCAACCGCGCACGAGGACCGCCACCAAGACCAACACCACGAACGTCGTTGCAATCCGCACGCAGGTTCGCGCGCTTGGGGCACGCCAAGCACACCACACGGCAAACACCGTCCCCGCCAGCAGTGCAAGCAGCGCACCCTTCGATCCGTTAACAATCACCAGCATCGCTGACACCGCTGCCACCACACCAAGCAAGAGCGCGCCCGCTGGACGCACCCGGCGCAGCGCGATGGCCGCGCCCGCAAATGCCAGCGCGCCTGCAGCGAATGCGCTGGATGCCACATTGGAAAGTCCAAACCACGCCGTTGCCTCAGGCTGCATCAGTCGACGTCCGTAGGTGAGCGCTTGCGGTGATCCCTCGGGCCAACCGCGCGCGGCAAGTATCTCCGTCCGGTGCGCGACGAACTCTTCCACCATGGCGGGATGTTCCCACCATACCTGCAGCACTCCATGCCAGGCGATCGGAACGATCGCGGCCAGCAACACGCCAACGAGTACTGCTCGCGTGGCACGCGAACGCTCCGGCGGCATGGCGCGCAGCGCTGCAACCAGCGCCGCCGCGCAGCCCATGGCGGACATCCATTGCAATCCACGCCACAGGTGGTCGGGTGAATTAAATCCATGGAACACCACCGGAATAGCACCAATGGATGCCAGCACTACCAAGAGCGCGCCGACACGATCGATGCCGCGGCGCACCGACACAATCGCCACGCACGCACACAACAGTGCCAGCGCATCAAGCATCAAACCCGTAGACGGCGCAATGCCTGCGAATGGAAACGGATCAGATGCGGGGTCCACATCAAACCAGAGGCTCGGCGGTTGACCAACCAAGGCACGCCAGGAAAGCATGCCCGC
>CAMDCW010000137.1 GCA_945890745.1 Phycisphaera mikurensis NBRC 102666
GTGAGTTACGCGGAAGCCATTGGTCTGGTGCAGAAGGGACGCACTGGCGTCAGCATCGCCGGTACGCACGGCAAGAGTTCCACCAGTTCAATGCTCTCCTACGTGCTCATTGAGTGCGGACTTGATCCAAGTTTGATTGTTGGCGCAACCTGCGCGCAGATTGGTGGCGGTAGTCGTACTGGTTCCGACACTATTCCTGCTGGTACGCAACGCGGTCGCCCAGGCATTCTTGTTGCAGAGGCATGCGAGTTCAATCGCAGCTTCCACCATCACCATCCGGTGATTGGTCTGATCAACAATGTTGAAGAAGATCACCTAGAAATCTACGGAAATCTTGAGAACATCATCAAGGCGTTCCATGAATTCGCAGCACTGATTCCAGCAGCAAAGCACGGCGGAAAGTTGTTGATCGCTGCTGATGGCGCGCATCGACGCGACGTAGCCAGCGGCCTGTCCTGCGCAGTGTCGACGTTTGGTTGGTCGCCCAGCGCTGACTACCACGTTCAATACGATCCACGTACTGGCCTCAGCACCATCCTTGTTGATGGTCAAGCTGTTTGCAGCTGGGTGGGCCGAATGCCCGGCGACCACATGGCACTCAACGGTGCCGCGGCAGCAATCTTGGGGCACTGGCTCGGCGCGGAGTGGAACGCCATCGGTACTGCGCTCGGAAACTTCCTTGGTCTTGATCGGCGCATGCAGAACTTGGGCGAACGCACCATGCGTCACGGCGGCGTGGTCACGGTGTTCGATGACTATGGCCACCACCCCACCGAGTGCGAAACCACGCTCAAGGCATTGCGGACACGCTTCGAACCCAAGCGCCTCATTTGCGTCTTCCAACCGCATCAACACAGTCGCACGCGATTCCTTCTTGAGCACTTTGCAAAGAGCTTCTCGAACGCCGACATGGTGATCGTGCCGGACATTTACTTTGTGCGCGACAGTGAAGAGGAGCGCACCAAGGTGAGCGCCTCCGACCTTGTTGATCGCCTGCGCGCGCGTGGCATTGCCGCCATGCACCTGTATCCGTTCGACGCCATTGTTGAACAATTGGAAATGATGGCTGCCGACGGTGACCTGATTGTGGTCATGGGTGCCGGACCGGTTTGGAAGATCGGCCACGCCTTTCTTGGCCGCGCCAGCGGGCACGCGTAATGACTATGGCCACACATCCGATGGGAAGTACCACACTCTTTGCTGACCTGGATGTCACCGTGGAGCTTGATGCGCCGCTCGCGCAGCACACTTGGTACGGAATCGGTGGTTCTGCTGATGCCCTGGTTCGACCGCAAACGCCGGAGGCACTTGCCACCCTGCTGCGACGCTGCTCACGCAACGCCGTGCGCGTTCGCATTCTTGGCGACGGTGCAAATCTCTTGGTTGCTGACGAAGGCGTCGAAGGCGTGGTGGTTCGCCTGGATGCCGCATGTTTCAAGGGGCTGCAACTCAACGCCAATGGACCGGTCACTGCGGCGCGCGTCGGTGGAGGCCGCGACCTTGGCAAGACCATCCGCGAAACGGTCGCTGCAGGTTTGGCGGGACTGGAGCCATTGATCGGTATTCCAGCAACCATCGGTGGCGCGGTGCGCATGAATGCCGGCGGAAAGTACGGCGCCATTGGTGACACGTTGCAATCGGTTGGCCTGGTTGGTTGGAACGGCGAAGAGCACGTCTATGACCGCGCCGCCATCCGATGCGAATACCGGCACACTGACCTGCCGCCGGGCATCGTGACGTGGGCGGTACTGGCGTTGCAAGCTGCTGATCCAGTGGCCCTGCGCGCGCGCTCCAAGGAAATCAGTGAATACAAAGCCAGCGTGCAGCCACTGGCGGCACACAGCGCAGGCTGCATGTACAAGAATCCGATCCACCCCGCCACTGGTGTTCGCATCAGTGCCGGCAAGGTCATTGATGATGCTGGTCTCAAGGGAACTCGCGTGGGCGGTGCGTTAGTCAGCGGCCAACACGGGAACTTCATTGTGGTTGAACCCGGCGCTCGCGCCGCGGATGTCATGGAATTGGCAGCGCTGGTGGCTGCCGAAACGTTTGCGCGCACGGGCGTCCGGCTCGAGCGCGAGGTAGTCTTCTGGCGCCGCGGCGAGGCGTGAGCCCGCTCGGTTTCCGCTGCGCCACCGGACGGCGCGTCATGCATCGCAAGGAGGCGAGCACATGTCTGCAAGCAACACCAATTCCCACGCCAGCACGTCGAACACCGGCGCGGGCGTTCTGCCGCGCAGCATCCTGGTACTCAAGGGCGGACCCGACGCGGAGCGCGAAGTCAGCCTGAAGTCCGGAGGCATGGTGGCAGCCGCGCTACGCCGCGCTGGCATGGATGTGAATGAAGTCACCATCGATCGACCCAGCCTTGAAGAACTGCGCGGCATGCGCGGCGAGGTGGTGTTCCCGGTGCTGCACGGATCATGGGGCGAAGGTGGCCCATTGCAGGAACTTCTTGAAGCGGACGGCCGGCCATACGTTGGATGCGGCCCCAAGGCAGCGCGCCTTGCCATGGACAAAATCACCTCCAAGGCATTGGTTTCCGAATTTGGCGTGCCGACGCCGCGCTCACAAGAACTGCGCAACAATGTTGAATTCTCATTGGACTTCCCAGTGGTCCTCAAGCCCGCTGACGACGGTTCAAGCGTGGATCTGCGCATCTGCCACAGCATGCAGGAAGTCATGCGCGCGCGCCTGGAAATTGGGCCGCGCCGCGAACGCATCCTTGCCGAAGAATTTATCACCGGCCGAGAGCTCACCGTCGGCTTGATCGACGGCGAGTGCCTGCCGATCATTGAGATCCGCCCGCGCGACGGCACCTACGACTACGAAGCCAAGTACAACCGCGACGACACGCAGTACATCCTCAACCCGGAGCTGCCGGAGGGCGTTGCTGAGGCGGTTCGTGCCTTTAGTCGCGCGGCGTGGCATGCAGTTGGTTGCCGCGACGTAGCGCGGGTGGACTTCATGCTGGACGAACGCGGTCCGTGGTTCCTGGAAATCAACACGATGCCCGGGTTTACCGACCATTCGCTTGTACCCAAGGCCGCGCACCATGCCGGAGTTTCCATGGAAGAACTGGTAACCGGACTGGTCCGACGCGCACTGGCACGCGCCTGCGCTCGCCGCGTTGCTGCCTGATCTTTCCGCTGCGCGCCGCCCATTCTTTCCGCTGCGCGCAGCCAAGGCGGCACCCATCAGCGACCCGTGACTTGGCTGATGAAGCGCCCATGAATTGGTCGATGAAACCGTTCGCATGGCGAAGTCATCGAAGTCCGCGTCCGACGCCCCACGCACATCCCCCAAGCAGCTGCCGACGTGGCTTCCCACAGCGGCCTGGTGCGTTTGTTTGGGTGGGGCTGCCATTGCATTGGCAGTGGCCGTACCGCGGCTCCTCAACTCCACCGCCAACGCCACCCTGCCCGCGCCCATCCGCGTGGTGCTCAGCGGTCAGCCGACATGGCTGCCGAAAGATGAACGCGCGGCGATCGAACGCGGCATCATCAAGTCACTGGCATCATCACCGTTTGATCGGGATGGCCTGATCGCGGCACAAGATGTTGCGACGCGCTGTGGCTGGTATTCCGATGTGCAGCAAGTGCATCGCGCCAACGTGGACGAAGTGATCGTTGAAGGAAGCTGGGCCATTCCCTGCGCACTGGTGTGCGACGCTGACGGCGAACACTTAGTAGACACCCGCGGTCGACTGCTGCCCCGCACGTATCCAACGGGTCGCGGACCGAAACTGCTGCGCATTAACGGCGTCACCATGCCTCGCCCGACAACCATCGGCACCCAGTGGACTGGCGATGAAATTGCCACTGCACTCACCATGGCCACGCTCTTCTCCGAGTGCGCTTGGCGATCGCAGATTGCTGCCGTCGACGTGAGTTCGTGGACCAAGGACGGCACCGTGACCGTACTGAGTGACAAAAACTGCAAGATCATTTGGGGGCGCGCGCCGGGCAAGGAAACGGCTTCGGAAGTGCCTGCCACGCAGAAACTCGCTGTGTTGCAGATGGCATTCACTCAAAGTGGACGCGTGGACACCGGCGCCGCAGTGCTTGATTTGCGCGGCGACCTCACCTGCGCGCGCTGACATACAAACTCGCTGGTACTGCACCCACGCTCCGCGGCGATAGCATTGCAGCCATGCCGCTCCCTCGCGGACTTGTCATTTGCAGTTTCATCTGGATCATTGCCTGCTTCGCAGCAACGATCGGATTGAGCTCGCCCATTCAACCAACCAGCGGCGTCTATACGCCTTCCGTTCGTGCCATGCTGGCGTTGTTTGCCGTGGGCGCATGCCTGCTGTGGCCAATCGCACGACTTGCCTACGCCCGCGGCGTGTGGACACCCGCACGCGTGGCGCTGGACATGATCACCATCGTGGTGGCGTTCCATGCAATCCTTTGGCCATTGCACCTAGTCACCTATTGGACGGCGGCGCAAATGATGGCCATCGACCTCTTGCTGTGCGGATGGTTCGCTGCTACTGGCGCATGGATTGCACTTGCCATCTGCGCGGACACACGGCGCATGGTGTGGTCCACAGCGTGGATGGCCATTGTTGTGGCTGGCGTGGTGTTGGACGCAGTGGGCCTACAGGCACCATTTCCTGAACTGGCTGGCCCATATGCCGCGCTGCTTCGCTTGACGCCAGAACGCACTGATTCCACGGTACTTCCGGCGTGGTCGGTGGCCATTTGGCCGTGGATTCTGGCGTCCGGAGCCTGGGCAGGAGTGCTCCTGACGGCCAAACGGTTGCCCCGAACGCCAAGCCCGGCTAACCTCTAGGAGCCTCGCGGCGGGATCCCCCGCCGCATGCCGTTTTTAGTATCTGCGCACCAGCGAGGACAGTCCTCGCCTCCGCACGTAGTCCGCAGTAGTCATTCCCGGAGCGACAGCGACCATGGAGATCATCTCCCCATCCGATCACGCCAAGATGGAGCAGCAACTCAAAGAGTTGTTTGCCCAGCGACCGATCATTTCCAGTCGTATTGCCGACGCCCGCGCCAACGGAGACCTCAAGGAGAATGCCGACTACCACGCTGCCCGCGAGGAGCAAGGCCTGATCGAGGCGAAGATTCGTGAACTGGAGGGGCGCCTGCGCACCGCGCAAGTGGCTGGCGACTCTGCGGTTCCAAAGAACATGGTGTTCCTGGGTGCCACCGTGATGCTGCGCGACACCACCACCAACAAGAAGCAGAAATTCAAGCTGGTTGGAAATCCCACTGACGACGACGGCGACTATATCGAGGTCACCTCTTCGAGTCCGCTCGGAGTGGCGTTGATGAAGTCGCATGTTGGCGAAACAGTCCGCGCTGATCTGCCCAAGGGCGAGAAGCGATTCGAGATCCTTGAGATCTGCGATTGACCCTCGGCTCGGCCAGGGACTGACGGATGGACCATCTCATCAATCAACTCCTGCGCGAGACTCTCGGGCTGCCGCTTGTTGCTAGCCTTTTCGGATGGGTGGTGGCGCTTGCGTTTGTATTGAACGTCGGGCTGAGTGTGCGCATCATCTGGGTCAAGGGATCCCGGCCCAATGCGGCACTTGCATGGATCGCCACGCTCTTTGCGCTGCCAATCTTTGGGTTGCTTCTGTATCTGGTGATTGGTGAAAATCGAATCGGCACCATTCGCCGTCGCCGCCATGCACGCATTGTTGAAGAAGTTGCAGGAATCAGCGGCGTTTGGTCCGACCCACGCGTGCTGGCGTCCAACATGAGTACCGCCGACACGCAGATGGCACATCTTGGCGAAACATCCGGCGCGCCCGCCGTACTCAATGGGAATCTCCTGCAATTGAGCGGCGACCCTGCCGAACAGTTACGGTGGATGACCGAAGACATTGATGCCGCACAACAGAGTGTCGACGCCCTGTTCTATATCTTTGAGCAAGACGCCACCGGAACCGCCGTTGCCAATGCGCTCGGTCGCGCGGCGCGGCGTGGCGTCACCGTGCGGCTTCTGTTGGACGACATTGGTTCGCGCGCATTCCTGCGCAGTCGCATGCGCAAAGAATTAGCTCAACAAGGAGTGCACGTGATCGCCGCACTTCCGGCTTCGATCCTGCGCATGCCGTTCAAACGCGTGGACATTCGCAACCACCGCAAGCTGATCGTGGTGGATGGAAAGATCGCCCAAACCGGTAGCCGCAATGTTGCCGACCCCGACTTTAAAGGCGACGCATCTGGCAAAGTGGGCGCCTACATCGATTCGTGGATCCGCATTCGCGGGCCAGTCGCGCGCGATTTGCACATTCTGTTCTTAGAGGACTGGGGTCTCGATGCTGGATTGCACGGATCACGGCAATTGCCGGACGAGCCGCCAGTCAACGCTGGTGGCGTTCCGGTGCAGGCGATTCCGTCGGGACCGAACTTTGAGAACAACATGGTGGCCGAACTGATCCAGGCCGCCATTCAGTTGTCGCGCCGCGAGATCGTCTTTACAACTCCCTATTTCCTGCCCGACAGCGCCACCATTGCCGCACTGGAAGTTGCCGCACGGCGCGGGCTACGCGTCACATTGATTGTCCCCCGCGCCAACGACAGCAAACTGGTCGCACTGGCCAGCCGTGCAAATTACGGTCGCCTGCTCGCCGCCGGCGTGGAACTATGGGAACACCGGCACGGCTTCCTGCACTCCAAGACCATCTCCGTGGATGATGAGTTGGCCATCGTGACCACCGCCAATCTTGATCGACGGAGTTATGAAATCAACTTCGAGACCAGTATTGTTGTCTACGACAATGTGTTCGCGACGCAATTGCGCCGCTTGCAACAGTCGTACATCGCTTCCAGCGATCGACTTGATGTGAATGCATGGAACCAGCGCGGCGTACTGCCGCGATTTGCCGAGAATCTAGCGAACTTGATGTCGCCACTCCTTTGACCACGTCCGCACGTCCCGCCCCGCACAGACCATGAGTCCACGGACATTCATGTGGTCATGGATGCACAAACTCAACCGTGCTTCCCGGAGTCACCGGGTATTTCACTTCGGAATAGGGGGTAAATCCAGCCGGTCCCTTGACGATCGGCCAGCGCACCTCCAGTTGCAAGTCTTTCCACGTATTGGGAACGCCAAACTGCAGTTCCGTCGACGCAGTGCTTTGAAACGGCCCGCCTGCCCAGATCCACCGCTTGGCAAGCACGCGGGGCGTGGGTGTTCGTGTTGACAGTTCCACCCATGCACCGATGCCGTGACTTGTTCCCGGCGTTGGGCCGCGCAAGCGCACCTTGATCCAATCGTTGGACTGGTCATGCATGTTGCGTAACACGCGCAACGGGCCATTCAACTCCCCGACCACGATGTCAATGTCGCCATCGTTATCCAGGTCATTGAACACCGCGGTGCGATCACGATGCGCGCCGAGCAAGCCCGGACCCGGATCCGCTACCACTTCAAAGCGAGCCCCAACGCGGCGCATCACGAGCGGCGGTTGCTGGTACTCAGAATCCATGGCCACCTTGGTCGCCTGCGGATAGACGTGACCATTGAAGACCACCACGTCCTCGGCACCGTCGTGATCCAGGTCGTCAAATGACGTGGCCCAGCCCAGAAGTGG
>CAMDCW010000138.1 GCA_945890745.1 Phycisphaera mikurensis NBRC 102666
ATTGGTGACGCTGCGCTATGACCTCGCCCGCACGCATGACATGCCTGCGCGAGTGGTCCTGCCAGACACCACCGTCATTGAGCTGGCCAAGCGAAAGCCAACCGATCGGTCTGCGATCGGCAACATTTCCGGCATTCCGCGTCGGATCGCATCAGCGCATGCTGAAGATATTGTCGCTGCGATCGCTGGCTGCAAGGCCGTGGCGGTTGACAATGACCCGGGCAATCCGCTTGCCGACGACATGCGGGTTCGTGCCGAAAGTGATCAACTTTGGAACGCGTTGCAGGTGCGCTGTGCATCCACTGGCCTGGCATCCAACTTGGTGGCGACCCGCGCCACATTCTCCCGCTGGTACTTCTCGGTGGTAGAGGCACGCCGTCGTGGGCAAGCCCTCGACTGCTCCGCGGGCGAGGCGCCGCTCTTCACTGGGGGTGACTGGCGCATTGAGGCAGTTGGTCATTGGCTTGAAGGATTTCTGAACGGAACTGAACGCCTTGAATTGGTGTGGTCCCCGTCCGGAACGGTGGCGCCCGGCTTCTCTCGCGCGCACGGCGTCTGATTTCAGGGTTGGGCGGTAGACTTTTCCGCTATGACCCTGAACTACTCGACCCCGGTTCGAATCTCATCGCTCAAGTCCGGCATTTGTGGAAGCCTGTTCGCAAGAATGTGCCCGGTGCTTCTGTTGGGCGCGGCCGCACTGTTTGTGCCGGCATGCGGCACCAGTTATTCATATGCCTACGGCGACGGATCGGGTGGCTATCCATATGACTGGAAGGTCCTGCTGAAGGGCGACAGTCTGGATGCTTGGAAGGTGTTTCCGAGTGACACCAAGGGTGATGCTGCGGCCACCTGGACAGCGAAGAACAACTTGCTCTTCTGCTCCGGAACTCCTGCGGGCTACATCGCCACGGTGAGCGAATTCACCAACTTTGAATTGGAACTGGAGTGGTGCTTTGATCCTTCGAAGGGGGCTGGAAACAGCGGCGTGCTCCTGCGCGTGCAGCAGAAGGATGAGATCTGGCCAAAGAGCATGGAAGCGCAATTGGAGTCGCGCCATGCGGGTGACATTTGGAACATTGGCGACTTCCCCGCGAAGGTGGATCCCGCGCGCACGCAGGGCCGGCACACCATTCGTATGGGCGAGTGCGCCGAGGCGCCGCTGGGCGTATGGAATCGCTACCGCATTGTGATGAATGGCGGCCGCTTGGAGATGTACGTGAACGGCGAACTCCAGAACGTCGCAACTGATGTTGCTGTTCTGCCTGGCCGCATCGCACTGCAGAGCGAGGGTTCGTACATCATGTTCCGCAATATTCGCGTGCGCGAATTGGGAACTGCCGCAAAGGGCACAACCGAGGCGAGTAAGTGACGGCTGGGAACGCTCCGGGCGCGGCTGCTGCGGATATCGGCGCCAACGGTGCAGGTATGGACGCGGACACCTGCAGCGCTGCGCATGCAGTTCCTGCAAGCACGCTGCATCTGGTTCGACCCAATCCTGCCAACGCAGTGCCAGTGGCCATGGATGGCGTGAAGGACACGCGCATGGAAATCTTGGTGGGTCGCCAGCATGGCGCTCCTAACTTTGCCATGCGACATTATGTTGTTGCTCCCGGTGGTCACACGCCTCATCATGCGCACAACTATGAGCATGAAGTCATCATCATCGATGGTGAAGCCGATGTCACGTACGGAACGGCAACGCACCGTATCCGTAGTGGAGATGTTCTGTTCATCGCTCCGAATCAGATGCATCAGTTCCGCAATGTCGGCGCTGGGCCGTTGCGGTTTCTTTGCATGGTGCCAACCAGCTTTGATTGCGGTAAGCCAACGCCGGGCTCCTAAGCGGAGCGGGTGCGAGCGTTACTTGCGCGAGTGGGGCGAGCGTTGCGTGCGCGATCTCCCGTGACCGCGTGACAAACCACTGCAACAAACATCACTAGAAACAAGCGATTAAAAACAAGCGCGGCGGCAGGACGAATCCTGCCGCCGCGTTTCAATTGCACTTTGCGACCTTCAGGGCTGATCGCATCGAGCGATCACTTCGTAGGCGCTTCGTCTTCCACTGGCGCAGCCTTCGTCGGAGCAGCCTTTGGCGTGGTTGCCTTGGTGGCAACCGGAGCCTCAGCTGGCGTACGGTCTTCGCTGGAAGTATCCAATGCCATGTCGACGGAGAGCGGCGTGAGATACAACTCGACACGACGGTTCTCCGAGGAGCCCTTCGCCGAATTGATCACCACCGGGCGGTATTCGCCGTAGCCAGCGATCTGGAAACGACCAGCACTGACGCTGTCCTTGACCAAAGCGTTGCGCAGGCTTGCTGAACGGTAAACCGAAAGCATGAGGTTGGTGCCGTACTTCGACTTGGTGCGAACCAAGGGAGTATTGTCGGTGTGACCAACGACCTTGACTTCAAACTTGGAGGCCAAGTTGGAGTTCAGGATGTCAGCGAGCTTGGCAAGAACGCTCGAAGCACCTGGCTTCAACTGATCGCTGCCAGAGTCGAACGTGAAGTCGTTCTTGAAACGAAGCATGCCGGTGCGTGCATCGAAGTCAAAGACATCGGGGTACTCGCTCTGCAGTGCAGTCAGTTCCTTGGTGAGGTCATCAGGGAGCTGGTTGACTTCGAGCATGGCGAGCTGCTTCTTGAGCTCGTCATACTTCTTGGCCCAAGCTTCCATGTCGGGGTCGCCGTTGGCGATCCGCTTCTGCAGTTCTTCAAGGTCAGCCATCGTGGCAGCGATCTGCGTACGCAGACGATCCTCGTTAGCGCGAGCAGTTGATAGCTCGTTCTGTGTCGTGAGCAGTTGTTGCTCTTGACCCTTGTAAGAGGTGAGTAGATCGTTGTATTTCTGCTCTGGAACGCAGCCCGTTACAAGAAGGGCAGTACCGATTAGCAGACCACTCGTCATCCATGCGCGCTTCGTCATAGGGATCCTCCCAAAAGCGTGGTGTGAGGCCGATCCTGCGATGCGCTCGCACGGCTCGGCGATGTAAAAGACAGCGTCCCGTAAAGGACGCGCGTATTGTAACGGCGTATTGATGATTGTGCGAGCCCACTATGTCAAACACGCCCAAGATTCAGGATGATTCTGTTGCCGCTCCGGTGGCCGTGCGCGCCGCGTGGTTGGCCGACGGAAGCGGCGCATGCTTCGCACCCGGAGTATTGGTGCTGCGCGGTGGCGCCGTGGTGGCGGCGGGATCGCCGGAATCAATCGGCGTGCCGGGCGAGGCGGTGACGTGGGTGGACGCGTCCGACTCCGCGGTCATGCCCGCACTCGTCAACGCGCACACGCACCTTGACCTCACGCTGGTTCCGCGGATTCCGGAGCCGGAGCACTTCTTTGAATGGCTGGGCGGGGTTCGCTCCGCACGGCTTTCGATGTCGGCTGACGACGTGCGCCAGTCCGTCATCGCCGGAGTGCAACGTCTTGACGCAGGGGGAGTTGCGGCAGTAGGGGACATTGCTGGAACCCATGCGTTGCAGGCCTCATTGGCGGCATGCGCCGACCTGGGTCTTGACGGCTGCGTCTTTGAGGAGGTGTTCGGCATGGGCCCTCGCGTCCCGGCCTGCCTGGCGGCGATGGAGGCCATGACTCCTGCAGCGGCTGGTGGGCATGCGCGTGGGATCCGGCGCGGCGTTCAGCCTCATGCCCCGTACTCCAGCGATCGACGCGTCTTTGAGGCGGCCTTACGGGCGGGGGTACCTGTCTCCACTCACTTGGCCGAGTCGGTGGACGAAAGGCGTTTCCTCGCGGACGGATCGGGCCCGTTCCGGGATCTTTTACAAAGCTTCGGTCTGTGGGATGGGACTTTTTCAGCCGGCGCCCGCCACCCGATTGACTGGATGGCCGAACGGTTCCGGGCGGCGTCAGCTGGTTCTGCCGCACGGCGTCCCCGCGTCCTGTGCGCTCACCTCAACGATATTGATGATCAGGCGTTGGCCCTGCTGGCAACGCTGCCGATTGACGTTGCCTACTGCCCGCGGGCGAGTGAGTTCTTTGGTCATGCAGGTCACCGCTACCGTGCGATGCGCGCGGCCGGGGTAAACGTTTGCCTTGGGACTGACAGCGCGCTCAACCTGGATACGCCAGACCGGATCACCACGCTGGATGACCTGCGTCTCCTCATGCGTCGCGATCAATTGCCCCTGTCGGATGCGCTGGAGATGGCCACCGTGGCGGGCGCACGAGCGCTTGGGTTGGACTCGGCGCGGTGGGATTTTTCCCTTGGGCCAGTGGCGGGCGTCATTGCAGTTCAACTTGGGGAGCACCGTACTCCGGCGGACTTTGGGAAGACCAGTGCGGCGCCGCGGTGGATATGCCGCCCAGCAAAGCCCTGACATTCCGCGGAGTGTTGTGGGGAGTCTCGTGCACGCTCTGAGGGCAGGGCGAATGGTGTGGGTTCTGAATGCCAATCCTCGGCACTTTGGGGAACTTTTGCAATTTCGAGCATTCTGCCGTCCGGCGCCGATACAGTAGTACCGCGCTACAGTGGTGCACTCATGAATAAGACTGCCGAGCAAAGCAATGCAGCGGAGATCCTGGCCAAGGCCGGGCCGTATCCATTGGAGGCGTATCAGTTCATTCAAGACGGGCTTCGATTCACCGTGCGTCAAGTGCATGAGCAACGCGCGGAAGATCACGGCCTTGGTGGCCCACCCGCCACGGAGCATGTCTCTGGGCAGCAACTTTGCATGGGATTGCGCGACTTTGCCATTGATCAATACGGGCTGCTGGCTCGACCGGTGCTTGCCCGTTGGTGCATTCTGCGTACCGATGACTTTGGCCGCATGGTCTTTGCCATGATTGCCGCCGGCGCCCTGAGTAAGACGCAGCAGGATTCCCCCGAGGATTTCCGCAGCGTCTTTGACTTTGCCGAGGCGTTTGACTGCGAGCACGTCGCGGGTGCCATCCGCATGCCAGTTGGGTGACCGGGGCGCAACCGCCTACACTCCCCAACTATGTTTGAGCGCCTGAGCGAGTCCCTAAGCACCGCCTTCCGGAACCTATCCGGACGAGGTCGGATTTCCGAATCCAATGTCCGCGAGGCAATGGCTGAGGTGCGCACTGCGCTCCTTGAGGCCGATGTCAATCTGGAAGTGGTCGATCGCTTCTGCGAGGATTGCGTCCAAGACGCACTCGGCAAGGAAGTCACCCAGAGTCTGCAGCCTGGCCAAGAGATGGTGGGCATCGTTCATCAGCGCCTCGTTGCATTGATGGGGCCAGTGGATAGCCGGATCACCTTGGTGGAGCCTGGGCCAACCATTGTGATGATGTGCGGACTGCAAGGCAGCGGTAAGACAACCACCTGCGGCAAACTGGCGGCGTGGTTTAAGAAGCGTGGCCAGAGCGTCATGGTTGCCGCCGCCGATTTGCAACGTCCCGCCGCTGTGGAGCAGTTGCAGATCGTGATTGCCGGTGTTGCTGCCGATGCCACCGGTCCCGGTCGCGTGGCTTTCTATGGCGAGCCCGACAAGTGCGCTGAATACGGCAAGGCGATCGGCGTTGCAGTGGGCGTCTGTCAGCGTGCGTTGGCAGCGGCGCGTCAGGGCAAGTTCGACATTCTGATTCTTGATACTGCCGGTCGACTGCATGTGAACGATGAGCTCATGAAGGAGCTTGAGTCAGTCGATCGTGCGCTGCAACCCCACAACATCTTGTTGGTGGTGGATGCAATGACTGGTCAAGATGCCGTGCTGAGTGCCAAGGCATTCCATGCGCGCATGAAGGTGGACGGCATCGTCCTGACGAAATTTGATAGCGATACCCGTGGCGGCGCCGCGCTGAGTGTGAAGAGCGTGACTGGCGCGCCAGTGAAATTTGTTGGAACGGGTGAGAAGTTTGACGCGTTGGAAGAGTTCCATCCAGAGCGCGTTGCCGGCCGCATCTTGGGCATGGGCGACGTGGTCAGTTTGGTGGAGCGCGCCCAGCAAGAGGTGAATGAGGAAGAGGCCAATGAGGCCGCCGAGAAGTTGGCCAAGGGTCAGTTCACCCTTGATGACTTCCTCAAGCAGATGAAGATGATTCGGCGCATGGGTCCGATGAAGCAGTTGCTGGGAATGCTGCCGGGCGTCGGAGGCATGCTCAAGGATGTGAACATTGATGAGAATCAGGTGGACCGCATGGAGGCCATCATTCTCTCCATGACGCGTCGCGAGCGGCAGAAGGTTGGCATCATTGATCGCAGTCGGCAGAAGCGGATTGCTGCTGGTAGTGGCGCCAAGGTTGAAGATGTCTCGCGCATGGTCAAGCAGTTTGAGATGATGCAAAAGATGACCCAGCAAATGGCGGGTATGGGTTCCGCGGGCAAGATGAAAGCGATGAAGGACATGGCTCGCGTTGCGCCTGGTGCCGGTGGCGGCATGCCAGGGTTCCTGAGCCGCGGTTCAACCACGACCGAAAGCCCGAAGGCTCGGTTTAAGCAGCGCGGTAAAAAGCGCTAAATCCTGCGGCTGTTTCCCGTGCACTTAGCGCTTTGAGGCAATCCACTCGCCCAGTTTGGCGCGTGTCCACGTGTTGACGCAATGCGAATTTCCCAGCCAGCCGCGCCGAGCGGTGGCAATGCCGTAGGGGAGTTGGTCAAAGTCGCTGGCGCCGTGCGCGTCGGTATCAATGGCCACCAAACAACCAGCCTCGACGCACATGCGAACGTGCGAGTCACGGAGGTCTAGACGCATGGTGTTGGCGTTCACTTCAAGCGCCACGTTGTGCTTGGCCGCCTCGCGGGCGAGCAATGCAATGTCCGGAGAAAGCCCTTCGCGAGCATTGACGATTCGACCCGTTGGGTGACCGATGACGTGCACCAACGGATGTCGTATTGCAGCCAGGAGTCGCTCCGTGGCAACGGCTGATTCTGCACGCAGGGCACTGTGTGGGCTGGCAACGACGAAATCAAGCTCCGCCAGCACATCGTCTGGGTAATCAAGGGTGCCATCCACCATGATGTCCACCTCGCTGCCAGCGAGTACGGAAATGCGGTCCGCGTAGACCGTGGCGACGGCGCGAATCTCAGCAATGTGAGCACGCAAGCGTTCGATGGAAAGCCCATTGGCCTGCGCTTGCGAACGGCTATGGTCAGTCAGAACGATGGTGTGGAACCCGCGCGCGATGGCCTGATCCACCATGCCAGCAATGGAAAGTGTGCCATCGCTCGCAGTGGTATGGCAATGGAGTTCCGCCTTGATGTGCTTGGTATCAATCAAGTCCTTGGGAGGATGGTTCTCAAGTTCGCCGTGATCCTCGCGCAACTCTGGCGGAATCCACCAGAGGCCAAGCGCCTCATAAATGGATTCTTCGGTGGTAGCTGCAACGGGTTGTTCGCCGCGCTCTTGCGGGGTTCCCTTGGCGGCGGCATCTTCTTTGAACAGTCCGTATTCGTTCAGGCGAAGTCCCATCTTCTGGGCGCGCTCGCGGAGCCGCACGTTGTGTTCTTTACTTCCAGTGAAGTACAGAAGCGCGGCGCCGTACTGCGCGTCCGCCACGGTGCGCAGGTCAACCTGCATTCCGTGTGCGGTGCGAATACTGGTCTT
>CAMDCW010000139.1 GCA_945890745.1 Phycisphaera mikurensis NBRC 102666
CGTTGGGAACGCCATTCCGCATAGCATCGCAACCAACGGTCACGCAGCGCTTTGCATCATCGACCGCCGGCATTGCGCCGGAATTCACCCCAACAGCCCGCATGTCCGGCGGATCAATCGAAAGGCCATCGCATGAATTGGTACCTCGCCGTCCTTAAGAACTATGTCGGCTTCTCCGGTCGCGCTCGACGGATGGAGTATTGGATGTTCATGATTGTGAACTTCTTTGTGTATGCCGGTCTGCTGGCTATTGACCGCATGATGGGGCACACTGCGTTTGAGTACGGTCCAGGCGCCTTGTGCGTGCTTTACAGTGTGGTAGTCGCGCTGCCATGGCTGGCCGTCGTGTTCCGCCGCCTGCATGACACGGATCGCACCGGACTCTGGATATTCATTCACATGCTCCCGTTCATCGGCAGCATCATCTTCTTCATCTTCATGTTGATGGACAGCACGCCCGGTACGAACCGCTTTGGTCCCAACCCGAAGACTTCCGCTGCATAAACGCTGACTGCTGGGCGGTTACTTCGGAAACGCAATCCACACGTAGTAGTCGCCGCCTTGGCAGGGCGGTACTGGCGACGCCAGCATCTCCACGGTCCCATCTTCGAACGCGCGGTACGGCCCTGCGACAGTCCATGCCATCACCTGGTCCATGCATGGAATGGAACCGCGGATGGTGAGGTTGGTGGCATTGGCAATCACTTGCTTTGGCAGTCGCGATTCGCGCCCGCTGGTGTCGAGACCCATGGCCACGCAGCGACCGGGGTCGGGCGCCGTGGCGCTTCCCGCGGCAAGAATGGCCGCCGCACTGGCAACGATCGCAACAGAGGCAGCAAGCGACTTCCAACTGAAACCCAGCCCGGAAATGGTTGTATTCATAGGCGGTTCATCGGCAGGGTGGCCGTTGAACCATTGATCTGCGTCACGCGCGGCGCGTGCCTGCTCAGTTACCGATCGGCCGTTCCCACCCATTGCGCGCGGAGGCGCTCGGTGGCGGTTTCGGCTGGCATGGCAATCCAGACGTCGCCCGCACGCGTGGCAATGCCCAATCGCGCCAACTTGGCAAGCGCATCGTCCACTTCAAAGTCGACCGGCGCGCCGATCTTGGTGCGCAGCCACTGTTCAACGCGTTCATCGAGCGCTGTTTCAGTGCTTGGTCCGTGTGCCAACAAGAACGCGTATGCCAACACCGCCTCCTTGGCTTCCTCCTCAAAGGCCTCGTCAAGCACGCGCAGGAATGCACCGGATTCGCTGTCGAGCGTTTGGAAGTACAGCGTGCGTGAATGCGCGTTCGCGTACTCAAGGCGCCGCTTCTGATACTTGGTGTACGCGCCCATGGTGATGCCAAGCAGCGTGAACGATCCAGCAGCCACTAGCCCCCAACCGCCGGAAACAATCGGTTCGTCTTTCGAAAGTCCGGTATAGAACTGAATGGCGCTCCAAATGGCCGTGAGTGAGAACAGCACCTTCGAAGCAGCAAGTACAACGCTGATGGTGGCTGGAAGGAACACCACCGCTTGGTCAATCCGGCGCATCTTCACTTTGCAGTTTGGAAGCAGCATTTCCATGTCCGGCACCGGGATGTTGCCGAAGAGCTTTAGGTTCAACGCGCCGTCAGTTTGCGCAAGACTTGAGAACACAAAGACGCGCTCAAGAACATCAAACTCAACGCGCCGTTTGCGCAGACCAAAGAGTGAGCGCACGGTTTCGGAGCGGCGCTCTTTGCCACGCGCAAAAATATGCAGTGCAGCGAACGCAGTCATATCAACCTGGATCTTGACTGATGAAAGCGCTTCGGAATCAAAGGCCTCTTGCAATTCCGCGCCAGAAATCTCGCGGTAGTTGGCACGACCAAGTAATTCATGCAGTGCCGTGACGAACGAGTCATAGGTAGGAGTGTTCGGAACGGCGCCAGCTTCGATCGTTGCAGCAAATGCAGACTTCAGAGTATCTGCGCGATCTGTTGATTCCAGGCGCAGCAGAGCGGTGAGCAGTCGAAGGGCGGAAGCAGTCGGTGCGCTGCTGCCGGCGAGTTGATCAGCGGCCACCCAAGCGGTGACGCGTTCAAGTGATGCGGGGATCGAATGGTCTGTCGGCTTCAGGTGTGTCATGACCTGCGCAGCGTAATCGGGCGCTGTTCGGTGGGTAGCGTTCGTTGAGTGGCATAATGAGCGCTCAATTTGAAGCAGGGGGGATGTGAGTACTGCAGTTGTGACGACTGTTTCGCGCAGGTACCTTGCGCCCTTATGCCGCTTGGTGTAACGCCCACAACCCTGGTCATCGCCGTTGCGAGCGCGCTGGGTGTTGCCGCGCTTCCGGCGTGGTGCAGGGACACCGATCCTCCCGCTTCGCCCTCGGCGCCTGAGCCAGCAGCGCCTGATCGAGTCGCCACTCCAGACTCGACGATGGACCGATTTGATCGCTTGCAGTCAGAGGTTGCAGCGCTCCGGCGTAAGACCGAGGAGCAAGAGAAAAAGATTGAGGAACTGAAGTCAGAGAACGGCGAGGTGTGGCTGACTGCGCAGCGTGCGCAACAGATTCGGGGCATTGTGACTGACGCGCTCAGTGACTCGGCCAATCGGTCTTCATTCCGCAGTGACAGTGCTGTTGCGGGCTACGAAAATGGGTTCTACCTCGCGAGCGCTGATGGAAACTATCGGATGAATATCGGTGGGCAGGTGCAGTCGCGATTTTCATATGCGTATGCGACGCGCGGATCGTTGAATTCCGAACAACGACAGGCCGGCGCGCAGAACGAAAGCGGCTTTGAGTTGCGGCGCGTGCGAATCAATTTCTTTGGTCATGTGTTTGATCCAAGTTGGACCTACCGCGTGCAGTTCGCGTCTGACCGCGATGGCGGAAACCTCAACAATCCGTTCAACCTTGAGGATGTATTCATTCAGAAAGCGCTCGGTGATGGATTCTTCCTGCGCGCTGGGCAGTGGAAAAACTTTTTCAATTACGAAGAGAACACTTCGAGTCGGACGCAGCAGTTTGCAGAGCGTTCGCTGGTGAATCAGTACTACAACACCAAATGGATTCAGGGAATTCTGCTTGGGTGGGAGGCAGAGAAGCTGCGCACGTACGCCTCGTACAACGATGGTGGCGCGAATCGAAATCTTGCGGCCATTCAGCCAAATGGCGAGGTGATCGACTGGGCATTCACTGGTCGTGTTGAATACAAACTTGATGGCGAATGGGGTCAGTTCAAAGATATGCAGGGCTGGCGCGGCAGCCCGTTTGCGGCGATGGTGGGCGCGGCGGTGAACTGGCAGCACGCGCCGGGCAATCCGCCCGACGGTCGCCCATCGATTGGCAATGGTCAGATTTCACCAACCACGAATGATCAGCTCACGCTTCTCACTTATACGGCTGACTTCAACCTTCGCGGTAACGGGTGGAGCCTTTGGAGCGCGTTTCTTGGTAACTACCTCTATGATGGAGGGAGTGCATCTGTTGCGCAGGGGATCGAGGGCAGTCTGTCTTACGGTGCTGTGATTCAGGGCGGGTTCTTCGTTGCAGATGCGCTGGAGCTGATCGCGCGATATGAATTCCTGCGTGTGAATTCCGGCCAAGCAGCATCGGACGTGAATTCCGCGCTCAGTAGGCAGACGCTCAATCTGGCGACGTTGGGTTTCAACTACTACTTCAATAAGAACGATGTGAAGTTCACTCTTGATGCCGGATGGGCCTTCGATTCCATTCAGTTCTCAAACGGTCTCTTTGGAGAGCCGATTGCGGGCACCGACTGGCGTGCAACAGGTACCGGTACAGGGAACGGCGGCGTGGTGGTGCGGGCGCAGTTGCAGTTGTTGTTTTGAGCGAAGTGGCGCTGCCTTGGCTGGGTTCACGGTCATTGGGGGGCAATGGGCAAAGCGCGGGCGTCCGGGGTGAATCGAACAAGTTGTGAGAACTTCAATGGCGAGTGAAGCAGTTGCTTCACCGTGGCGTCGTATGTTCACACTCGATCGATTGACCGAACGCCCGCTGGCGCCGCCTGCGGATGGCGGATGGGTCATCGATCATTAAGGAGACGCACATGTTGAAGTTCAGTCGATTGGCTTGCCGTACGTTTGATATCGCCTTTGGCATCGCGGGAGCTTGTTTCGTCGGCCTGGCGATCACGCCGTCAGCGAGCGCGGACGCGGTGTTTCGGATCTCTGACGGCCTCTATGTATGGAGTGGCCCCGGCGGAACCGGTATGGCGAACCAGCTGTCAGCGGGCAACTGGGTTGGTTCGGGTTGGGATTCGTTCCCTGGGGTGAGCCCGCCGTGGAATCCAGTAGTCCCAGTGAATCCGGGAACTACTGGAATTGCGGTGACATCAGGATCTTCATGGAGTTCCGGCGTGGGTGGGCCGGGCGCCGTGTCGATAGCCGTTCCACAGCAAGCAGCAGTGCAGGTTGCTGTACCAGTGGTGGCGGTCGCCGCGCCAGTGACGGTGCACGTGCATGTGACGATTGCGGCACCGCCTCCGCCGCCAGCACCGTTGTATCTATCGATAAATGGGGAGCCGGTGTTGGTGCCGGCGTCGTTGAGGTGAGAGAGGGCGTGCCCTTCGTCGCCCCATCATCAACTCTTCTTCCCGCGCCCCGCATCCTTGTTGCGCGCGAGTTCCTGCGCAAGCATTTCGACCATACGCTCCAAGCGCGCCAGGCGATCGGGTTCCGCTTCAACCTGTGCCTTCGTTGTTTCCGAGGGCATCGAGGCGCGGGCTATCGATCGACGGGGCGATGCCAGCCAGGATGGAAGGCCGCGCGAATCTGTGGATTCCTGTGCAGACCCGGAGTCGATGTCTCGGCGAACGTTGTCGGCTTCGCTCGCGCGTATGTCGTTGGCCCGCTCATCGCGCAAGTTTGCGCGCATCTGCAATGTCAGTGGCGACGTTGGCGGCACTGGGGACATGGGCGACATGGGCGGCGAGAACTTGACCGGCGTCCGTTGCGCCGATCGCATCGACACGGTGCCGCCGCGCTCTTCCAGCCACATTCGCCACGCATGCTGGTCAAATTCATATCGCCGCGGCGGGCGGCCAATGCGGTCCGCTTCGGATGGATCGCGAGTGGTGCGCACCTCTCGAAGCACCCCACGGTGCACGAATTCCTGCGAACGCCGGCGAAAGCTGCTGTTCGACTCCATGGCATCGGGCTCAAGGCCCAGCGTCGCCGCAATCGCGTTCTGCAGTTCGTTGAATGTAAAGCTCTCGGGCAACAGCGCTATGACGGCGGGCAGTCCGTCAGTCGGATTCTGCGTGAGTTGATCGCCGCTCAGTGCGCTGAGGCGAAGGTCATCACCCAAGATGCGTTGCGCAAATGGATCGGTGGTGAGCTCGGCGCGCATGGAGGACATGACATGCCGGCCGAAGGATCGATCGCCGAGTTCACGACCGAGTCGCTCGAGACCGTACGCAAGATCTTGATCCGCCTCTTGACGGGAGGACTTGCGGTACAGCACTCTTTCGCTCTCGCTGCCATCCGTGCTGGGATCGGTTCCGCTGCTTCGCGCGGCGGCCCACACCGGCATGGCCACGCGATTGCCCCCCATGAGGCGGGGGAGCAGGGGATGCACGCGCGAGGTGAGGTGCAGGTCTGGCAACTCTTGGGCGATCAACTCCGCGATCCATGCCGCGGGATCCGAACTGTTCTGTGTGGCGCGCATGGCAGCCATCGAGTTCACCGGGATCGCGCGCGTGGCCGCGAGCCGAAGTTGGCACGAGCGGTCGGAGAGCGTGAAGATGACGGGAACAATCAGTGGTTCGAAGTTCGGCATTCCCATGTCGGGGGGTCCTCAAGTCGTTGATCGGCAAGCGCTTGTGGGACTATAACATAATTTCGGTTAATTACAAATACATTAGTTGCAATGTTGTGATATAGTGCTAAAATACTCGAGAGCCCTTCCAGGGGCCTGCACGGCCGAAGCCGGGCAGTGGGAACACCTTTCACCAGAGGAACTTCTAAATGCCGGACACAGCGACGACGGGGAACACGGGGAACACGGGGAACACGGGGAACGCGGGGAACACGGGGAACACGGGGAACACCGGGAACGCGCCGAACGCAGAAAACACCGCCAGTGCAGCGAGCTCCGCGGCTGGCGCCAGGGGCACGGCGGACTGCACGCAAATCACGGTCATTCTCGACCGCACCGGCAGTATGGAATCGATCCGCGCCGACACGATCGGTGGTTTCAATTCGTTCCTCGCGGAGCACAAGCGTCTGCCAACGCAGGTCACACTCACCCTCGTGCAGTTTGATTCTCTGGACCCGTACGAAGTGGTGCACGCCTATGCGCCGATCGTTGCGGTTCCAGAATTGACCGAGAAAACATTTGTGCCGCGTGCGAACACGCCGCTCTTTGACGCCATCGGTCGGGGCATTGTGGATCTCGATACCCGGCTGCGGTCGATGCCGGTAGACCAGCGGCCTGCCCGGATCATCTTTGTCATCGTGACCGATGGTCAAGAGAATTCGAGCCATGAATTCACCGGCCCGCAGGTGCGCAGTATGGTGACCGAACGCCGTGCAGCCGGATGGCAGATTGTCTTCCTGAGTGCTGACGAAGGTGCCATTGCTTCTGGAGAGTCAGTGGGAGTTCGTGCAGAGCAGTCCATGGGTGTCATGAAATCTTCGCGTGGCTCAAGCCGATTGTGGAGCACCGTTGCACGTGAGTCTGCGAAGTACAGCGTGTGTATGGCACAGGAAATGAACTTCGATCGAGCCAAGGCGGACTATGCCCGGGAGGATGCTGAACGCGGAAACACTCCGCAATGATTGACTTGCATTGAGATTTGGAATCAGTACACTGATTGCTGCATACAGATCCCCAGCCTTCCTCTGAGAGCTGGGTCGCAACCGAGCGCGCGCAGGCACACCCCTGAATCGCGCGCCACGGTGCGGAGGACACCCCGAAAGGGGCATGTGGCGCAGTTGCGCAAAATGGCCTGAAATCAGGCCGTTTCCGCTACTGATCGCATAGCCCGCGGGTCCGCCGGAATGGCGCGCGCACTTCATTGTGCCGCGTACATCCGGCGGATCCGCGCCTTGGCTGGTGGCATCTTTCGCCATCGGCGCTCAAGGTCTCGCGTGGTGTTCATCCAGTTTCTGCATGCGCTCTCCAGAATCGCCCGCTCGTTGCGGGCGGTTGGTTGTTGTTTGTCGCGCACGCGCTTTGGAATCACTACTCACGCTTGAAAGGCACCGTCACATGAATCCGTCTGAATTACTCGCGTACCTCTCGTCCATTGTCGCCAATGAAGTTCGCATCAGCCTCATGATTTGGGGCGCCCCTGGCGTTGGCAAGTCAAGCATCGTTGCGCAGGCAGCGCAGCAGGCTGGTCTTGACTTCATTGATATTCGCGTCAGTCAGCTAGCGCCAACTGACCTGCGCGGGCTACCGGTGCCAGAGCACTTGGAGGATGGCGGCGGTGTTTCTCGTTGGTATCCACCGGAATTCTTGCCGCGCAGTGGGGCAGGAATCCTCTTCCT
>CAMDCW010000140.1 GCA_945890745.1 Phycisphaera mikurensis NBRC 102666
GCAATTCCCACCGCGCCAGCCCGAGCAAGCAGCACGTGCTCAGATGCAATCACCACTGCCGCAAGCGCAATGGCTGCAGCAAATCCAACACCGCTGCATAACGCTGGTTCGGCACGCCAGAACGCAACTAAGAGCAGCACTGACAACACGTGCATCGCTCGCGACGCCCAATTTGCGCGCCGAACTCCCATGCGCGCTGGCATGCTGTGTAGTCCATCACGAACGTCCACTTCAACATCCTGCATGGCATACAGAACATCAAAGCCAGCCACCCAGAACAGGACCGCGCCCGCAAGGAGCCATGGCCCCGGCTCAAACACTGCGGCGGACCGCACTGCGATAGCCGCTGCCACTGGGCTCATCGCCAAACTTGCGCCCAGCCACACATGGCAGAGCATGGTGAATCGCTTAAATAATCCGTATGAACAAATCCAGAACAACACCGGTAACGCCAGCGCCAATGGCCACCAATTGTTCTGTAGCACGCCAAACATTCCACACAACATGACGAACGCCGCCGATGCCGCCAGCAGCGCCACGCGCACTTGCCACACTGCCACGCGCCCGGCCGGCAAGGCGCGCGAAACCGTGCGCGGATTGCGCGCATCAATTCCTCGGTCAAGCAATCGATTCGCCACCATCGCTGCCGTGCGCGCGCTCACCATGCATCCAACTACCAGGAGCGCGGAAAGCAACAACGCGCGCCAATCGATCGGCCCCTGTGGCAATGCAACAAACGCTCCTAAGAGCGCAAATGGCAGCGCAAACACGGAGTGCGAAAGCTTGATGTCCTTGGCGATCTCGCGTGCAGCAGCGAGACCAGCAACCGTCACTTCGAAGGCTCCTCAGCGGCTCCCGCAGGAACAGCCTTCGGAGGAACGGCACCGTTTGCTGGCGTCACGGGCTGCGGATTCATTCCGCCCGGGCCGCTGATGCCATCAGGTGCTGTGCTCAATACTGCGCCTGGCGGCAATGCTGCCACACGCTGCGCACGCAACGCCTCTGCTGCTGCAGCGCCACAGAGACGCTCAACCACCGCAAGCGGCTGCTGACACACTGGGTCCTTCACAGGAACCTTCCAGTACTGCAGAAACGCCGGCTTGTAATCAAATCCACCAGTAGCGCCCTGCATGTGCACGGTGACTGTTTGATAGAAACCATCGCGCGATGGATACTCAATATCTACCTGCGCCTTGCTGCCATCAATGCGTGCCTGCCGCACTGTCCACACATGCGTGTCACCCGGGCACATGGCCTTCGCTGGCGCAAGGTCGCGCTCAAAGGTCTTCCATGCGCCAAGATTGATCTCTGCCGGCAGGTTGTAAACCAGCGGCGTGTCCTTGGCAATTTCCTGATGCGCATACTTCAATGCCGACACCACCACTTGCGGAAGCGGAGGCGTGTCAGCAGAGATGCCGGGGCTACCTGAAACGGAAGGCCATGTTCGCGGTGCAGAGCACCCGCTCACAAGCATCACTGATGCTGCGGCCATACCGATAGAAAGAGTGCGAGTGAACGCGCGGAGTCCGTCATGCGCGGTCGAGATCCGATCCGTGGAAATCGTTGCCATGCACGCAGTCTAGCCACCGTATTGCGCTCTGCCCGCGTACTTAGGTGCCAGCCTTCGCAACCTGCCAGTACTCGACGTCGACCGGAACCTGCCGGCCGAAGATCGTGACCAGGACACGAACGATTCCCTTGTCGGGCAAGGTGCTCTCGACCGTTCCTTCGTAGTTCTGGAACGGGCCTTCCTTGATGGTGACGGCGTCGCCAGCGGCGAAGTCCATCTTGACCTGTGGCATCTGCTCGGCGGGACGGCTGTCGAACAGCATCTTCTCCACCTCGGCAGGGCCCATCGGCGTGGGTCGACCAGCGGTGCCGACGAAGTCGCCGACGCCCGTGGTTTCCTTGATCAAGAAGAACACGTCCTGTGGGATGCGTCCGTCAGCTTCCAAGCGCATTTCCACGAACACATAGCCCGGATAGAGCTTTGTTTCAGTGATCTTCTGCTTGCCACCCTTGAGGGTCTTGGTCTTCTCGGTGGGCACCATGATGCGCCCAACAGCCTTCTCCAGGCCTTCGATCTGCACCTTGCGCAAGAGCGTGCTGCGGACCGAATCCTCCTTGTTGGAGGCAACGCGGAGCACGAACCAGTTGAAGCCGTCCCGGAACATCGGGAGTTCAGAATCATCCTCTGGCGTGGCGGTCGCTACTTCGGCGGCCTTCTTGCCGCGACGGTTTGGCTCAAGAGCCTTGCCTGTCTCAACGCCAAAGTCTGCCAATCGGGGACCAGCGCTTTTCGCAAGAGCATCACGACCGCGGGCGAGTGTCTTGCCGCCGTCGGTGCGCGTGGTGTGCGCGTCTGCACCGGATTCAGCGTGGTCGTGGGTTTCGTTTGTGATGTCCATCAGTTATGCCTCTGCGCGCCGTTGATGGGCGCGCTCATTCGGTTTCAAGCACGCTGTTGTCGAGCACACCGATTTGCAGGAAAGTCCAGGCAAATCCGCGGTCGCACAAGAAGCAGAAGATCGCGATGACGAGCATCGTGAAGATCACGACGCCGGTTGAATTGACTACCTCGCGACGGGTAGACCAATTGACCTTCTTCATCTCGCCTTCGGTGGCGATCAGAAAGTCAACGGTGCGCGGGTTGCGCCCCAAGGCCCAGAAGATGCCCGAGCCAGCAGCGCCCAAGAACACCAATGCCAACGCGGCGGCCACGTACTTGGTGGTGCCCACGGCGCCTGCGCCGACCTTGGACCACATCCAAAATGTGCCTTGCGCGAGCAGTAGACCGGCGGCGGATGCAGAGACCATCCGCGTCCAATACCCCTGCCCACTCTTGTAGATGGCTTCTGATGCCATAGTTGCTTCCTTCCGTTACGGAACACGCCGGGAGTGACTTGAACACTCAACCTGCGGATTTGGAATCCGCTGCTCTGCCAATTGAGCTACCGGCGTATGTGTCGTGTGCGCGGTGTGATTACTTGCGCTTGATTTTGTGCAGCGTGTGCTTGCGCAGACGCGGGCTGTACTTCATGAAGCCGGCCTTCACCTTCTCAGAGATGCCACCCTTTACGCGGATTTCCGTCCGGTAGTTCAGGTCGCCAGTCTCTGTGCATTGAAGCCAGACGTATTCACGGTCAGTTGCTCGCTTAGCCATCGTTCAGTCCTCGTTTCTGGGCTCCTTTCGAAGCCGCTCACGCTCTTCCGAAGCCCGCCGCATTGGTTGCATGCAACTTCATGCGGCGGGCTCGGAGAGCGAATCAGTCAATTCCAATCAATCCAGTCGGCTGATATGTCAGACGAGGATCTTCGTAACGACGCCCGAACCGACGGTGCGACCGCCTTCGCGAACTGCGAAGCGAACACCTTCGGTCATTGCGACGCCCTTATCGCCAAGGTCAACGGTCATGGTGACGTTGTCGCCAGGCATGCACATCTCAACGCCCTGCAGGTCCGCGATCTGACCAGTGATGTCAGTGGTGCGGAAGTAGAACTGCGGCTTGTAGCCCTTGAAGAACGGAGTCTTGCGACCACCTTCCTTCTCGGTGAGCACGTAGACCTGCGCGTCGAACTTGGTGTGCGGCTTGATCGAACCGGGCTTGCACAGCACCTGTCCGCGCTCGATGTCCGTCTTCTCAACGCCACGGAGCAAGCAGCCGACGTTGTCGCCTGCGATGCCCTGGTCGAGGGTCTTCTGGAACATCTCGACGCCGGTGACGACGGACTTGGCCGACGGACGAAGTCCGACGATTTCGATTTCGTCGCCAACCTTGACGATGCCACGCTCAATACGACCCGTTGCCACGGTTCCGCGGCCCTTGATGCTGAAGACGTCTTCAACGCTCATGAGGAACGGCTTGTCGACTTCGCGCTGCGGCTCTGGGATGTAGCTATCGATAGCTTCCATGAGCTTGGTGATGCACTCAGCTGCTGCTGGGTCCTTCGGGTTGGTGAGAGCCGGGAAGGCTGCGCCACGAACCACCGGCGTGTCATCGCCAGGGAAGCCGTACTTGGTGAGCAGTTCACGAACTTCGATCTCGATGAGGTCGAGCAGTTCTGGATCGTCAACCAGGTCAACCTTGTTCAGGAAGACAACGATCTTCGGCACGCCGACCTGGCCGGCGAGGAGGATGTGCTCGCGCGTCTGCGGCATCGGGCCGTCGGAAGCGGAGACAACCAGGATCGCGCCGTCCATCTGCGCAGCACCGGTGATCATGTTCTTCACATAATCGGCGTGGCCTGGGCAGTCAACGTGTGCGTAATGGCGGTTTTCGGTCTCGTACTCAACGTGCGAGGTGGCGATGGTGACGATCTTGGTTGGATCGCGACGGCCTTCCGACTCAGATGCCTTCGCGACCTGGTCGTAAGCGACCGGAGCGCAGAGACCCTTAGCAGACTGAACAGCCGTGATAGCTGCGGTCAGCGTCGTCTTGCCGTGGTCGACGTGGCCGATGGTGCCGACGTTGACGTGCGGCTTGGTGCGGTTGAATGTTGCCTTAGCCATGACTGTGATTACTCCGAGAAGAAGGTGTGTGCGCGCGGAGCGCCTGAGATGCTGGCCGCGCGATCTGGACGAGGGTGACAGGAGCGGCCGCGCCCGTCGTACCCAAAGCCGCCGAAGGGATTTGAACCCTCGACCTCACCCTTACCAAGGGTGTGCTCTACCACTGAGCTACGGTGGCTGACGATGACAACGCCGCCCGGGTTACGAGCGGCGAGTCAAGAATCCTACCGGAATTGGGCGGGCAGTCAAGTGAGTTGGTGGTGCCGGCGCGCCGGATTCGGGGAGCTTGTAGGGCAGCTCTGGCCCCGTGCAATCCCCCTGCACTACCTGTCCAATAAAGACTGCTTAGTTCCGCTGATCAAGGCGCTCAACGCGCATTTGTCGGTTGTTGACCATGTCTGCAGCGTCGATCCACTTGGATGAATTGGTGACGTGCGCGTCCAAGAACAACATGCAGCATGCGTCACCAACGTATCGGAATTCCACCTCGCACTCGGCGTTCCCTGGGGTCCACGCATTCGGTGCCGTGGTGGGAAGCGGAATGGTCTCACCAGCGCGACTGTCGACCGCGTAGATCGACATCCCGGGATATCGAATCATGGCGTTCGTGTACCAGTTGCTGACGTTGGTGTTGGTGTTGGGACGCGAGTCAAAGAAGTCGTTCGCGGCGAAGTAGCCGGGCTGGCCCTTCTCACGAATGCCGGCGCCGTTTCCAAACGGGCGCGCGATCTCTGCTGGGTCAGCGGAAAGCGGCTTGAGAATCTCCACCTTCGATCGGAAGGGGTTGGATTCCACCATGTCTGGATTGGTGTACGCCCAGTAGTCAGGCGAGTCGTAGCGATAGTCCCACGTGGGGCTTGGCGAGTCGCTGGCATTTGGAAGCAGAGGTCCAAATTTGCCGACCGTCCAGAGAATGTCGGTCCAGGTGCCCTTGAACAGTTGCCCGATATTTGGGTTAGCGCCGGCGGGTGACGAACTACGCACCTGCGTCTTGGCAAACGGGCCGCTGTAGTCAAACTGGCTGGGAACGATGTAATCGCGGCTATCAAGCGAATACATGGTCATCAGCGAACCGATGGTGCGCAGGTTGCTTTGGCTGGTCACCAACTGCGCGTTGCGCTTGACGATGCCCAGTGCTGGCAACAAGATGCCAATGAGTGCGGCGATGATCGCAACGACCACCATGATCTCTACCAGTGTCACGCCGCGGCTGAGTTGCCGGGTGCGTGTTGAGTGCAGAGCGCGGATGGAGTGAGGTGCCAATGATTGCTGCATGCTGATGCCTCGTGCGGAATATGCCGTCGCGGAAGTGGCCAGTATCACAGTGAATGCACAGACCTATACGGAGTAACACGGGGAATCTGTTGCCGAGATTCCCACGCGTTCATTCTGCGCAGGAATTCAGGGCGCCAGGGCCCATTCATAAAGTCGGTGCTTAGCTCAATGCCATGGTCATCAAGAATTCTGCGTTGGACTTGGTCTTGGCAACGCGGCTGCGGAGGAGCTCCATGGCTTCCACCGTATTCATGTCACTGACCACCTTGCGCAGGCGCACGATGAGATCGTGTTCCTTCTTGTCCATCAACAATTCCTCGCGGCGCGTGCCACTGGCGGCGATGTTGATAGCTGGGTAGATGCGCTTCTCCATGAGCTTGCGGTCAAGGTGCAATTCGGCGTTGCCGGTGCCCTTGAATTCCTCAAAGATCACTTCATCAGCGCGCGAGCCAGTGTCCACCAGCGCGGTGCCAAGAATGGTGAGCGAGCCACCATTCTCGATGTTTCGTGCACTACCAAAGAACTTCTTCGGCTTGATGAGCGCTGCGTTATCCACGCCGCCCGAGCCAATCTTGCCGGAACCAGGCATGGCGTTGTTGTAACCGCGCGCAAGACGCGTGATGCTGTCGAGCAGGATCACTACATGGTCGCCAAACTCCACCATGCGGCGGGCCTTCTCGGAAACCATCTCGGCCACTTGAATGTGGCGTGATGCTTCTTCATCAAAGGTGCTAGCAACCACTTCAGCCTTGCCCTTGGTGTTGCGGCGGAAGTCGGTGACTTCTTCGGGGCGTTCGTCAACCAGCAGCACGATCACGTGAACATCCGGGTGATTAGTGGTGATTGCGTTGGCAATCTGCTGCAGGATGACGGTCTTACCGGTGCGCGGCGGAGCAACGATCAGTGCGCGCTGGCCGAAGCCGAGCGGCGTGACCATCTCAATGACGCGCGTTTCAATGCGTGTTGGCTCGGAGAGAATCTCCAAGTGAATACGCTTGTTTGGGTGCAGCGGAGTGAGGTTCTCAAAGACTGGCAAGTCATGCACGGTCTTCGGGTCACGGCCGTTGACGCTCTCAACGCGCAAGAGCGCGAAGTAGGTTTCCTCGTCCTTTGGAGGGCGAATCACGCCATTGATGACGTGGCCCTTTCGGAGACCAAAGCGACGAATCTGGCTTGGCGAAACATAGACATCATCGGGTGATGGCTGGTAGCTGTATTCAGCGCTGCGGAGGAATCCGTAGCCGTCGTGCAGAATTTCCAAGGTGCCCTCGGCGAGCATGAGCCCTTGCTTCTGAGCGCGGGCGCGCAGTACTTCAAAGACCAGTTGCTGGCGAGGAAGCGCAAGTTGTTCTTCAAGGCCTTCCTTCTTAGCGAGCTTGACAAGGTCATCGCCGCTCATCTTCTGAAGTGCGGAGAGGCTGAGGGTGTCCTTCTTGGCTACCTCAAACTTGCCTTTCCATTCCTTTTCAAACTCGGCAAGTTCTAAGTCAAGCTGCTCATCCGTGGGCACGATGCCGTTTGATTGGTCGTACGCGTGATGGTTGTGATGATTGCCACCGCCGTGATGGTGTCGACCACCGCCACCACCACCGCCGCCTCCACCACCAGGACCACCGGGACCACCTTTACGACGACGACGCTTACTCATGTTCATATGCTCCGAATCAATTCTGGTTACGGTTT
>CAMDCW010000141.1 GCA_945890745.1 Phycisphaera mikurensis NBRC 102666
CCAACGGCGAGGGCCCGCCCGCCGGCGGCAGTCCGCGGACTCGCCGCGGAATCGGAGAATTTGTCGGAATTGTCCGAGGGGGGGGTAACCTTCCGGTTTCGCAGGTCGTCGGGACGCTGGGCGCGCGTGCGTTCGGGGCTCGAGGGGCGGCCTGGACCACTGAGAAATCACCCGATGAAGAACCCGATCCACCGCTCGTTGCTGACCGCCGCACTTGCGCTCGTCTCAATGTTGCTTGCGCCGTCTGTGCAGGCGCAGACGTTGAACGACCTGTATCCCGAGCTTGCGACGGTGCTGGCGGCCGATGGTGTGGCGAATGACGTGTTTGGAGATTCGGTCTCGCTGTCCGGTGACACGCTCGCCGTGGGACTGCCGTTGGACAACGTGGGCGCGAACACCGACCAAGGGAGCGTGCGGGTGTTCGTACGCAGCGGCACGTCGTGGAATTTGCAGGCGACGTTGACTGCCTCTGACGGCGCGGCGAGTGACCAGTTTGGATTTTCGATCTCGCTGTCCGGTGACACGCTCGCGGTGGGAGTGCCGACCGACAATGTGGGTGCGAACTTCGACCAAGGGAGCGTGCGGGTGTTTGTCCGCAGCGGCACGTCGTGGAGCGAGCAGGCGACGTTGACTGCCGCTGACGGTGTGGCGGGCGACTTTTTCGGAAATGAAGTCTCGCTGTCCGGTGACACGCTCGCGGTGGGAGTGTCGATCGACGACGTGGGCACGAACCTCGACCAAGGCAGCGTCCGGGTGTTTGTCCGCAGCGGCACGTCGTGGAGCCCGCAGGCGACGTTGACTGCCTCTGATGGCGCGGCGGGTGACAAGTTTGGAGCTTCGGTGTCGCTGTCCGGTGACACGCTCGCGGTGGGAGTGCCGTTCGACCTCCTGGGCGTGAACGACGACCAAGGGAGCGTGCGGGTGTTTGTCCGCAGCGGCACGTCGTGGAGCGCGCAGGCCACGTTGACTGCCTCTGACGGCGCGGAGTTTGACTATTTTGGATCTTCGGTCTCGCTGTCCGGTGACACGCTCGCGGTGGGAGTGCCGTTCGACAACGTGGGTGCGAACGCCAACCAAGGCAGCGTGCGGGTGTTTGTCCGCAGCGGCACCTCGTGGAGCGTGCAGGCGACGTTGACTGCCTCTGATGGCGCGGCGAGTGACCAGTTTGGATCTTCGGTCTCGCTGTCCGGTGACACGCTCGCGGTGGGAGTGCCGTTCGACGACGTGGGCGCGAACGCCAACCAAGGCAGCGTGCGGGTGTTTGTCCGCAGCGGCACGTCGTGGAGCGCGCAGGCCGCGTTGACTACTTCTGACGGCGCGGCGAGTGACCAGTTTGGATTTAATTTCGCGCTGTCGGGCGACACGCTCGCAGTGGGAATGGCGGGCGACGACGTGGGCGCGAACGCCGACCAAGGCAGCGTCCGCATCTTCGGCAACTACCGCGTCTTCAATGCCACCCGGAATACGGGCCACGACAGCCTTGTGTCCGCGATCTCCGCGGGCTTTTCAGGCGACCGGCTGCTCGCGGGCGCACCGGCGTTCGCGGAGGCCGGCGGCATCATCGATGCCTCCTCGAGGCGCTTCACCTTCGTTGGTCTCGAGCCGCTCACGCTCTCGTCGACTGCGCTGATGCAGGTGGCCACGGGCACGGTGTTCGAGAAGTCGCCGGACGTGGCCGCCGCTGGTCTCACGGTGGCCGGCAAGCTGGTCGCACCGAGCGCGGGCACGCTGACCTTCGAGCAACTTTCCGTGTCTTCCGGCGGCCAGTTCCTGCAGCGCAACAGCACGGTGCTGGTGAACCAGGCACTCGCGAGCCAATCGGGCGGCGTGTGCTACCTGCAGGGTCCGCTGCTGGCGGAGACGGTCTCGACCGCGGTGGGCGGCCAGCACCGCGTGGCGGGCGACACGGACGTCTTCGCCAACTACACCAACGCCGGGTCCACGGTGATCCAGCGCGGCATCCTGTACATCTACGGCTCGCTGACGAACACGGGCACCATGACGGGCGATTTCAACAATGGCCTGCTTCCCCCGACCCCCGGCGACGGGTACTCGATCGGCGGCGACTACGTGGTGTCGGCGTCCTCGTCGATCGTGCTGCCGGACCCCGTGTGGTGGCTGCGCGTGGGCGGCGACTTCGATGTGGCCATCGACGATGCGTCGCGCTTCGTGATGGACCAGGCGACGCTTGAGCTGACGGGAATCAGCGACGCGCCGACGCAGGCCGTGGAGGTGATCGCGGCGGACCTCGGCCCGGTGAATGCCGGATTCTCGACTTCGAATTTCCTGCTCGGCGCGCTGCGTATCCGGGCCGGCGCCACGGTGCACCTGGTGGACGCGCACGACAACGCGCCGGGCGCGGGGAACGAGGCCATCTACGTGAATTCCCTGGTGGTTCCCGCCGGCGCGACGCTCGTGACCAACGGGTTCAAGGTCTACACGCGTGCGGCGACGATCGGCGGCAGCGTGTCAAACCTTGCGGACGTCGTGGTGGTGCCCGGCACGCCGCCATGCATCGCCGACCTCTTCGGCGACGGCATCGTGAACGGCGCGGACCTGGGCATCCTGCTCGCGGGCTGGGGTACGTGCGGCACGGGCAGCTGCGCCGCCGACCTCAACGGCGACGGACAGGTGAACGGCGCGGACCTCGGCATCGTGCTCGCCGGCTGGGGCGTGTGCGCGAATTGACGGCGCAGCCACGCCCAGGATTTGACGCCCGCAACGCGGGCGCCAACTCACGCGCGGGCTGACGCGCAGCGTCAGAACGCAGCGACGCAGCACAGCTGCGGCGCCCAGACCGACCCCGGAACGACAAAGCGGAAGGCGCTTGGGCCTTCCGCTTTGGAGTGAGGAGTCGGGCTGGCGGGATTTGAACCCACGACCTTTTGACCCCCAGTCAAACGCGCTACCAAACTGCGCTACAGCCCGCGTAATCCAGAAGTGTAACGGCAACCACCACGCCTCGCGCCCATCGCGAACCGCAGATAACCCACGCAACATCTGCTCAGAACGGCACCAACAAACCAACCTGCCCGCCGTACCGCTGCTTGTCCGTCATTGCTGCGCCGTCGAATGCGATGTACGCGGTCACGCCCTTGATCGTCGCAAATTCAATGCCCGCTTGGAAGTTTGCGCCGTACCGATCTTCTGGCGAACTAGCCATCTTGGTCGGTTCGCCAAGATTGAAATCACTGGTGTACGTAGGCGTCCATCCAGAGCCAACCGGAATCTGCGCAACGAAACCCGCACCGATGAACGGCGTCAGAATGTCGCTACCAATCTTGAACTCCTGCAGCAAGCGCGTACCGATCGTGGGTTGCCACTGATTGGCACTCTGTGAGTCAACCTGAAGATTCAAACTTTCGGCGCCGTCTTCGTTGTATGAACCGCCCCAGTACTGAGCCCATGCGATGCCAACATATGGCTGCAACGTGGTCTCATCATTCACCTTGAGATTCAATCCCGCTTCGCCACCAAAGGAAAGCGACCATGCGTCGTTCGAGGATGTGGCGGTGCGGTTCAGACCGATCGTTTCAATTTCGACGTTGCGCGTTCGATTGATGTCGTTGTAGCCACCCATACCGAAGCCAGAGATGTAACTACCACCACCCGCGGGCACCCAGCTTCCGTAGATGCCAGCCATCACCGTGGTCACATTTTCATACTGCGATCCATAGGCGGTATCCATGGTGATCTGGCCTGGTCCAAGACCGGCGAAACCACCAATGATGCCGCCGCTGTCAACGGCCCAGTCCATACCCACCAGCGCCGCACCGATCGATGCGTCATAGCCGCAATCGGTGCACGGGTCGCCGTCAACATTTTCCCAGAATCCGTAGCCACGGGTCCACGCACGCGCGCCCTCATCAGGGGTTGGACCGTTGAGCGGCGCGCCGAATCCTTCTTGCACTTGCGGCGCCTGACCACCACTGGCATCGGCGGCCTTGACGGCTGCCGAACCAATGGCGCCGTCGCGCATCTGCATCAAGCGAAGCATGGCGGTCTGACCAGCCATGAAGTTGGAGTCCATGACCACGCTCGGCGTGGCGTAGGGGTTGCGCTGTTGAGTGGCGGCGTAACTTGCCGGCAGCTCTTCTGGCTGTACAAGGAGAAGGAAGCGGCTTGCGATATCACTTGCATCAGTGTTGCCGACGGCCTGCACAAGGCGGAGACGGTCATACAACTCATTGATTTCCTCACCGGTGACCGTGCCGCACGGCGTCTGGAACAACTCGTCCGGGGGAACATCCAAGCCCGTCACGGAAATGGTGGCCCCAGTCGCATCGAACACCGTGGTGATACGTGCGGTGCCATAGTTGACTGAACCATTCACTGCCAACGTAAGCGCTTCGGTGTCGCCAGTGCCTGGATCAAAGAGCAACAGCATTGCCGACGTGAATTCACCGCTACCAGCACCCGGCGATGAAATCAGGCGCCACGTCTTAGTGACGCCGGCACCAGGAACCAGGACGCCCGGGGCGAGATCTGAGTTACGCACCGCAACAAGTGCGCCATTCATGGCAGCGCTCCCGGTAACCACCACCCGATCAGACTCACGCTGATCCGGCGCACTCTCCGTCAAGAACAGGTTCGCCTGCAGTGTTGCGGCGGCGGCGAGTGAGAGGTTGCCATTGACATTCAGTGTGCCGGCTCGACTCGGATCACCACCACTGGCGATCAACGTTGCGTCATCGATCCCGAGATCGCCATTGATGACCCCGGTGGCATTGAGAAACGATCCGCCGCGGGCAGTCACCGAACTACCGATGGTCCTGCCATCCATGGTGAATTCCGTGTCGTTGATGTCCAGTCCACCCAACAGCGCGGATGCATCACCGTTGAAATTCATGGTGAGGCCGCGTACTTCCAAGGAATCGCTCGCGGACGATGTGATAGCCGTGTTCCACTCAAGCGTGCGACCGGTATCGCTGAACACCAACGCATCGCCAACCACTGCCAGATCTTGGCCAGTGCTGCTGGCGAAGTCGATATCAAAGCGCACCGATGCAGCACCGATGCGAATTCCGGCATCGCCAACGGCACCCGTACCGCCGACAGCAACCGTTCCGTCTTGCACATCAAGTGTTCCGCCGTAACTACCTGCAAGATTGAGTACCAACGTGCCCGCTCCGAGCTTCACCACGTCATTGGTGCCGACATCAAAGATCGTGCCTGCAACCGTCAGCGTTCCAGGCGCAATGTCAAGCGTGACATCAGCGTTGTTGGTCCGAACATCGCGCGTCAGTGTTTCAGTACCGCCGCCAAGGTCAACTGCAAGGATGGGGGTTCCCGCTCCTGACCCGTCGCCGAAGATGATCTCGCCCGCTCCAAGTTGATCACTGGAACTGATTGCAAGCGCTCCGTCTGCAATCGTGGTGTCACCGGAATACGTGCTTGCCTCAGTCAAGGTGAGCGTTCCAACGCCGCGCTTCACTAGGCTGGCAGTACCGCGGTACTCGCTTGCAACCAGGCTGGTAGTCAGGTCAGTGATGCTGCCCGAATACTGCTGATTACTTGCAATATCAAAGGTCACCGCTGCCGCGGAACTGATGTCGGCTTCAATGATGCCGTCAGTACCGCCGAAGGTCGATTGCAGGAAGTCCGTATCCGACACAACCATGTCGGAAATGATTCCGTAGTTGTAAACCTGCTGCCGAGGATCACCACTGACGTGACTGAGTTGGTACGCAAGCCCCGGCTGCAAGATGTCCCCCTGCAGGCGCGGTACAGCGTCTCCGCCGGCGAGGAGCAGTACCGATCCGGTCATGCTCCAATCTGCGCCGAGATTCCAGCCAGTGAGCGTGGAGCGCGCCAAGTCGGTGCCACTCCACGGAAGACCGTTTGGTCCCAGGGCTATTGTCTGGCCAGCCGACGTCAACTGGATTCCACCAAAGGTAGATAGGTTGAGGGCTGTGAAATCAAGATTCAGACCACCAGCTCCGGTGAGGTCCACGATGTCGCTGATCGAGAACTGCTGAGCGCCTGACGGACGCAAGACGCGCATGGTCAGCGTCTGTGTGGACGCGGTGTATGACAACTGGAATGCATTACCTGCGGTCTGACTCCAAAATGAGGGATTGGTGCTTGCGGTAAATCCGCCCTCAGTCGCTATCACCGCCTGTTGGTCCGTGTTGATGCGAGCACCACCAAGAATCGCCCCCTGGTATGTCTGCGGCTGCGTCAGTCCGTACTGCAGGCGGGTACTGCCGCGGAAGTCTGCCGGGTTGAGCGTCGCTGCGGACTGTGCGCTGATCACCTGCGCCTGGGCAGCTGTCACCGCAAACAGCACCGATGGCGGCAGAACCAGGCAATGAACGCGGGTGAATCGATGGCGACAAATAGATCCCATAATTAACAATTCTCTCCAGAATGTCGTAATTGGGGCAGGTCGATGATCCAAATGAGTGATTTTTTACGTCTATTTAGTAGACCCGACCCTTGTCGGCGTCACAGTCGTTCTCACGTAGTAGTTCGCCTTAACTCCCTTAGAGACAAGAACATAATGTTATTTCGACCCCTGCTCCCCCTGACCTGCGTCGCAGTGGCATCGTGCCCTGCCTTTGCTGGCATCGACCTCTACACAGCCGATGCCAAGATCTACAGCACCCCAAACCAAGAGGCCGCCGCCTTTGGAGCCTCCTATGGTGCCATCACCGCTGAACTCGCCACTGGTACCTACGGGAATGTGACCTCCACCCTCACCACGGCGGCTACCAGCATCACCATGAATTCGGCCATGGCCGTCAACGGTGGCGTTGATGGCGAGGGCAACGCTTCCGCCCTCTATAGCTTCAATGAAGCAGTGATGCTGACCGTCACATGGAACTGGACCAAAACCAATCGCGTGGGTAGTTGGAGTGTGAAGAACGTGCCCGGCGCTGCCGTAGCGCACAGCTTGGCCTTCAACAGTGGCGTATTCAGTTCGGTGGGTGGTGATTTCGGCCAAACCCCCAGCGGTACTTCGACCTTCCTCTTGGCTGCCGGGAACTACGAGTTCAACAGCGACTACATCGCCAATTCCATGCCAGCGCAGTCCCAAGTGCAATTCACTTGGGGCGCCATTCCCGCACCGGGTGCCATGGCCGCATTTGCGCTCATGGGTCTGAACGGACGCCGTCGACGCAGTAACTAAAGCGGCGACACTCGCTCTACATGCTAAAAACAACAGCGGGAGACGACCAATCGGTCGTCTCCCGCTTGTTTCAGGCGGACAGGGTGGGATTCGAACCCACGATACGGTTGCCCGTATACAGCATTTCCAATGCTGCTCCTTCGACCACTCGGACACCTGTCCTGAAGATCCGGGAGTCTATCGCAGCGTGTGCGCAGACTCAACCAACATTGCTCGAACCGCCGCGCGCGGATTACGCGCCGTTACTGAACACGGCGTAGGCTCAAATGCATGTCCGACCTGCACGGCATCCTGGCCATTGA
>CAMDCW010000142.1 GCA_945890745.1 Phycisphaera mikurensis NBRC 102666
CCGGCGGAAGTGTGGGGTCTCCTTGAGGAGGCCGACTCCGCTTCGCAGTCGCGTTGAATGTTGAACTCTGCACTGACCACTATTCAGAACTCCCTCGGGCTGCATGCGCGGCCGGCGATGGCGTTTGTTGATGCGGCGAACGGATTTGAGTGCGATGTTCGCGTGCGCCGGACCGATGGCGATGAAACCGTGGACGGCAAGAGCATCATGCAGATGTTGCTCTTGGCTGCAACGCAAGGCACGGAACTGGAGATCACCTGCGATGGTTCCGACGCAAGTAAAGCGCTGTCCGCCCTGCTGCGATTAGTGGAGGCGAAGTTTGACGAAGAATGACGCCAGCACCCAGCAAAGCGCGCGAGCACATGATGCCGATGCGCTGTCACGCGCTGAACGTGTGACTATTGTTGGCGAGGGCCAAATGGGCATGGTGCTCGCGGCAATGCTGGCGGAGCGCGGCGTACCGGTGTGCGTTTGGGGGCCATTTCCGGCGGTGATTGAAGAACTTGCGCGCACGCGACGTTCGCCACGGATGCCCGGGTTGGTGATTGACCCAGCCGTACGATTTGAGCATGACGGCGCGCGCGCGCTCGACGGCGCAACGCTGGTGGTGAGCGCTATTCCAACGCAGTTTGTGCGGGCGGCGTGGCAGCCGATCGCTGCGCATCTCGCCAGTGATGTTCCGGTGGTGAGTGTGACCAAGGGGATCGAAGATGAGACCCTGCTGCGACCAAGTCAGGTGATTGCTGATGCTGCACGGATGGCGCACGGCGAGCGACCCGTGGCGGTACTGAGTGGGCCAACCATCGCGGCGGAACTGGCGATGCGGTTGCCAGCCACTATGGTGAGTGCCAGTACGGACGCAGCGCTTGCCGAACGTGTGCAGCGGACATTCTCACTGCCGTGGCTTCGCATCTATACGAATTCCGATGTGGTGGGCGTTGAGATTGCTGGTGCTGCAAAGAACGTGGTGGCGATTGCCGCCGGCATGGTGGATGGGTTAGGGCTTGGCTCCAATGCCAAGAGCGCGTTGCTGGCACGTGGGCTGGCGGAAATCGTTCGCCTTGGCTCGGCACTCGGCGCGCGGCCGGAAACGTTCTTTGGAATCGCTGGTGTTGGCGACCTTGCGACCACGTGTTTCAGTCCCGAAGGGCGCAATCGTTCCTGCGGTGAAGCGATCGGACGGGGCGAAGGGCTTGCCGAGTTTTTGGCTCGAACCCACTCGGTGGTTGAGGGCGTTGCGACATCGCACGCATTGCTTGCACTTGCCGATCGACACGGGGTGGATATGCCCATCGTGCGCGCGGTGGAATCGATTCTCTTTCACGGCACCACCCCGGCTCACGCCATCCGCGACCTGATGGGGCGCGAAGCAGGCGCCGAGCGGGTGGGATAAGCGCGATTTCAGCCTGAAATGTGTGGCGTGATGGGCTGGTTGCAGCATTGACCCAACCGGGCGGTGGCGGCGTACTATTCCCTTCATGAGCACTGCACCTGCGCCTCTTGCTGGCTTGAATTCCGCTGACCAGCAGCCCCGACGCCCCTCCGCTGCCGAGGCGCTTGCCTCTGGTGGCAGCCAACTTGAACGACGATTGGTAGTGGCACTCTCAGGTGGCATGTTGCTGTTGGTGTCATGGCTTGGGCGTTCGCTCTTTGACTTTGCTGAGAATGTCACGCAGATCCCAGCCGCTATTGGCGCCATCATTGTTGCCACCCCGCTCTTCACTGGCGCGGTGCGCGAACTGCGCGAAGGTCGCCCCAGTGGCAACGCGCTGGCAAGTTTGGCCGTGCTGGCCGCCATGGCAAACAACTTCTTCCTGCAAGCCGGATTCCTTGCGTTCTTCTTGTGGCTTGCGGAACTGATTCTGAGCCGCACTGCGTGGGGTGCACAACGGGCGATTCGCGAACTGGTGGAACTCACTCCTGGTGAAGCGCGCGCGGTGGGTGCTGATGGCACGGAGCGACAGATGCCGCTCGCGCAGGTGCGCGTGGGCATGACGGTGCGCGTGCGCCCCGGCGAGAATCTGCCGGCTGACGGCGTGGTGACGGTTGGTAGTACTTCGATCAATCAGGCTTCGCTCACTGGTGAAAGTGTGCCGGTGGAAGCGCTGCCTGGAACACAGGTGTATGCGGGTACCACGAACATCACCGGTCAGATTGATATCAATGTGACTGCTGTTGCTGGCGAGACCACCATCGGTAAGGTTGAGAATCTGATTCGCGAGGCGGAGAAGTCCAAGACGGCGCGGCAGGAACTCATTGAGAAGCTTTCCAATTATTACGTTCCGGTAGTGCTGATGGTGGCCGGGCTGGTGTGGTTCTTCACTTCAAAGAGTGCTGATCAGGCAACGCGCGATGCCGCTGCGGTGCGTGCGATTACTGTGCTGGTGGTGACCACGCCGGGCGCGCTTCTGATTGCGTATCCAACGGCGATGGTTGCGGCGTTTGCTGCTGCGGCGCGCTTAGGAATCATGGTGAAGCAGACGAGCACGCTTGAGGCTGCCGGCTCTGTTGACACCGTGGTGATGGACAAGACGGGCACGCTGACCACCGGTAAGTTTGCAGTGAGCCGCTTGGTGCCTGCTGAAGGTGCGGACGGCGCTGCGTTGTTGCAAGCGGCTGCGGATGCTGAGCAGAGTTCAAATCACCCGCTCGCGCGCAGCATCATGGATACCGCGGCGCGAGCACGCATTGCACCGATTACCGTCAGTGACTACAAGGAAATTCCTGGTCGCGGCGTGCAGGCATCAACGCCAGCAGGCATGGTGTTTGCCGGGCGCGGTATGTGGATTGCAGAGTTGAACGCCGGCGCTGCGGCGCAGGTGAAATCAGTTGAAGAGAAGCTTGAAGGCATGAGCGGCGTGCACGTGATGCTCGGCGATCGTTACTTGGGTGCGGTTGGCCTTGAGGACAAGTTGCGTCGCAACGCCGCGGAGACGGTGGCTGAACTGCGGCGCCTTGGAGTGCGCCGCGTGGTGATGTTCACGGGCGACCGCCTGAGTGTTGCAAAGCGCGTGGGTGAAGCCGTGGGCGTCGATGCAATTGAAGCCGAGTGCTTGCCTGAGGAGAAGCACGAGGAATTGAAATACCTGATCCGCAAGGGAAATCGCACGCTGGTAGTGGGCGACGGAATCAATGACGGCCCGATGTTGGCAAGCGCGGATGTTGGCGTGGCCATGGGCCTTTCCGGTAGTGACATTGCAACCAACAGCGCAGGCGTTGCGTTGATGAATGATGATCTGCGCAGCATTCCGTTCTTGTTGGAACTGGCGCGCAAGGCCAAGGGCATTGTGGCGATGAATATTGGCGCGAGCCTGTTGCTGGCGCTGGTTGGACTGGCGCTTGCGGCAACTGGTCGCATTGATATTTGGGTGACCCCGTTCTATCAGGCGACGGCGTACGTCTTTGTGATTGCCAACAGCTTGCGCTTGGTGCGTTTCGGCGAAGACTTCGCTGCGGCGGAGGAAATGCGCAGGACGCAGGACGCCATGACGGTGGTCAAGCCGGTGCGGGCGGCGCAGAAGCTGTAATCCCGTTACGATGGAAAAATGCACTACTGCCTGCGCTGTCACTACGCGCTTGGTCCCCTGCCGGGGGTGCCAGCAGATCAGTTCGGTGAGTTCACGGCAGATGTGCGCTGCCCGGAGTGCGCATTCGAGATTCCTAAGGGCGCACGGATCTTGGTGGGGAGTTCCACCGAAGAAGGCGCGCAGCCGCTGACGAGTCGGCGGCGGATGCGGCAGATACTGCTTGCGCTCGCGCCATCCGGGTACTTCCTGGTGATCGGACTTCAAGGTGTGGCTGCGCTCGTTCAGCAAGGAATCGCAGGATTCACTGTGTGGAACGCGATAAGTGCGATGTCTTTGGTGGGATTGGGCTTCATCATCTGGGGGGCGTGGCGGAAGTGGACGCCGGTCGAAGGCAGTGACGGGAGAGCACCGGCGTCTTGGGATAGGCGCTGGCTTTGCGTACCGGGAGCGCTCGAGGTGTTCAGCGGCGAGACGACGGACGCCGGCGTGCGATCGGTCGGCGGCGGTGCTGAAGTCGGCGCGTCAACCAACGGTGCCAACGCTAAGGTGTCGTGGCTGCAATCGCACCTGTCGGGTCTATACCGGCACGAGGCCGCCGACATTCGCAACATCCGCGTGTACAGCCCGCAGGACCATTGGAACCGCTGGCGCAGCGGCGACCGTGCGGTAGCACAGTTGATGGCGAGTGTTTGGCTTCGTGACGCCACCGGGCGGCGGGCGGACATGCACACGGTGATGATCTATCTCGATACCAAGGGTGAGCCCGGCCAACCCGGCCGTGACCGGACAAGGGCGGTGCTCGACGCCGGCGACGCGATCGCGCGATCGATCCGGCGGACGATCGGTATGGCGGAAACGGAAAGTGATGATGGGGCCGCAGTGGCAGATGCGACCGATGGCCACGCTGGCGTGCCGCCGCTGGCGGTCGAGGGATCGCTCTATGCACAACAGGCGTGGCCGCCGCCGCGGGTGGGGATCGTCATGCTGTTCTGTATCCCGCTGATGTTGTCGTTCGCCTGGGGGGTGATATCGACGATCACAGCGGTTGGACGTTGGCAGAGCGGCGCGAACGCGGGAGTGCCTTGGCTGATCTGGTTTGGCGGCATGAGCTGGGTGGTGTTCGCCATCATGCTCGCGCTCACCATATGGCTGATCCGCCGCGCAGCCCGTCGCGAGTTGGCGCTGTGCCGGTGGGACGTCGGTACACATGGAATCCGCGTGACAGAGCGACACTTCACGATCAAAGCCAAGCCAACGGCAGAGTTCACGCGCGACATTCCGGCTGGGCACATTGCCGCGATCGGTCCGAGCCCGAAGAACGGCCGCATGCGATTGATTGCATCCGACCAAGTCCGAAGGGAGTTGGCGAGCATCACGCTGAACGCGATTCCAGAGGGCGGCGCGGAGGCGTTAGCGCAGCGGATTCGCGAGCGTGTGTGGGGTGGAGATGAGCGTGGCGATGCGCGCGGCGATGAGCGCGGCGCGTAAATCCGTTTAAGTTGCCACGGAAGATGCCAGCGCCGACTTGATGTTGGCAACCACCTTCTCTTGATCCACTTCCGCGGGGAGCGGCACCGACAAGTGCCGCTCGCCAGCAAGACCAAGCTGCGCTGCTGTACCGCGCATACTCAACTTGTCAGTCTGCAATGGTATGGAGTTGTCAGAGACGAAATGCTGGCCAAACGTGACCGTGGAAATTCCGCGCGCGGGAATCACTGTCTCGCGGGCATCATGCTTGCCGCGCGTGACGATCCGCAACTGGCCGGCCTCCGCGATCCACGTTTCCGTGCCACGCTGAAAGCGAACGCGCGGCCGGGCGATGACACCGGTGTTCCAACGAATGGCGGCAACCATCAGAAACGGAAATCCAACGAACGCGGCCACTTGCAAGATGCCGCCCCACACAGCAGAGATCTGCCGGGCAATCAGGACGATCGAAACCGCAAGTAACACCGTGAAGAACGCGCCGCCGATGATGATCCACTTGCCCAATCCGCCCCGCTTGATCTGCGCTTGTGATGCATTCTGCCAACCGTTGACCACCACGGCGCCTGCCGGCATGCTCAACGCGCACTCGGGACAGGTGACGGCCGCGGGGAGTGGCTCCCACCACGGGCCTGGCTGATCAACCGGCAATCCATAAGAACAGCGCGGACAGATGGGGCGATCGCCCGGTGTGCTGGCGGTGACCGCTTCAGGGACCGCCAGGTGATTCGGATCGCCATGCACGGTCGGTGCTGGCACCGATGTCATGCCGTTGGTGATGTCCACGTGAACGGGCGTATCGGCGGAGGGCTGTCGCAGGGTGCGCTCGATATCGCGGGCGATCACGTCGGCGGGCACGCCGGGTGGCAAGACCAGCCAGATGGTGCCCGCCAGTCGGCCGTCAGTGATGTTCGATTGCCGCTTCACGTCGCCAGCGGACCACAGGATGATGGGCGTGACGAAGTCGATCGCTCCGGTCTCCGCCGCGCCCTTCTTTCGAAAGAGTGGAATGTGCCTTCGACCGCGCACGTCGCGCACGTCGCCGCCGGCCAGGCTGCGCGCCTTTGCATCGAGCGTTGGTTCGCCAGACCAGAGATGCACGCCGCCGGGAACCACCATCGCGCGCCGCATGCGTGCGCCCGCGCGTTCGCCGTCGGTTCCCGTTCCGGTGCGACGCCAGGTGCGCCAGATCAGCCACGCAGTAAAGCTGATACCCAGGACGAATGGCACGCCGCCAATGGTCCATGATTGCAGTGCGCTCATCGGTACCCCGCCCCTAAGCGTGGTGCCGCGCAGGGCATTCACTAACACCACCCCGATCAAGATGCACGAAAACGGACCACCGATCAGCAGTGCGCCGGCGCCAACAATGGACATCAGCGAGCGCGAGCCGGACGCATCCACAACATCGGGGGTGACGCCACCAACCAGGCAATGGGCGCCGGCAGGAATCTGCAGCGCGCATTCCGGGCAGCGCTCATCGGCAGTGAATTGGCCGTATGCATGCGCCGTGGCGGGCGCGCCCGGCAAGCCGGTCAGGGCGTATGCACATCGCGGGCAACGGGTGGTGGCAGGCATTCGGAAATTGGTGCCGATGGTGCCAGTAGTGCCGGGCACCTAGCTACTCAGGCGATGGTGACCTTTGCGTCCAAGTAGACGTCCTGAATGGCGTTCAGAATCTTGACGCCCTCCGGCATCGGGCGCTGGAACGCCTTGCGACCGGAGATCAAGCCTTGGCCACCGGCGCGCTTATTGATGACGGCGGTCTTCACCGCGTCCGCAAGATCATTCTCGCCGCTTGCGCCGCCGGAGTTAATGAGGCCAACGCGACCGGCGTAGCAATTCAGCACTTGGTAGCGGCACAGATCGATCGGATGATCGGAGGAGAGTTCGCTGTAGATGCGCTTGTCAAACTTGCCGTAACTGGAACCGCCGGTGCCCATGGCGGTGTATCCGCCGTTGAGTTCGGGGAGCTTCTGCTTGATGACGTCCGCCTTGATGGTGACACCAAGGTGATTCGCCTGACCAGTGAGGTCTGCGCTCAGGTGGTAATCCTTGCCGCCGGTCTTGAACGCATCGTTGCGCAGGTAGCACCACAGGAAGCAGCACATGCCTAATTCGTGGGCTTCTTCGAACATCTCCGAGACGTACGTGATCTCGTTGGTTGCGTCTTCGCTACCGAAGTAGATGGTGGCACCCACTGCGCATGCACCAAGGTTCCACGCTTCGCGGACGCTGCCGAATGGAATCTCGCGCGCGGCATTTGGGTAAGTGAGCAGTTCGTTGTGATTCAACTTCACCATGAACGGAATGCGATGCGCATACTTACGGCTCACGCTTGCAAGCACGCCAAAGGTGCTGGC
>CAMDCW010000143.1 GCA_945890745.1 Phycisphaera mikurensis NBRC 102666
TCCATAATCTGCCCCACACATTCATCCACCACCTCACACGCCTTGATCACCGCTTGCAGATTTCCTGTGTGCCCCACCATGTCCGGATTTGCAAAGTTCACCACTATGAATGACTCGCAATCCGCAGCCGCAATGCGCCCCAACACCGCATCGCGCACTCCGTATGCGCTCATTTCTGGCTTCTGATCGTAAGTTTCTACGTCCTTTGGGCTCGGAATCAATGTCCGGCGCTCCCCTGGAAATGGCTCCTCGCGATAGTCGTTGAAGAAGAACGTCACATGTGGGAACTTCTCCGTTTCCGCGCACCGAAACTGCGTCAGACCCAAGATAGAAATCCACTCACCCATGATGTGTGGCATCTTTGCTGGGCGCTCAAACGCCACCCGCACCGGCAGGCCTTGTTCGTACCCCGTCATAGTTACGAAGTGCAAACCATGTGGGCGCGGATCACGCGCAAATCCGCCGGACTTCACCTTTGACCACGCTTCATCCGGCAACACAAACGCCATAGTGAGTTCGCGTGGTCGGTCACCACGGAAATTGAAGAACACCACCGCATCGCCATCCTTTGGCACACCAGCATCGCGCAGAATTCTGGTTGGTGGAATGAATTCATCCCCCGACATGTTGCTCGACACCGGCTTTGCGTAGTAGTCACGCATCACCTGCACGGCATTGGTTCCATACACCGTTCCCGCACGATTCATGATCGCATTCCACGCGCGCTCCACGCGATCCCACCGGAAATCACGGTCCATGGCCCAATATCGGCCAATCACCGTCGCAATACGTCCGCCCGCGTGAGCGAGCAACTCTTCGAGCCGTTCAACGAACGGAAGGCCACTGTGTTGCGCCGTGTCACGTCCATCAGTGAACACATGCACAAATACGCGATTACTGGGGACTCCTTGTGACTTTGCAAGTTGCACAAGCGCCTCAAGATGCACAAAGTCGCTGTGCACTTTCCCACCACTCACCAACCCCATGATGTGCAGCGCGCGAGTCTGACCATCATCCGTTGTTCCCTTGGCATGCGCGCACGCAGCAACCAATCCCTCGTTGCGCGCAAATTCACCACTGCGCACTGCGCGCGTGATTCGCATGAGCTCTTGGTCAACAATCCGACCAGCGCCGATGTTCTGATGCCCCACCTCGCTGTTGCCCATCACTGGCTCGCCATTCTCGATGGGCAGCCCGACATCTTCACCAGACGTCTTGATTAATGTGTGCGGCCACTCCCGTTCTAATCGATCGCACACCGGCGTTTTGCCCAGCCGCGTTCCGTCCGCCGCGCGCTCCGTGGGGTGCGGATTGATCCCCCAGCCATCTCGGATGACGAGGATGCAGGGGACATTGCGTGGCGTGGATGTGGCGGGTGCGCCGGCGTTCGCGGTCATCGCCGGAGGATACGGAGCGGCCATCGGCCGACCGCTAGCATCCCTCCCCGTGCGACAGGAAATTATCGCATGAACATCGGTGAACACCTTCTCCGTAAGTACAGCGGCCGCGATCCGGAAGACGATCCGGGACCGCCGCCGCCTGGCAGTTGGGTCGTGGCTCTCTGCATCGTCGTCATCGGCGTCCCCGCGGCTATCTGGCTGGTGACCCTTGCATGGAACGAGCAGGCAGCAGCAAAGGCGCTGGTGGCGCTCGTCGTTCCTGGTTTGATCGTTTCGATCTTTCTCCGCGATCGCTGGGGGCGGCGGGTTGTTGCATTCCCCTTCCCGCGTCGCCCAAACAGACTGCTGTGGATGCTTGATATGGACCGTCCCGACCGCGGCAGCGCCACGCTCGGCCTCGTGCTTTTCATCCTGTCGATCGGCCTCATTTCGGTGGCGGTGCACTGGGGATGGGTTTCGGTCCGGACACGCCGGCGTCGGTACTGGTATTGGTTCTACTGAGCGGTGCACCAACCCACCCGGCGAGCCCGCCGCCGCCCGCGCGTATCCTCCGTGTATGACCACCGGAACGCAGGACGCGAACGGCACGACCCTCAAGCAGCGCTACCTGGATGTGCAATCCCGTATCGCTTCTGCCGCCAAGGTTGCTGGCCGTCGACCAGAAGACATCATGCTGGTGGTGGTTTCCAAGAGCGGTTCGGTGGAACAAATTCGCGAACTCATGCAGTTGGGCCAAGTGGACTTTGCAGAGAACCGCGTGCAACAACTCTTGCAACGAACCGCGCAGATTGATGAGTGGCGCGCGCGCCACGCCGAACTTGGTGGAACAGCGCCCGCGGTGCGCTGGCACATGATCGGAACCATGCAGCGCAACAAGGTCAAGAAGGCTGTTGAGGCAACCCGGCTCATTCACTCGGTCGACAGCCTGCGCCTCGCAGAAGAAATTCAGATCGCCGCCGCGCGACGTGAAACCCCAATCGAAGTGCTGGTGGAAGTGAACATCAGCGGCGAATCATCGAAGCAAGGCGTTGCCCCCGGCGCCGCACGGCACTTGGTGGCACAGATTGACACGATGGTCAATGTTCGGCCACGTGGTCTCATGTGCATGGCGCCGCTGACTGGAGGGGCCGACGCCGCACGCGCGACGTTCGAACGCTGCCGCGAGTTGTATGACGACATTCGTCAAGTGGGCGCTGGTGGTGAGCGTTTCGACATTCTCTCCATGGGCATGACGTCTGACTTTGAGATCGCCGTGCAGTGCGGATCAAACATGGTTCGCGTGGGTGGCGCGGTCATCGGGCCACCCCAGGTCACCGAAGAGCCCGCAGATTCATAATTAACGGCTGCGCGCAAGGTGTATGCGCAGTTGCCATGCAAGGCGGTGATGCGTGGTGTTTGCTCGATCGCGCTCTTAGCCTGAATGCGCAGCGCCCACCTGCGCCGCCTCTGCGGCACTGGCACTCGCACCGACTTTCGTCGCATTCGCGTCAACACGGCTTCCGGCCGGCACAGCAGCCGGATCCGTCAACTTCGCTTTGTTCCGCGCTGCTGCCGCGGCAATTGCTTCCGCGGCGCGCACCTCGCGGCGCGGCGATAGGTTGCTCGTGAGTCCAACCAGCGACATCGCGCGCAGTTCCCAGTACGTCACATCCAACTCCCACCAGCGGTGTTGATTGGTGCAGCACGCAGGATCAGCGTGATGATTGTTGTGCCAGCCTTCGCCAGCCGCCACCAACGCCACGAGCCAGTTATTTTGGCTGTGCTCTTCGGTGTCGTGATTGCGATATCCAAACATGTGCGTCAGACTGTTGACGCTCCAAGTGATGTGCCAGACGATGACGGTGCGCAGAAATACGCCCCAAATCAGCACGCTTGCAGCAAAGAGCGCTGCGCCAGTGACATCAGTCCACGCCAGGGCAATTGCAAATCCCGCGCCAACATAGATCGCGCACTGCGCCAAGTAGAACCACAGCGGACTCCACGCGTGCTTCTCGATCCACATATAGAAAGGATCCCGCAAGATGTCACGGGCGTACTTGTCATAGTTAGTGCGGTGGTGCAGATCGCGATTGCGGACCATCACCCACCAAACATGACCCCAAAGGAACGTCACCAACGGGCTGTGCGGGTCTTCCTCTTCATCACTGTGCGCATGGTGCATGCGATGCGTGGCCGTCCAACGCGCGGGCGAATCCTCAAGACAGCAGAGGGCACCGAGCACGAGTGTGTGCTCAAACCAACGTGGCGTATCGAAACTGCGGTGCGCTAGCAGGCGGTGGTAGCCCATGGTGATGGTCTGCCCAAACACATGAATGCCAGCAACGCACAAGATCACGCCAGTCCATGAGAAGAACGATGGCACAAACACTAACAGCGCCAGTATGTGGACAGTGACAATCGGGACTGTGTATCGCACCAGCAACTCAACTGGATTGGTGGCGGGCGGACGCGGGAGTGGAATGCGTGCAGTAGTCAACAGAGACCTCAAAGGTGCGGGCGCCATCGCCGGGGCAGTGCCGATGCACCGCCACAGGCACTACTTTAGCCTGCTGATCAATAACAGACACTTTGCAAGACGCAAAATTTCACGGTGCTTTTTCGCGATTTATTCCGCTAAAGCCGCTGTATCTCCTGTAACCACGCTTGCGGGCGCCGTAGCGCACGTCCAAGCCCGCCTCACACCCTTAGCCCCGCTTTGCCAGCCGTTCTGCAACAATCGCAGACACTTCATCCGTAGCACGCGGCAGCGTGTCGTTCACCACAAATGCGTCGAAGGTGTGACCCTGCATCGCGCGCGCGATCTCGAGTTTGCTCTCCGCAAAGCGACGCTCAATGGCCGCTTCATCTTCACGACCACGTGCACGCAGCCGCTTCAAGAGTTCCTGCTCATTGGGCGGAAGCACAAAGATTGCCAGCGCCTCAGGGATGCGCTTGCGAACATTGTCCGCGCCCTGAACATCGATATCGAGCACCACCAAGTGACCCTTTGCCAGTTCAGCGCGGACCGGAGCCTCAGGCGTTCCGTACCACGCGCGGCCGAAGACCTGTGCGTGTTCAAGGAATCGATCTTCAGTGATCCACTCCTGAAAGGTTCGCTCATCGACAAAGAAATAATCGATACCGTCACGCTCTTGTGGTGATCGCTGCCGTGTTGTAGCGCTGACGGAAAACAAACCACCGAAACGGCGAATCAGTTCATGGACAATCGTGGTCTTGCCGACGCCGGATGGGCCACAGATCAACAGCAGTAACCCCGGGCAATGTTCGTGCGCAGGGGTATGCGCGTGCGCATGTGCCGAAGCATGATCGTTTGCTGCATGTCCACTAGCGCCCATCGGGCGGAGTCTAGATGAGACCCCGCCCGATGGTGAAACTGGCATCACTCATTTCCGTGCACCGCCACCGGTCATTTCCCGTTGGGCTGCTCCCACACCGCAACGATCCACCACACATAGATGGAATTCACTTGTTGGGCGGGCAGCACCCATTGCCAAACTTGACCGCCGAACTGCGTATCCATCCAGGTGATAAAGCAGGTTTCCTGCATGGAATGGGTCCAAATGTTCAGCCACCAACGCCGGCGATCAGCCGGTCGCTCGTCACCCGCCGGAGCAGCCTGCACGCGCCCGTTTTCCGCCGCGACCACTGGCGCGCTCGGAACAAAGGCGGCACACGCCACTAACAAAAGTATCGACATGGAAACAAACGACTTCGTGCCCCCGGGACGAACACGCAAACTATGACTAACTTCAAATTGCATTTTCATGGTGTGTTCCTCCTTTCATACTTTTTCGACAATGCGGGCATCGGCAAGGATTCGCCAGCCAGTTTCGCGGAACGATGGAAATCTGCCCATCGTGCCGGCGATCGTGCGGACATCCTCCTCATCAAGGATCCACTCGGCCTCAAAGCCAGTGGACTTTTCTAGGCGCTCTCGCCGCATCTGCTCAAGGCTAAATGCGCGTTCCCGAAGCGACCAGTTTCCAAGTCGGTCCGCGATTTCGATCGCCTTGTTGGTAAATATCGCCATAGCGCGGTGGAAGTGCGGATCGTCCAAATGACGAACTGCCACATTGCATCCAAAGATGCACCACCAGCCATAACTCTCTAGCCAATCGCCTGGCGGAGCCAACAGCGGATCCTCCACACCACCGAGCGCTTCAGTAATTGTTGATACCGCATCGAGCGGATCCAGCAAACCAAGCGTGCAATGCACTTCCAATAAAGCACCGCGGCAAGTGTTGGCGACGCCACCGTAACTATCGTCGCTGAACTCACGGGCAAGGGCAGAAAATAAAGTGCCGGCTCGTTCCAGGTCTGCGCACGCTTCATTGGCATTGCGGTGTGCATCTTCAGTGCACGAGGCAATCGCGCGTCGTGCGCAGTGTCCGCGGTACATCAGTGAAAATGCCTGCGCTACCCGCTCAACACGTCCATTTGGCGGTCGCATCTCAAAGCGATCCACCAACTCACGCGCTGTGGCACGTGCTTCAATGACATGCCAAAGTGCATAGTGTGCCCCCACCAGGTTGACACGCAACATCAGCTCCAACTGCGGTGTCAGTGGCGTGAGCGACAGTGCGTCGCGCAGACATTCAAGACTCTTGGAATAGCGCCCAAGCCCATCATGCCCACCAGACAGCCGATTGAGCGCACGCGCACGCTCGGCAGGGGTGTTTGCGGACGCCAACAGCCGCCGTCCGCCTGCAATCAGGCCACGCCAATCACCTGCTCTGTGTGATTCAATCGCCTGCGTATCAAGCGCAGCAAAGTCTTCACCGGGCACCAACACCAGTGGTGGAGCCTCCCAAACACACTGCGCTACATCGCCAACATTCCAATCAAGTGCATCAGCAAGGGCAACCACCAAATCAAGCTTTGGGTTGCCACTGTCAGGAACTACTTTAGAGAGATCTCGGCCAAGGTTGGATGCCAGCTCTTGCCGACTCCAACCACGATAGACCCGCGCTAGATCTACGAACCGGCTCAGCCGGTCACGACGCGCAACATTCGGATTCATGTCCCCACACGATCTGCGGTTCAGCCAGTGCCCCGCGTGCTGTCCACACACGGGGGTGAGTATGCGCGCAGTTTCCGCGGAAACGAGCAGTACGTGCGGAAGTTCCTCACTATTTATAAATTTGCAGAGCAATGTATTGCAATGTGGAGGCGCGGTGGATTACTTGTGCGCACTACCGCGCACTGCCGATCGCTGTGCTGTCCACGCTGCCACTGCTCCAAGCAATCCGTGTGTCACCGCATCCGGAGCAACGCTGGCATTGACCACTGCATAACGATGCGCCCAACGCGTTGCCTGCGCGAGGTATCCACTACGGACGCGCGCGTGAAAGTCCATGCCCTTCTGTTCCATGCGATCAAGAAGCGGTGAAAGGCGCTTCATGGCAACATCAGTATCAACATCAAATACCACGGTGAGGTCTGGCCAATGATTGCCAGTAGCAACCTTGCCAACCGCCAAGATCTCTTCTTCGTCAATTCCCCCAGCGGTGCCCTGGTATGCCAGCGTGCTTGATACAAACCGATCGGCAAGTACCAGCGCACCCGAGGCAATCGCTGGCGCAATTCGTTGCTCATACAGTTGCGCGCGACTGGCCATGTACAAAAGCATTTCACTGCGCGTGGTCATCTCTGCATTGGCTGGATCAAGCAAGATGGCTCGAATCTTCTCACCGATCGCGGT
>CAMDCW010000144.1 GCA_945890745.1 Phycisphaera mikurensis NBRC 102666
AACGCAATCGCAATACCAGTCGCGCCCGCGCGACCGGTGCGGCCGATGCGATGCACGTAACTCTCGGCTTCTACTGGAATATCGAAGTTAACGACGTGACTGATGCTGTCCACATCAATGCCGCGCGCGGCGACATCGGTGGCCACCAACACGCGCGTCTTGCCTGCCTTGAAAGCATCGAGCGCGCGCTGGCGTTGGCTCTGGTTCTTGTTGCCATGAATGGCGGCAGCATCAATCCGTGCACGAATCAAGCGCTTCATGACGCGGTCGGCGCCGTGCTTGGTGCGTGTAAAGACCACCACGCTGGTCATGTCATTTGATTCAAGCAAGCGCTCAAGCAATGACTGCTTCAGGTCACGCGACACATGATGGACGCGCTGTTCGATCTTGGGCGCAGCGCTCGCCACCGCGGCAACTTCCACGCGGACTGGGTCAACCAACAGCGAATCCGCCAAGTGGCGAATCTCTTTCGGCATGGTTGCAGAGAAGAGCATCGTCTGGCGCTTCTTAGAAACCATCGCGGCAATCGAACGGATTGGCTTGATGAATCCCATGTCGAGCATGCGATCGGCTTCGTCAAGAACCAAGATGTGTACTTCGCTGAGATTGCAATGGCGCTGCTGAACGAGATCAAGCAGTCGCCCGGGCGTTGCCACCACAATGTCAACGCCACTCTGCAATGCACGAACCTGACCTGCCTGCCCAACTCCTCCGTAAATCACGGCAGTCCGGCACGCCGCGTGGCGACCGTATACGGCCAGGCTCTCAGCGATTTGCACCGCCAACTCGCGCGTTGGTGCAAGAATCAACGCATGCGGTCGGCCAGAAGTCCGTGCGCGCTTCGGAGCGTGCGCCGCGTCCGCGCCGAGCTCGCCAGCCACTTCCAAGCGCTGGATGAGGGGCAGGCAGAAGGCCGCCGTCTTCCCGGTGCCGGTCTGGGCAGAGCCCAAGATATCGCGACCCTCAAGAGCGGGTGGGATGGCCTTTGCTTGGATTGGGGTGGGAGTTTCGTACCCCTCCTCGGCGAGTGCGCGGAGAAGTGGGGCTGCAAGACGAAGTGATTTGAATGCCATGAAGGGTCAGAAGATACGCGCAAATGCACCTTGACGCATCAAGATTGTCCGGAATCAGCCGCACACGCTCGGCTATGCGCATTCTGAGTGCGCCAGTGTCATTTACGGAACTTTCCGAAACGATCTGTATACGGAACTTTCACGAAATAGCGCTTCTTCTATTGGATTGTCGGTACGTCCGCGCTACGCTTTCGCTCCATGACTGTCACCGACCTACCCAAGGCACCGAGCAATCTTCCGCACGCGCATCACGATATCGATGAACATGATGATGTTCACGTTCTCTACAGCCACGACCATGAGCCCGTTGGCGAAGTTGGTAACAACGTCAAGATTCTCACGCTGATCGCGGTGGTGGTTCCGCCCGTGGTCCTTGCCGTGGCCATTTGGTACGCGTGGGGCGGCTTCTTCTCATGGACAGACTTGACGATGATGATCGTCGGTTACTTCATGACTTCGATGGGTATCACCATCGGTTACCACCGTCTCTACACACACAAGTCATTCGAAGCCTCGGCTCCTGTTGCGTGGGCTGCCGGCATCTGCGGCTCCATGGCAGTGCAGGGTCCGCTCCTGTGGTGGGTCACTACGCATCGGCGTCACCATCTGCATTCAGATGACATTGAAGATCCGCATTCACCGCACGCTGGTCGCCAGAAGGGGATCATCGGATGGGTCCGCAGTTTCTCGCACTCGCACGTTGGTTGGCTCTTTAGTAACGACGACATTGCATCAAGCGTCAAGAAGTATGCCCCCGATGTTGCTGCTGATCCGCGCGCACGGATGATTAGCAAGCTCTTCCCGCTCTGGGTTCTCATGGGCTTCGTTGTTCCTGCAGTGATCGGTGGACTGGTTGATGGCGGTTGGAAGGGCGCGTTCCTCGGATTTATCTGGGGCGGCGTCATTCGTATGTTCTTGGTCCATCATGCCACGTGGAGCATCAACTCCGTGTGCCACATCTGGGGCACACGTACGTACCGCTCGGGCGACCACAGCCGTAACAATCCGATCATGGGCATTCTTGCCATGGGCGAAGGCTGGCACAACAATCATCACGCGTTCCCAGCGAGCGCGCGTCACGGCCTGCAGTGGTGGCAGTTTGACTTGAGTTGGATCACCATCCGCTCGCTCGCTGCAGTGGGCCTCGTCAAGCGCATTCGTCTCCCCGGCGTTGAGCGCATGGCGGCGAAGCGTATTGGTCGCGCAGTAGCTTGAATTCACTGAATTTCGACCCACTCCACTTCTATGCAGAGTGAAGCACCCCCCTCCGCTATCGGTGTGCCCGCCTTGGGTCCCGTTCGCGAGGTGTGGTCGCTTGCGTGGCCCACCGTGGTCACCATGCTCTCGTATACGGTGATGCAGTTTGTGGACGCCGTGATGGTGTCGCAGGTTGGACCGATTGAAGTTGGCGCGCAGGGCAACGGCAGCGTGTGGAGTTGGGCAGCCATCATTGCGGTGGTTGGGGTGCTCTCGGTAGTCAACACCTTTGTCAGTCAATCGATCGGTGCAGGGCGACCGCATGAAGTGGCGCGATACGGATGGGCAGGGCTATGGCTCGGCGTATTGGCGTGGGCGGTGTTGCTGGTTCCATTTGGACTCTGCTTGCCCGCATTGTTCTCCATGATGGGTCACTCCGCACGCACCACCGAACTTGAAACTGCGTACGCGGAGATTCTGATCTTTGGCGGCGTGGCGGTGGTGGTCGGCAAGGCGATGAGCAATTTCTTCTTTGGCATTCAGCGCCCCGGTGTGATCACCGTGGCGGCGATCGCTGGGAATCTGGTCAACCTAGTGCTGAATTACGCGTTTGTCTTTGGTCATGTGGGTCTTCCATCCATGGGTTTGCCGGGCGTTCCTGGCATCGCGCCGATGGGTGTTGCAGGTTCCGCTCTTGCCACCGTGGTTGGAACTGCTATTGAGGCCGGGCTCCCGTTAGCAATCTTTCTTGGCCGCCGGATGGACCAAGAGTTTGGTATTCGGCGCTCCTGGCGATTCGATGGCGCCGCCGTCCGTGATTTGCTGCGCCTTGGAATTCCATCTGCCGTGCAGCAAGGCAGCGAGATCATCACGTGGGCCATCTTCATGAGCGTCCTGGTTGGTCGATTTGGTGACATTGCGTTGAGCGCTGGTTGGGCCACGCTTCGCTACATGCACCTTTCGTTCATGCCGGCGATCGGCCTTGGTATTGCCGTCACCAGCATCGTGGGTCGATACATGGGCGCCGGAAAGCCGGACATCGCTGCAAAGCGCGCACGGATTGCTCTGGTGATGACCGTCATCTATATGAGCGCGTGCGGCGTCCTGATGTTGGTGTTCCGTGGTCCCATGATTGCCCTCTTTGCAAGTGGTGAACACACTGCGCCCCACGTGACCGAGCAGGTGATTGCAACTGGCTCCGCGTTCATGATTGCGGCGGCATTCTTCCAGGCCTTCGATGGGATTGGAATTGTCTTCATTGGTGCGCTGCGCGGAGCAGGCGACACGTTCTGGCCGGGGCTGTTGACGGTGGTACTGAGTTGGGTATTGATTGTCGGCGGTGGATGGGGGCTGGTGACGTTCGCGCCTGGTCTTGGTCCGTTGGGGCCGTGGATCGCGTCAACCGTCTACATCGTTGTCATGGCAGGCGCCATGGCGTTGCGTTGGCGCCACGGGGCGTGGCGAACCATCACCGTCTTGGAAACGCCCGAGGAAGAGGCGGCGCGCGAGGCAGCCGCAGCGTCAGCCGGGTAATCCGCCAACCCCCTTCGATGCGCTTCTGAGGCAGGGAACAAGGTCCCGGCTGGCTCGATAACCCTCTACGGGCGCAATGTCACGCGGGCTGCGCTACACTTCGGGACTTGCGCCCAACTTTCGGGTGCATCTCAACTTACAGGAGCTACTCGAGCAATGGCTACTTCTGCTCTGGACACGGTCATCGGCGGTACCACCACGGCAAGCGATCCACAGGGCGCAGCGAGCCACTTCAAGAAGGGCCTCGAGTGCGAGAAGACTGGTGACCGCGTTGCGGCCATCGAACACTTCCGCGCTGCAGTTGAGCGCGACGCACAGGCGGAGCATCTGTTCCGCTTGGCATACATGCTCGACATGGTGGGCGAAGAGAACGAGGCGATCAAGTACTACACGCTTCTCAGCAAGCGCACCGAGCCGCATATCAATGCGCTGGTGAACTTGGCGGTTCTCCATGAGGATCGTGGCGAAATGCACGACGCCGAGCGTTGCCTTCGCAAGGTCCTTGAGTCACAACCGAATCACGCTCGCGCACGTCTCTTCATGAAGGATGTCGGCGCTAGCAAGGAAGCCCTCTACGACGAAGGCGACCAGCGCGACGAAGCCAAGCGCAAGGCTGAACTTGACACTCCGGTCACCGACTTTGAGTTGAGTGTCCGCAGTCGCAACTGCCTCAAGAAGATGAACATCCGGACGCTGCGCGATCTGTTGATGATCACCAAGCCAGAACTGCTCTCCTACAAGAACTTTGGCGAGACCAGCCTTGTTGAGATTGAGGCCATGCTCACCCAGCGCGGTCTTCGCCTCGGCGAAGGTCTTGATCAAGGGTTTGTGGCACGCGCCGCCAAGGAGTACATCGACAGCCTGACCGACCGCGTTGACGCCGGGACCCTTGCCAAGCCAGTCGGCAGCATGGACCTGTCCGTGCGCGCCCGTCGCGCCCTGCAGCTCCTGGGCGTTCAGTCGATCGGCGAACTCGCCGCTCGTACCGAGGCAGAACTCATGGGCGTCAAGAACTTCGGCCAGAACTCGCTCGACGAGATCAAGCGCAAGCTGGTTGAGATGGGTCTTTCGCTCCGTGAACTGGACTGATTTGTGGGGCACGCTGCGTTGACGCTTGGGCTGATGCCTAGCTGATGCCTAGCTCTGATACGTAGGGTGCCGCAGTAGAGCGCGCGGCCGATGGCGAAATAGCGCCCGGCCGCGCGCAAACTCTCCCGCAGGATGCAGGAAAGTGCCGATCCAAGGAAGGTATGGCAAACTTCCCCACTCGAATTCGACAGCGCCTTCCGCTTGCTGACATTGCGTCGACAGCGGTGTGGGCATCCTTGGGCGCCGCGCTGGTGATTCATGGCTGCGCGCCCGATTCGGTAGCAAAGGATCCGACCGCCGCGCGCCGTGCGCTTCCATCGGCACCCGTGGCCGTTACGCCGGCCGCGCCGGCTGCCCCGGTCGCACCGGTGGTCGTTGTTGCGCCGGTTGTTCCAGTCTTTGAGCAACGCCCCTCCGTACCGAGCACTGAGCCCGACCTGCGCATTCGCGTTGCCGCTCTGCGTAGCGCGAGCCCATTGGTGCGCCTCACCAACCCGTCCGGCAAGTTGATGATGCAGGGCGCGGGGCTTGCTCCGCGTGCAGTGCGTACGCCGGTTGATGTTCGTCAAACAGCCAACGGTTGGCGCGTAGTCGAGCTTGCCGGATCGAAGCGGGCGGCAAACCTGGACGTCGCGCTGGCCGGTCCGATTGAATTTCATCCGCCCGCCGGTGTTCACGGAGTGGTGGCGTTCGACGGCACCGATTGGCCGGGACCGCTACGTCTGGTGCCATTGACCGACGAGCCGGGCGTACCGGGTGCGATTGATGTGGTGATTGATGTTCCACTGGAGCGCTACTTGCCAGGCGTGTTGGCTAAAGAACTGTTGCGTTCGTGGGACTTGGAAGCGTTCAAAGCGCAAGCGATCGCCGCGCGCAGCTTTGCAATTTGCGAACACGCGCATTGGAGTTCGGTGCGTCACTACGACCTCATTGCCGGTGAAGCAAGCCAAGCATGGGTGGGTGTGACCAAAGATCCCAAGCCGCGCGAGGCGGTGCAGGCAACACGTGGCATGGTGCTCAGCTTTGAAGGGCGCGTGGTTCCTTGCTATTACTCAAGTACGTGCGGCGGTACGCCGGCGAACGCTGCGGAATCGCTCACACGGAATCCAAATCATGGAATCGCGCCGCTCGCCGCCGGAGCCGCCGCAGCCACCGCTCACCGCGATTGTTGTGCTGACGCGCCGCGCTTCCGTTGGCAGCAGTCATTCGCTAACACCGTCATCTGTGAACGTATTCGCCGCTGGGCAACCGATCAACGCGAGGCGCAAGCGGAACGCGAAGGTCGCATGCAAAGTGCACGCGCGGCTGCTACGGGAACGAGCGGAACTGCCGGCACCAGTGCATCGCCGCTGAACAGCATGCGGACGGCAAGCACGGCATCCACGTCCGTTGCAAGCGCCGCAGGCAGCACGCTCAAGTTCGAAAGCGTTACTTCTGAGCCAGCCGTTGGAGCACGAGCAAGTAGTGCGGTGGGCGCGCCCGCAGTGCCAGCGCCATCCGCTCGTGCAGCCCAAGTCCCGGCCGCCGGCAACGCCGTGAGCGCCGCCATGCAATCCGCCACGCAAGCACCCACGCGCAATGGGATCGTGGACATCGCCGACGATGCGCCTCTTTCGGAACTTGCCGCACTGCAGTCGATCCGCTCCATCGACATCATGGCGGTCAATGCCGCGAACCGTCCCACGCGACTTGCCATTCATGATTCCACGGGTCACGTCTTACAGTTGCGCGCCGAAGACTTTCGGCGCGCTGTGAATTACGCCCGCGAGGGCGAACCAACCCCGAAGGACCGTCTGAACAGCAGTCACCTCTTGAAGGTCACCGTGAACGGCAAGGAAATCCAGTTCGTCGGGCAGGGTTTCGGCCACGGGGTGGGCATGTGCCAATACGGCGCACAGTCCATGGCTCGATCCGGCGCGAACGCGCTCCTGATCCTGCGAACCTACTATCCCGGTGCAGCGGTCGTACGCGCGTACTGACCGACGCGAACTATGTTCACCGGAATCATCGAGCATCAAGGCCGCGTTGTCAGCCTGCGCCCACAAGCATGGGGTGCGCG
>CAMDCW010000145.1 GCA_945890745.1 Phycisphaera mikurensis NBRC 102666
CGAGTTCGTGGCCGCCATTGCCGTTGAGGCGGGTGATTTGCAGACCGCGAGGCTGCACATTCAGGCGCTCACGCTCTTGGAGCCATCGGTCGCCCAGCATCGCCAGCGGCTCCAAAAGGTGGACGAAATGATTGCGAAATTGCCAGTGCGATGAGAACCCACCAGCGAATGAGCACATATTAATGAAAGTGCAAATCGACCGTCACAAAATGCGCCTGCTGTGCACCGTGATCACGTCGATATTGTTCGTGTTGGCCACACCCGCGTCCCGCGCCGACATCACCTTCGCCGAGCCAGAATTTTACGCCGAGTGCACGCCCTCGCACTACCCAACGCGCGCGCGGCTCTTTGACATGGACGGAGATGGCAAGAAGGATTTGCTTCTGCCCGGGCGAGACATCTTGAACATTCTGAACTGGTGCACACTCAACACCGATGGCAGCGCCGGTCCCATGCAGACCATGGCTGTTGATGGACAAGTGGACGACGCTGTTGCCGCCGACATTGATGGGGACGGCACCGATGAATTGACGCTGGTGATTCGCGCGTATGCAGGACGCTTGCAAGTCATGCGCCGAGCCGCCAGTGGATTAATGGTCTCAAGCGCAATCATTCAACTCGATCGTGAGCCGCGTTCAGTTACCAAGGGTGACTTTGACGGCGATGGCGACATCGACTTTGCGGTTTCCTGCTACGGAAGCGAGCATATTGCCATCTTGCTGAACGGTGGCACTGGGAACTTCACGGTCGCACAACGAATTCGCGCGGACGGTTGGAGCGGTGGAATTTCTGGGCCACAAGATGTTCTGGCGGGAGATCTCAACGCCGATGGCCGCACTGACCTGGTGGTTGGATGTATCGGAACGCGACGCTTTGACATCTTCTTTGGGCAAGTGGGCGGGACATTTCGTCCGCCCGTTTCTTGGCTCGCACCGGACTTCACCAACATCACTCAGCCAGCAGTTGTCACCTTTGATATTGGTGACGTTGATGGCGATGGCGACATCGATATTCTTGCGCCACTGTTGTCGACGGGCGCTGGTCAGCCAGTAGTGATTTTCCGCAACGACGGGGCTGGTGGCTTTGCAAACGCCGTGAAAGCGGGCGAAATTTCGGGCGGCTATCACTGGGGCGCCTTGCTTGCAGACTTTGATGGCGATGGCGATCTGGACGCGGTGACGAGTACTGTGCTCGGTGGGAATATTTTGGTGTGGCGGAATGACTCAACTGCTGCAGGTGTTGCATTTGCGGCCCCCGTCTCGCTTGGATACTCCAGTTTCGCACGGCACTTTCTTGCGGTGAACATTGATGGCGATTGCGACCTTGATCTGATCGAGGCAGACATCGCCGGGAACTATGCGCTCGGCTATCGAAATCTTCGTGATTGTGGCGGCAGTGCATTCACTGCTACGAACCAGCGTCGAGTGAAATCCGAACTGGCGGTGACGGCAGCGGGTTACACCTTGGGCGACTCCCCAGCATGCGTGATTGCGCGGCAATTGGCTGGATTTGGGGCAGATCCGGGAGCTTTGCCGGCAGCTGCATCACTCGTCCCGCCGCCCGCCTGTGGGCCAAGCGGAGGTGGCGGTCGCTGCGATGAAGTGCATGCCAATCCTGGCTGCTTCACAACGCCGTGTTGCGATGCGGTGTGCATCATCGCACCGGACTGCTGCATCGTGACCTGGGAGCAGGTATGCGTCGATCTTGCGAGCACGGAATGCAATGGACTTGTATGTCCGTCCTACGGACCGTGCAACGAGGTGCACCCGGACCCGGGCTGTGAAGATCCGGATTGTTGCGCTCGAGTGACGCCACTTGATGGCTACTGCGATGGCGCCACGTGGGATTGGGTCTGCGTTGCTCGCGCCGCCGCACTGTGTGGGTTTCCGCCGTGCACGATCACTGTTCCAACCGGCGCGCGGCTGAACGACGAAGCGTGCTATCTACACACCAACGATGGACCGACGCGCTCTGGAGCGGTTTCCCAGCTGCTTGCAGGGCAAACCGTGGCGGGCTCATGCACCACTGGATCACCGCGTGATACCGATTGGTACACGCTCGGTGGCGGTACCGGATCGCGCGTCATTCGGCTCACGCTTGATGCAGAGTTTCCTGCAGAACTACACCTCATGCGCGGCCCGATGAATGGACCACTGGAGACGCACTCGATTTGGTTTGGCGGTCGCTGTGCGCCGATGGTTCAGAACATCACCGTGACTGGCGGTCCGTGGTACGCCGTGGTGTCGTTGGGCATGGATGTAGGGCCAATCCGCAGCGGTCAACCGTGCACCGATCCCGACCCCGCCAACCCGCCGCCGCCGGATGAACCGCCGGTGCTTCCCGGATTTGACGGGACCAACTACTGGATTCGACACGAGTGCCCATCATGTGCGCCCAACGCAGATCTGAACCATGACGGCGTTGTGAATGGTGCCGACTTGGGAATTCTGCTCGGCGAGTTCGGGCTACAACATCCACACATCGGCGACCTGAACTTTGACGGCCAGGTCAATGGCGCTGATTTGGGGCTGCTACTGGGGCTGTGGTCGCAGGCAGAGCCACTCTGAGTGGGCTGTTCTCCTGATCCGTTGTTGGACAATCCGGCGATTCGTGCTACGTTTCCACTATGAATCGGGCATTTTCCACTATCGGATTCTTCGCCGCAATCGCCATGGTCTCAAGCACGGCAGTCGCTGCGGAGAGTTTCTGGAATTGCACGGTGGCGCCAGCCAGCACCTACACGCAGCAGACGAACATTCAAATTCCGCTGGCCGGCACTTGGATTGGAAATTACGTTGCGGTCACCAACGAAACAGGCACACGCACTCTGCCAGGATTCTTTGGTGGTTCTGGAAATACCGCCATCCCATTTTCATCGACAGTGAAACCAACGGTGTCGATCACCAACACACACCCGACGGGCACCTTTAAGTTCGGCTTCAATCCGGTGACTGGCGTCGTAAATGTGTCGAACCTGCTGGTGGACACGTTGGCAGGACAAGCGGGGACGATCAGCACTTCGATGCTGCTCACCTATTCAACATTTCGCACGGTGCAGCCCACGTCTACATTTATTGGTTTGACAAATGTTGATGTGCCGGTGGATAGTGGTTCATTGACTGCGGCCACCGCGGCTCAGTCTGCTGCAGCGATTGGTATTGCGACGCCAAACACTGATGGCACCTGGGCATTTGCCGTGACCGTACCAGTGACCATCTCTGTTGCCGGAACGGCGCTAGCGCAGCCATTCGCCAGCAGTTCACCAGCTGCGATGGTGCTCACTGGAACATTTTCTATCGTTGGTAGTGCCATCTCTCTCACGTCCCAGGGAACGATCAACGAGACGGTTCCCGTGCCCGCGGCGCCACCATTGGTCAGCGCGCCGTTTGATCTGCCGACCATTATTCCTGCCGGACAAGTGGCTCACCTACTCATCAGTGGTACTTTTGCCGAAGGATCAAGTACAACCGTTGGTAGTTCAAGCTTGGTTATGAATGGTGTCCCAGCCCCGATCATTGGTGACATCAATGGTGATGGCGTGGTCACTGGCGCTGATCTTGGATTGCTTCTTTCTGGTTGGGGGCAACCAGGACCGACGGATCTGAACAACGACGGAACCACCAACGGCGCCGATCTCGGGTTGCTGCTGTCGCACTGGAGTTGATTTCGGAGCGCCAGTGTTCAAGCCGGCAACGCGGACCACGGCAGGTTGGCCAGGTCAACATTCCCTCCGCACAACACGCAGACAGTCGGGAGATCCATCGACCCGCCGACTCGGCCCGCGAGGATGGCCGCAACCCCCACTGCGGCGCTTGGCTCGATCACTAACCGTGATCGCGTGAAGATGATTCGCATGGCGGCAACGATCTCCGCCTCCGAAACTAAAGCGATGTCGTCGACCAAGTCACGGACCACTGGGAACGTGAGTTCGCCAAGCGATGTCCGCAGTCCATCAGCGATAGTCACCGGCGGCCGCTGCGGAGCGCGCCTCCCGGTGCGTTTGGACTCTGCCGCATCGCCCGCGAGTTCTGGCTCGGCACCGATGATTCGAATGTCTGGCCGCAACGTGCGAGCCGCGATCGCCATGCCGGCCAACATGCCGCCGCCGCCGACAGGTATGACCAGTGTGCCAGCGCGGGGTACTTGTTCCAGAATTTCCAGGGCGATTGTTCCCTGACCAGCCATGACCCAGGCGTGGTCAAAGGGAGGCACCATGGTGGCGCCGGTGCGGGCCTGTACATCGGCAGCCATGGCTTCGCGCTCGGCCCCGGAATTTCCACAGGTGACCACCTGCGCGCCAGCACGCAGCACCGCGGCGCGCTTGGTTGCTGACGCGTTTTCTGGCATCACCACATGCGCTGGCATACCCCGTTCCGCGGCGGCAGTGGCGAGAGCTAACGCATGATTTCCCGAGCTATGCGTGACCACCCCGCGCGGGGCATGCGCATCAGAAATGCAGCGGACGGCATTAGTTGCGCCACGAATCTTGAAGCTGCCGGTTCGTTGCATCGATTCGCATTTGAACACCACTGGCCGACCGGTGAGTTCACGCAGTACGTCACTGTCAATCGCTGGGGTGCGGAACACATAGGGCGCAATACGTCCAGCTGCGGCAGTGATCTCCGCAAGAGTGATGGCATAGGAAGCGATCGGAGCTTTCATTACTTTGCTTGCGCGAGTTGTTCGCGCCGCCACAGGATCCAACTTGAATCTGGGAGCGAATGACCCATCTGCCTGAACATGAAGGAGATTTGCGCGTTGTGATACAGCGCATGAGTCGGTAGCTGCAGCACGATGTCGCGGACGAGTTGGCGAACCTCTTTGCCATCCCTCACTCGCATGATGACTCGGCTGCACTCATCGTCCGTCAGTTGACTGAGATATGTATCCCATGTGCTGCGTATGACGGGCCATCCTTTGCGAATGGAGTCAATGGATGGAAATTCTTGGGTGGACGCCATCACCGCGGTGGCGTCTCCGTGAATGGCGTTCATCCAGATGCGCTCCGCGCCAAGGAGATGCGTCAGTGTTCCATGAACACTCCCGGATCCAATTGGGAATTCGCGGCGAAAGTCCGCATCTGGCAGGGCGGATGCCGCCTCGAGGGTGCGGCCAGTGAGCCAGCGCATCCAGCGGTGCGTATCACGAATGAGAGTAATGCTGTCCATGCGGAAGAAGATATCCGCACGGTGCAAGTAGCGGGAACTTCACGCTACGTGATACGGCGCACTGCATCACGCACAGCTCATCAGTGTCACGCCCCCTCGTGCGTGGACCAGTTGAAATGCTGTCGATACAACTTCCGGTGGAGAGATATCTCGGCGTGCTGCACGCCGCGGGTGTTGAGTATCCGTGCTCGGAAGTCATCAAAATGAGCGGCATCACGGGTGTTGAATTCCCCGGCGATTTGGAAACGCCCGCTCACAATGGCAAGGTTGGTGACTTCTGGCAGTTTGGTCAATTCGCTCGCGAGCGCTCGGGTAGCGGCGTCAGCCACGATGCGGAAATTGCCGGACAGTGTCAACCCGATACGTGTTGGATCCGGCAGAGTGATGACTCGGACAATTCCGTCGGTCAGCAGTTTGCGGAATCGATCAGCGGCGCTTGTTGGCGAGATATTCGTTTGCAGCGCGATATCGGTGAACGACATGCGTGCATCTTGTTGTGCCTGCCGGATGATTTGGCGGTCAGTGTGGTCGATCTGCCGCGGCACGACTTGGGTGACCGAAGGCGCGTGGCCGCGCTTTGCATCAGGAAACTCAAGGATCACATGGCACTCGTAGTCGTGAATCAGTGGGTTGGCAACAACGGCTCGGTCCATGATCGAGACCATGTCCATGGTGTCGCGGGCTGTGCCATAGATGGCAAGGTCATACGTCCCAAGGGCCGCGCTGATGTAGGAAATCTGTTCGTGTGCAAGCAGACTCGCTGCTGCAGCATCAGTGCTGCCGTTGGTGCGCAGGTATGCAACAAACTGCGTGTGCAGCCCCAAGAATTCTGGTGGAACGAATCCGAGCACTCGAACGGACTTCTCCTGGATCAATCGTGCTAAGCGTCGACTGACGTTGGCTTCGGAGATACCAGTCTGCTGCGCCAGCTCTCGACCGGAGGCGCGGCCATCAATCATCAGGATGTCAATGATCTTGAGATCAGCCTCATCGAGTGGGGGGAGGCTTGGGTCAGAGAATCGGGGCGGGCTGTGCAGCATTGCGGCGGGAATCTCGGAGAACAGGCACACTTCCAAATGCGAAGGTCGCCCGCTGAAGCGGACGCTGCACTGGCCCCCGAAATGTTGTACGCGCATAGCCTCAGCCCATGCGCCGTGATCTAGACATCCCCCACTGGACTGTTCCAGTGCCCGCGGAGACGGAATCGGACTCAAACACACATTCCAGACAGGTGCTCTCAGTCACACAACAGGCCGCACCAAGTGTGGCATGTACGCACCACCATATCTGATGCGTTCGCTACATGTCTCAGCGTTGCAACTGCTGCGCAGAAAGACTATCGGGCTAATGTTGCCCATACGTGAATGCTTACCGATGGTGGATGAATGTCAAGATTCAGCCGCGAATTACGAGGAATATTGCGGCGCCAAACAAAACTTGCAAGGCGCGGGTCAGGACCTCCGGCATAGACTTTCCGGATTCGCTCGGGGCGCGGCCACGTTTGTGGTCCGCTGAGAAGTACCCGCGGAACCTGACCCGGTTCGTACCGGCGTAGGGAAGCGAATGGCATGTACCGCACCCGTGCGGCAGTGCTGTTCATCCCTAAA
>CAMDCW010000146.1 GCA_945890745.1 Phycisphaera mikurensis NBRC 102666
GTGGCGATCACCAACGGAAACGCGCGGTAATTGGCGGCGTATCGCTCCACAAGTGCTTGCGTCAATCCGCGCATGCCTTCAAATACGCCAAGTTGCATCGCGTCCACCGTGTTGCGTCCGAACGCATCATCGTCGGATGGCCGCGCAAAACGAATCTTTGGAAGTTGTGCCGTGTGCGCGTGGAGCGCATCAAGCTGCATTTGTGCGCCGGGCGCAATGGCGCCGCCATGGAAGACGCCCTCGCCATCAACAAAGTCCACCGTGATGGCAGTGCCGGCATCGATGACAATCACTGCCTGCTTCACCGCTGCATAGGCGGCGGCAGCTGCCAGGAGCCGGTCTTGGCCCGGCGTTGCGTCTTCATCGATGCAGCGACCGATGGGTACTTCAAGATCACGCCCAAGGCGCCAGATGTCGGTATGAAGTTCAGCGGCCAGCTTGGACTCAATGGCGGAAGCGACCGCATCATTCACGCTGGCGATGACAATCTCGCCATCGCCGTCGGACTCCAACTTGTGGCCCCACTGCTCCACCGCCGCGGTAATGACCGCACCGATATCGCCGTTGACGATGTGTTGAACGACATGGAGGTCGTCACCGTGGAAGTGACCGACCGCGGTGCGCGTGTTACCGACGCTGATGGCAAGGAGGAAAGACATTCGTGGGAAGTATAGAAACTGTGTCCATGCACAGTTTCGGAGCGGGGCGGGCGCTCACGGTGCACTCGGCCGCAGCTTCAGCGTCATGACGTTGGATTGACAACTAACCGCTGAATCCGTGCATGCATCGCCGCGAACAGGGCGCGGCACACTGGTCCAGTTTCGCCGTTTGCAATCCGCACGCCATCAAGTTCTGTCACCGCGCTGACAAGGCGTCGGCTGGACTGCACGAGCACTTCGTCCGCTTCACAGAGTTCGTGTTCATGAACGCGCCGCACTTCAACAGGAATTCCTGCGTCGCGCGCGGCTTCAAGCATCCAGCAGCGCATGGTGCCATGCAGCACGGGCGCGGCAGTGTCATCAAGTGGGCAGGTGATCAGCGTTCCGCCACGAACGATGCCAACGTTGGTGTACGCGCCTTCACTCACCAAGCCGTCGCGAATCAAGATGCACTCTTCGGCACCGGCGCTCTGTGCTTCAATCAATGCCAAGATGTTTCCAGCCAGCGCAATGGTTTTAATTTCGCAGCGATGCCAACGCATGTCCGGACGAACAATGGCGCGCAGTGTTTCCGGTGCGTGGAACTCTGCAAGCGGTGCACTGCGTGAGGCCAGTGCGACGACGGTTGGAACCAGTCCTGGTACGGGCATGTGCGCACGCGCAGTGCCCGCGCCGCGCGTGACCTGTATGTAGATGCCTGCATCAGTCAGAGCGTTGCCTTCAAGGAGTGCGGCGCAGATATCTACGAGCGTCCCTGCGTCAAAGCCCGCAATTCCGGTGAGTTCCAAACTTCGTGCAAGCCGCGCCTGATGAAGGTCAAGTGCCACGCCAACGCCACCAAAGAACCGCACCATCTCATAGACGCCATCGCCAAACAGGAATCCACGATCAAACACGCTGACCTTGGCGTGTTCTTCCGGAACGAGTGATCCATTGACGTAGGCAAGCATGATGACCTCAGGTGCTACTTGGGCGACCGCTAAACATGGCGCGAACGGCCTCCATTCCGGGGGCCTCCACGCGACGCGCCCCGCGCGCTGCGTTCACAAACTCTGCTGCGCGCTTGGGGCAAACGTCATGTTCCCATCGTCCGCCTTCTTTCACATAACTGCCGACGATGACCGCATCGGCATTGGAAAGCAGCCGGGCCACGCTCTGTGGAGTTGCACCGCTTCCAGTCAATACGGGAAGTGTGCTCGCCGCGCGGACCGCATTGAGTTCGGCTTCGTCAACTGCAGCGCCGGTTTCGGTACCAGTGACAATCACTCCGTCGGCAAGAAAGAACTCTGCGGCGCGGGCGCATGCAGCAATGTCAATATCCGCGGTGATGGCGTGCGCGGCGTGCTTCTTCTTGATGTCTGCAAACACCTTCACGCGGTCGGCTCCGATTGATTTACGGAAGCGCAACAGTGGACCGGCGGCCGCTTCAGTCATCAGGCCTTCGTCAGCCACGTGTGCAAAGACGAAACCCTCAGCGCGCACGAAATCAAGACCAGTGGCGTGCGCCACCGCAACGGCCTCGCGCGAACCGCCGCCAAGAATTTGAACTCCGATGGGGCAGTCAACGGCGGCGCGCACCGCGGCGCATACCGCTGACATGCAGGCCACGATCTCCGCGCCGATACCGCCGCCCAAGTACGGGCGATCATGCATGTTCTCAATCAGCACTGCATCGAAGCCGGCATCACGCAGAGTGCGCGCTTCACGAACAGCGTGCGCGACCAACGCTTGCGGCGAAAGATGTCCACGCGGCGTGCCTGGAAGCGCACCCACATGCACCATGCCGATGATGCCGCGAATGTCCGCGTGAGTCCGCACTTGGGTAGATTCGACCATGCGTTGATACTACGGGGCAGTGGGGTGCAGTTGTGGCGCAGGGAGGTTGCAGCGGGTGGCCGCCGCGGGCGCGCGGTACCCCTGCTTAGCGCGTTTGCATCTTTTCATCCTGTTCCGAGGCAGCGTCAACTCGTCCGAGCATCGCGGCGCGCATAGCGCTGTATTCCGCTGATACTGCCGTTTTCACAACTTCCAGTTCGATGCGCTTTTCGAGAGCGGGGTCAATCCCAAAGCGAGTGCCAAAGCTCACAAAGTCACGCAGCAGTGGCCGGGGTAGCACGGTGATATGGTCGCCGGGGTACTGCTCCACCAAATAGGCAAGCGTAGTACTGGAGCCCACGATGGCATCGATTTGCTCTTCACGCAGTGCGGTCACCGCTTGTTCAAAGGTGGCAAAGCGCACGGCGGGAATATTGACCCGTGTGGCATACGTGTCCCCGGTTGTTCCGATAGCAACGCCGACGCGTGAAGTGATGAGTTCCGTTGGACTCTTCACCAATGGCTGCAGTTGAGCGGCGGTGAGCGCGGAAGTGAATACGGCCGCAGCAATCGTCATCAATAGAAATCCGGACGCCATCCACAGGGCACCAATGATCTTGCCTTTACCGGTTGTGGGAACGCGGTCGCCGTAGCCCACGGTTGCCAGTGTGGTCAGGCTCCACCACATGGACTCGCCAAAGCCGCGGAGACCGGAGCCAGTGATGGTTGGATTTTTCTTGCGCTCCACGAGCCAGAACATCAGTCCAAATAGTCCAGCGAATCCGAGCAGCGCAATCAACCAAATGGTGATCTCGGCGGCAATGACTCGCTCGGTGACTGATGCGAAACTGAGCGCGCTATGAACGCGCGTTGCGATGGAGATTCCGCTTTGATCAAAGGGTGGTGTCATGCCAAACCGCGAAATATTCTCAGGGATGATGGGAATGCCCGTCATGGCAATATCAATATCACCCTTGGATACTGCTTCAAGAAGACCTGGAAACGTGTGCACGGACAGCGTGTAATCAATGCCTAGATTTTTAGCAGTGTTTTTCCATACCAACGCTCCGAGCCCTGACCAGTAGGGCCTCGACTCAGTGGGTGCGATGGTCCACGGCGGCAGATCACAAACACCAACGCGGAGTTTGATGCCGCGCTGATGCGGTGGCAATGCATCGCCAATTTCCAGCGGCACGACGTGCTCTCCCACGTGAAGCGTGCCAACGGGATTCGCGGCTACACCTGGCGCCTTCTGGGTACTTCCCGATTCAGTAGCGGGCGGTTGCAGGGATGTTTCCCCCTGAGTGTCCGCAAGCATTACACGTTCGAACGGTGCGGAGGTGGTTGAACACGCCTCGGAATGCCCGCCGATCATGGCACACAACACAAGTAACAGGAATGCGGAAGAGTGCGGGTGCATCTTGATGAGAATAGATGAGAGGGGCGGGTATCGTGAGGGAAGTGACAACGTCCACCCCATCTGCGCCAGTAGTGCACCAATCGCAGCGCACAACACTCCGCCATGATCGCCCCGTGGCCATCATCACTGGCGCCAGCGCTGGCATTGGCGCCGCCACCGCCATCGAATTGGCGCGCATGGGCTACGACCTTGTGCTTGTGGCGCGTCGGCGCGATCGCCTTGCTGAAGTTGCCGCGCGCGCATCCGATGCAGCCAAGCGACTGGTGCGCACGGAAATGCTCACCATGGATGTTGCGGAAGTTGGCGCATCGGCCGCCATCCTTGACGCAGCGGAGCGCGCGTTCGGCCGCTTTGATGTTGTCTACGCCAACGCTGGTTACGGTATGGAGCGATCAGTGCACGACACGAGTAGTGATGAACTCCGCGCCATGTTTGAGACCAATTTCTTTGCAAGCGCCGAGCTCTGCAGCGATGCCGCCCGGCGACTGATTGCGGCGGGGCGGGGCGGTCACCTGTTGATGTGCTCGAGTTGCGTTTCAAAGTTCACCATGCCGGCGTTCGGCGCGTACAGCGCTAGTAAAGCGGCGCAAGCACACATGGCACGCGCCATGGCGTTTGAGTTGCGCCCGCACGGCATCATGGTTTCAAGCGTGCACCCAGTGACCACACGCACCGAGTTCTTTGACGTGGTGCGCGAATCGCTCGCCCCGAACGCTCGGCAGCAGTATGCGATTCATGAGATGTCTAAGTTTTTCGTGCAGCGCCCGGAGAAAGTGGCGCGCGCCATCGCGCGTTCCATCGGCACGCGGCGAACGGAAATCTGGACCAGTATGCCGACGCGCATTTCTGCTGGCCTCATCACCGCATTTCCGTGGCTCTTAGATGCGGCAGTGGCATTTTCGCGGCGAAAGCACGCTCCCGGTAGCGCAGGGTGATCGGTTTGGGCGCATGAGGTGCCCGCGTTGAGCCCGCGCCGCGCCCACGCCGCGCTATTCGAGCCGCTCCCTGCACTCAAGACGCGGATATCCTCTTCCCCCTACCCGCCGGATGCGCGGGTTCGCATTTCTTAGGAAGCAGGAGCTCCATCCATGGCACTTCGCATCGCCATCAACGGTTTCGGTCGCATCGGTCGCCTTGTCTACCGCGCATGCCTGCAACAGGGCATCGAAGTGGTGGCGGTGAATGACCTTGTCCCCTCGGACAGCCTTGCCTACCTTGTGAACTATGACACCATGCACGGTCGATTCGGCCACCGTGTCACCGCGACGGCGGACGGGTTCGAGTGCAACGGTCAGAAGACCTTGTGCCTGAGTGAGAAGGAGCCCTCAAAGCTTCCATGGAAGACGCTTGGAGTGGACATCGTTCTTGAGTCCACGGGACGCTTCGTTGATTTCGAAGGCGCGAGCCAGCATCTTGCCGCGGGCGCCAAGCGCGTCATCATCAGTGCGCCTACTAAGAGCGACGACAAGATTCGCACCTTTGTCTACAAGGTGAATCACGAGCAGTACGACCCAGCCAAGGACACCATCATCTCCAATGCCAGTTGCACCACCAACTGTCTTGCGCCGGTGGTGAAGGTGCTCATTGGCCTCTGCGGCATTGAGGAAGGCCTCATGTCAACCATTCACGCAGTCACGGCTACGCAGCCCACGCAGGACGGTCCTTCCAAGAAGGACTGGCGCGGCGGGCGCAACGCGTACATGAACATCATTCCGGCATCGACGGGTGCAGCAAAGGCCTGCGCCTTGTGCATTCCAGAAGTGAAGGGCAAGCTCACCGGCATGAGCTTCCGCGTGCCGACAGCGAACGTGAGTTGCGTTGACCTCACCTTCCGTTCCACCAAGCCAACCAGCATGGAGGCCATCAACGCCGCCATGAAGGCTGCCGCCGATGGCGCCATGAAGGATGTCCTTGGCTACACGGACGAAGAAGTGGTTTCCAGCGATTTCATGAGCGATCCGCGCAGTTCCATCTTGGACTCGCTTGCCGGCATCCAACTGAATGATCGTTTCTTCAAGGTAGTGAGTTGGTACGACAATGAGTCGGGCTACTCGCACCGTTGCGTTGACATGATGAAGTACCTCGCTTCACGCGGGCTGTGAGTAACCAAACATGATGACACTCTTAGCCAACGAGAGCATCCTCTTCCCCTTCGCGGAGTACTGGGCGTTCTATGCAGGCTTCACGGCATTCGTGTTCGTGCTGCTTGCGCTGGACTTGGGTGTGTTTCATCGCAAGGCGCATGCTGTCTCTATGAAGGAGGCAACCACGTGGACGTGCATCTGGATGTCGCTTGCCGTGGTGTTCTGCGGACTGCTGTGGTGGTACTGCAGTTACCGATTCCCTCAAGCAGATCGCGTTGAATCAGTGCTTGCTGCTGGCTATCTCACTCCCGCCGTTGCAGCCAAGGAAGTGGCGTTGCAGTTCCTCACTGGCTTTGTGGTGGAGCAGAGCCTTTCCGTGGACAACATGTTTGTGTTCGTGGTGATATTTGGGTTCTTCAATATTCCTTCCACGCTGCAGCACCGCATCTTGTTCTATGGCATCTTGGGCGCGTTGGCGTTCCGAGCAGTGTTCATTGCGATCGGCGCGGCGCTCATTCAGTACAAGGCCGTGGTGATTGTCTTTGGTGCGTTCTTGGTGTTCACGGGCATCAAGATCATCTTTGCCCCGGAGAAAGAGAAGGATCCGGAGCACAATCCGATCCTGAAATTGCTGCGGCGGTTTGTGCCGCTGACCTC
>CAMDCW010000147.1 GCA_945890745.1 Phycisphaera mikurensis NBRC 102666
TTTCAGGCTTCTACGCACGCACGATGGGCGACCCTGCATTCTTCACGCGCTGGCGGCAAAGCAACATGCCGCTGCGACGTTGGTTGATGAATGCCATGGCATTTCATTGCCGCGGCGTGATGCGCGACGCGCAGCGCGAGGGCGAGCGACACACGAATACCGATGGAATCTCAATAGCCGCCGGACTATCGTCCGCCGAACCCGATCCAGCCGATGCATTCGACCGCGCGTGGGCCCTTGCCCTTGCGAACGAGGCGTATGCCATCGTGCAGTCAGACCTGGCGGCACGCGGGCGCAGTGGCGACGACGCAATCTTCCGAATGCATGTGGTGGACGGAATGACATACGCGCAGATCGCCGCCGCCGCGGGGCTGTCTGAACCAGAGTGCCTGAACGCCACACGTCGCGTTTCAAGTGCCTTGCGAGCGGCGGGGCGCGAGCTCTTGCGCGAGGAGGGTGTGCCGGAATCGGAACTCGACGCGGCGATCGACGAAGTGTTGGCCATCATGGAGCGCGGCGACGAGTGATCGAACTCCGGGGGACAATCAGAAATCTTGCGAAGTGGTTTCGTCTATGCGAGCGGCTGGTGGATCGATCCCTGCGCATGGAACGCAACACAGACTCAGGCGCGACGGTGGCGGGTGGACCCACATCCAAAGGGTTGCTGACCCGGGGGCAAATGGCTCGAGCGCTGCGGGAGGGGGCGCTGGGTGAGACCCGTTCTGGGGGTACTGGCGGGGGTGCGATAGCGGGCGCGATATCACGTGTTGATGTTCGTAAATACATAAATAATAAAGACTTACGCATGGCGTGTGGCGGCGTCACTCTTGCGATGTTGATGGCCGCCGCGATCACCGTGGCACCCACAGAGGGAATTCCTCAGAATTCTGCCAACGTGCCATCATCAGGCCTCCAGCGTGCCGGATCTATCCCCCGCAAGCCGGGCCCTTTCGTGGGCGACGGCAATTCCGTTCACCCATACGTCTCAGACGTGAACCAGGGGCACCAGAAGAAGATGTTGAACAAGATCACAAGCGTTACCGCAGCAGCGGTGGTTGGAATTGCAACGACGGTGGCAGGGGCCGCAGACTTACTGGTGCCGGCGCAATACCCGACGATTCAGGCGGCGATTGATGCGGCGCAAACAGGAGATTCAGTTCTCGTTTCGCCAGGCACTTACTACGAGCAGGTAAATCTTTCGGGGAAGCAACTTGTTCTTCATGGTGTGGGAGGTGCCGCCCAGACCATCCTCGATGGACAAGGCGTTCACACCGTAGTCATTGGTGCGAACGAGCCTCTTGGTTGCGAGGTTTCTGGCTTCACGATCCAGAACGGCAACGGCTATACGTCCGGAGGTGTGTTGGTCAATGATTCCTCTGTCCGCGTCCATCACTGCACCTTCCGTGCCAACACCGCATCGGATTGGTATGGCGGTGCGGGGTTCCGCAGCGCAGGCGGTGCTTCGGTGGTGGAGGATTGTCTGTTCACAGAAAATGTGAGCCCGAACGCATCAACGTCTGGTGGGTGGTTCCATTTCGGAAGCGGGACGTTCTCTCTCAAACGTTGTGTATTCAGTTCGAACCTAAGCTCTGGCTGTGTCGCACGAGTCAACTCCGAAGGCGCGACTGTCTCGGGCTCAATCGAAGATTGTTCATTCGTTGGGCAGCGATGGAACGTCGACAGCCCATGGACTTGGGGAAGTCTCACTATCCATCTGGCCATGGGTAACAATATCCAAGTGAGTCGGTGCAAGTTCACTGCTGCCGATGGCGGTCAAGACTATGCGATCGCGGCATTTGGATGCTTTGTCAACGTGATCGAGTGCGATGGCTGCGGATTTGCCGCTGGACTTGAAGCCGGTGGTGGCGCCCAATTCACCGTCACTGAATCGACATTCAATCCATCCTGCGCGGATTGCAACTTGAACAGCACCCCCGATCTTGAAGAAATTGTCATGGGCACCGTCGCCGACAGTAACCGCAACTCAATCCCCGACACCTGCGAATGCATCGGTGATATCGATTTAGACGGCGCCATCGGCGGCAGCGACCTTGGCATCATGTTGGCGTACTGGGGACCAGTCACCACCGAATCAGTCTCACTCCTGAGCGACCTGAATGCTGATGGTTTCGTAAATGGTTCAGACCTTGGCGCCTTGTTGGCCCATTGGGGAGCCTGCCAGGGTTGACGCTGCGCACCGTCATCATTCCATAATTCTCACACGAACTTCCGCCGCCCCCAAGCGGCGGTTTCGTTTCGTCCCCCATGATGTCCCCCGTACGCTACGAGCATGCGATTCGACCAGAATGTCTGGCTCGGCATGCCCGTCATTGAACGGATGGGCTACACGATGACTTGCATTCTCGATCGCGCGCGGCGCTTCTCTGAAGCCCTGCGTGCAGCGGACGTTCCATTCGCAGTCTGTGGCGGACTCAGCGTCATGGCTTGGGTCGAAACACGCGATCCAGGCTGCGCGCGCTCAACGAAAGACGTCGACGTCCTCATGCGCCGGGGCGATCTACAACGTGCCGCCGATGCACTGGCGCCGCACGGATTTATCTATGTCGAGGTGAATGGCATTCCGATGTTCCTTGATGGCCCAGACGGCATCCCCAGCCAAGCAGTTCACGTGGTGCTCGCCGACGAGCCAGCCTCGCGCAACGAGCGCATCCATACGCCTGACCTTGGAACAAACTGCGACGACGGTCATGTTCCGTGGCCGCGCGTCGAGCTTGAACGGCTCCTCGAAATGAAGCTCCTCGCCATGCGCCCGCACGACATCGCGCACCTCGGGGATCTACTGCGCGTGGGACTCATCGACCGCACATGGCGCGACCGAGTGCGCGCCGAGTTACGCGAGCGTTTCGACCGCGCGTACAACGAAGCGGAGCGACATTACGGTGGGTCGGCGCACTGATGGTGATCGCCGCGACTACCCTTTAACCGTGCCCACCGACCACTTCCCAAGCACCCACGCCACCTAGAGCAACGGCACGCCAACGCGATCGTGGTCAACCCAGACACAGGTGTCGACCAAGACCAACGGTAGTCTGGTTCCCGCCGAAACCGCGCTCACGCATTGTTCGGCGGCAGGTCCGTCCGGAAGTCCGGCTCCCGCCTGCGTGGCGGCGCCTGTGTGTCCGGATGCTTCCCCGCGCGGTCGATCAGGTGCTGGATCGCCTGATCGCGCACAAACAGCTCCAGGACATGGGCGACCACCGCGCCAGGGTCGCTCAGGCCGGTGAGCTCGCTTGCGCTCCGAAGGGTGCGATCGTCGATGGTGATCCGCAGGTCCATGGGCATCAGTGTAGGTCTCCATGATGGTTGTTCCAAGTTCGTTCTGCATGCGGGCCATGATCGGGCCGCTGCGGAAGCGCACGCGGATGGCTGCGGAATTTCGGAAAGATTCCTGCTACTGGCGCTACCCTGCCATCCATGCCGGTGGACCACTTCCCAAGCACCCACGCCACCTGGATCGACGCGCAGTTGACTATCGCCGAGCGCGCGGGCTCACACACGGAAGACGGCCTATCCGCCCGACGCGCACTGCAACAACACCTGATGCAGCGCTACCACGAGCCGTTGCGCGCGTACGTGCGCGGGAGCAGCATGCGCCAGCTCGGTGACGCAGACGAACTGGTGGGCGGCTTCTTTGCAGACCGCGTAGGAGCGCACGGATTCCTGGCTGATTGGCGCGAAAGCCGCATGCCGCTGCGGCGCTGGTTGATGAATGGTATTAGTTTCTACGGCCGTGGCGTCATACGCGATCGAGCACGAGACCGGCTTCGACAATTCGATTCTGGCGGGAGCGCTGAGCTCGCCGCCGCCGGCGATGGTTCCGCAACACATGCCGGCAATGCTGACGATCGGCTTGTCGATGATCGCAACGCGGTGCGCGCATTCGATGAGGCGTGGGCGCTCGAGATTCTCAACGCGGCGCATGAATTAGTGCACGCCGATCTCGCGGAGCGCGGCAAGTTGGATGAGTACGACGTCTTCCGCCGCCATGTGATCGATGGTGTGGAGTACGCGGTGATTGGTACCAACCTTGGTCTTACCAGGCAGCAATGCGCGAACATGGTGCGGCGCGTAAGTGAACGCATCCGCGAGGCACTGCGAGAGGTGGTGCGTGGTGAAGGTGTCGTGACTGAAGATGTGGAACGCACCGTGCGCGAGGTTGAAGAATTGCTGGGCGGTGGATAAGCCCGTGCATGCGCGCGGGTTTGCTGGATTGCTCTCGCGGATGCAAGAGCAACGCAAGTCAGAACCCACGACAGAGCAGTTGCCAAGGATCGACCGGGCGGGAGCGCGAAGGCTGATTGATTCAGCAGGGCCCGATGTGGGTTGTGATGGCGGTCAGCAGTGGAGCCGCGCCGCCCGCTCGTGGTTTATAAAAACATCCTCGTGGCACGCGATAGTCCTGTATGGGGCTGTGCTTGCGGGAGTGATGACTACTTCGCTCGAGGGTCCGCAGCATGCATGGTCGTCCGGTGGATTACTCCGATCGCCGCCCGATTCCAGCGCGGGCGGCAAGGAGTTCACCATGATGAAGAAAATGAGCGCGGTTGGTGTTGCGGCGGTAATGATTGCATCGCAAACAATGGCCGGGGATGCCGTGCAATGGCGCGTGGAGGATGGGGGCAATGGGCATTGGTATCAAGTGTTGGAGTTGCCAGCCCCTGTGACACTGGTGAGCGCTACCGCGGCTGCGGAAGCACGTGGCGCGCATGTGGTGACCGTGACCACCGCCGTCGAGAACACATTTGTGTATTCGGTTGCAAATGTCGATATCGCGTGGGCCAGTAACGAGGTCGGCCCACTCATCGGCCTGTCTGTGGATACCAGCCTGTGTGGAGCCGGGTGCTGGGTCACAGGAGAGCCTATCGAGTTCACTTACTGGCACCCTGGAAATCCAGACCATCCAGCGACTGACAATTGTGTCTACCTCTACGGGCGCACTGATATGCGATGGCAGAACCACCCGTGTGGTTGCTTGTGCTGGGGCGTCGCCTGCAAAGCCGCCATCATCGAATGGTCCGCCGACTGCAACAATGACGGCATCGTCGACTATGGTCAGTGCCAAGACGGCTCATTGCCTGATACCAACACTAACAATATCCCAGACTGCTGTGAGCAGGGTGTTTCGTGCAACGATGTTGATCCCTGCGCAAGCCAATCTGTCCTGCTTGTAGATGACTTCGAAGCACCCGCGCTAGATTCACTCAAGTGGGATGTGCGGCTTCCGTATGCATGCTCGCTCGTTCAACAAGGCGGCGGCGAGGTGTTGATGCAGGCTCGTGGACATTTGGTGACCCGCGGTGAATTTTCTCCTAGCTCAGGAGCTATTCGTCTTGAGTACACGTTTCGGTACATCGCTGGTGGTGAAGGATTTGAAGTCAGCATGCTCACGAATGACGATATCAGTGGCACTTGTTGCTCACAGCCAAACAACGGGCTCGTATTCGCGTTGATATCTTTTGAAGTACCAGCCATGACATTTGTGCTTGGATCTGCGAATCTGCAAATCACGAACGTCGTCCGCAGTGGTTCTATCGCCGTGCTGGCTGGTGATACGTTTCATGTAGGACTTGAGCTTACAAGTACCGCTATACATGCTGTTGTTCACAAGGAGGGTAGCCCGGTCGAGTCGATGACTGTTTCTGCAACTTGGGCAGGTACTCCGCTTGGAACAAAGGTTGCTTTCTTTGATCGTGAGTTCTGTGACGCGCGCTCCGCTATTACCAACGTGAGGATCTCTCGCTCTGGACTAATTGGAGCTGATTGTGACACTGACGGAATATCTGACGCCTGCGAGATCGCCAGTGGATCTCCCGACATCAACCACAACAACACCCCCGACACCTGTGAGTGCATCGGTGATATCGATACCGATGGCATCATCAACGGCGGCGATCTTGGCGTGTTGCTTGCCTACTGGGGACCAACAACCAGCGCGGCTGCGTCGATCGCGTGCGACCTGAATGTCGACGGCGTAGTGAACGGTTCCGACCTCGGCATCCTGCTCGCGTATTGGGGTCCGTGTAGCAACTAACGCATCACGCCTCCACAATTCTGCAATTCCAACACGAACTTCCGCCGCCTTCGGGTGGCGGTTTCAATTTGGCGGGGATGATCGTCCCACGTAACCTTCGGGCATGCGATTCAACCAGACGGTCTGGGAAAGCTTGCCTGGCATTATGGCGGCGGGCTATATGCAGCAACTGCTTCACAGTCGCGCTGAGCGCTTTACATCCGCGTTGGATGCAGCTGGCATTCCCTACGCGGTTTGTGGTGGGATGGCGGTGATCGCGTGGGTGACCAGCGCGAATCCCGACTATGTGCGCAACACAAAGGATGTGGACATCTGCCTTCGCCGCGCCGACCTTGCGCGAGCGATCGATGCGGTCCGCGCGCATGAATTCCAGTTTGTGGAAGTCAATGGCATTCCGATGTTCCTTGATGGTCCAGATGGCACACCGAAGCATGCCATTCACATTGTCATCGCTGGCGAATCCGCTTCAAAGTGGGCCACCGAGCCCGTGCCCGACCTTGGTCCTGGTGTTCGCGATCCGGCATTCCCATGGGCCAGATCCGAACTTGGACTGTTACTCACCATGAAGCTCATT
>CAMDCW010000148.1 GCA_945890745.1 Phycisphaera mikurensis NBRC 102666
TCATTCTTGGTGAGCGCGCGTTCGTTGGCAACTCCAGTGACTTTCCCGGATGGATCGCGCACGAGGTCGGCACTGAAGATCTGCAACAGACTGTCGCCTTGCCGATCGCTGCGAAAGATGATGCCGCTGCCATCGGGCGTGAAGAACGGCCCGCCGTCGTAACCGGGGGCGTCCACAATCTTGCGCTTTTCACCAGTCGGCATATCCATCACCCAGAGATCGCCCTGCGTCTTTGGATCCACCTCCGTGTAGAGGAGCGTGCGGCCATCGGGGCTAACACTGCATTCGGCCGCATAGCCGTTGCCATCGCCGACCAATGTCTTGAGGCTGCTTGCCGTGCCATCAGCCGTGCGCAAGTCCACCTGCACAATGCGCATCTCCGGCGGAAATTGCCAACGGTACTTACCGGTGCCGCGCTGGTAGCCGGGCGTTTCCTTATTGGAAGGCGGCACGATGGTGCTGCCAAAGATCAGAATCTCCGGGTGCTTTGGGTGGAACCATCCGCAGGTGTTCGCGCTGCCTTCGGGACTGATGCGCTTGATGTTGGCGATCGCTGAAATGCGACCGTCCGCACCGCGCACCACATCGGCCACATACATGGAATAGAACTCCGCCGGCGCGGCGTCACCCACCGGCTTCTCAATGGCTTGAAAGACAATGGTTCGATCATCGGGGCTGAAGTAACTCTCGCCAGCCTTACTAAATCGATCCGGGAACGTGAGCTGCACGTGATGCGTGAGGACCGGTGCCTCGGTGGTGCGAAAGTCAGTGACCGGGGTCGGCGCCGGCGCGGAGGTGGCTGACGTGGATGCTGACCCGGCACCCGGCGCGGCACCCGGCGCGGCAGCATCCTTCTGCGATGAACATGCGGAAAGGACGCCAAGGGCGACGAAAATGCATACAAGCCGGGGTGCGAACATTCCGTGATTCTAAGACCGTTCAGTACCGAAAGTAGCGCCGCCCGCGCAATAATGGAGGCGGAAAGCGCGATCGCTCCCCGCACCGCCAGAAACAAGGGACAGGGCTGAACGGCACCTATTTCGGCACCGGGGCGAACGGCGCCAATTCATTACCATCGGAGAATGGACGGACGCGGGTACCAACTTCTCTATGCCGATGAACACCTCCTGGTGGTGAACAAGGAGTGCGGGCTGCTGACCGTCCCCGGCATCGGTCCAGAGAAGGCCGATTGCCTGATCGCGCGCCTGCAGAAGGAGTGGCCGACCGCCCGCGTTGTGCATCGACTTGATCGCGACACCAGCGGCGTACTGGTGGTGGCGCTTGATGCGGAGACACACCGCGCACTCAGCATGCAGTTTGAGCGCCGCGAAACTGCAAAGACCTACATCGCCATTGCCGCTGGCCATCCGCCGAAAGAGAGCGGCGAGATTGATCTGCCAATACGGAAGGACCTCGTCAATGGTCCGCTGCAGATTGTTGATTTCGTGCACGGTCGGGCCAGCGTGACCCGGTGGCGCGTTCTTGAACTCCTGAACGAACCCGCTCGCACGCGCTTTGAACTCACGCCGATTACCGGTCGCAGCCATCAGTTGCGCGTGCATCTGTTAGCCATCGGTCATCCCATTCTTGGCGATGATCTCTATGCACCCGCCGATGTCAAATCGCTCTCGTCGCGCTTGTGCCTGCACGCGCAGCAACTTGGATTTACACATCCCGCAACCGCAGCGGCTGTTGAATTCACTGCGCCAGCGCCGTTTTGATCTTGTTTGGCGCATGCGACTGACCCGGCTCCTGCACGCTGATTCCGTGTGCAGACAGCGCGCGACCGATCGCCATGAGCGGGAAATACAGGCGGTACAGGTGGTATCGCAGATAGAAGACTTTCGGGAAGCCGGTGCCCGTGAATTCCGTCTCCACCCAACTGCCAGCCGGATCGCCGTCCGGATTCAAGCCCGGCTGCACGGCATCGCCAGGCTGCAACTGCGTGTGCGCAAGCCAACGAAGCGCGCGCCATAAGTCCGGATCGTTCGCTCCGTACACCTCTTGCAACACCATCGCCGCCCACGCGGTCTGGCTGGCAGTGCTTGGACCGGTTCCCATAAGCGACCGATCTTCGTAGCTATTTGCAGTCTCACCAAAGCTGCCGTCCGGCTTCTGCACGCTCTTGATCCAAGCACCAGCACGCTGAATCCAAGGCTCACTGCGCGGCACGCCGCAACGAATCGGACCGATCACCGCCTGCCACGTTCCATAAATGTAGTTCACGCCCCAACGACCCCAGAAGCATCCTTCTGGCTCTTGATGGCCTTTAATGAATTCCACTGCGTGCGCGATGGTTGGATTATCGATGCGATAGCCGAGCCAGCTCATGCACTCCAGCGTGCGCCCGGTGATGTCATGACACGCAGGGTCCTGCATCGCGTTGTGATCGGCAAACGGCACGTACTCATAGATCTGGTGATTCCGCGTGCGGTCAAACGCAGCCCATCCGCCGTTCTCGCACTGCATGGCAAACACCCACTCCACTCCGCGACGCGCCGCAGCCTCATTCTCTGCACCACCCGCGCGCTTCAAGGTCATGGCAACCATCACCGTGTCGTCAACATCTGCATACCACGCGTTCTGATATTCAAAGTACCAACCGGCCGCGCGTGTTCCGGGGCGCACGTTGGCAATCCAATCGCCCGTCCATCGGACTTCCTTGCCGCGCAGCCATTCAGCCGCATGCGCGAACGAACGATCCGTTACCGCGGTGAGACCGCAGTCAGCAAGCGCATATCCAGCGATGCCAGTGTCCCACACCGGGCTGAAACATGGCTGAATGTGAATGCTGTTGCCATGTGCGGAAGCACCTTGACCGGCAGCATGCGCAGCAGGTTCCTCTATGAAAAACGCATCAAGATCTCTCTCAGCGCGCGCTACCAGTGGATCGTTTCGCTTCACGCCCAGCGCGTGGAACACCACCTGTATGTACACCATGGGCGGGAAGATGGCGCCCAGACCCTGTGTCGGCGCCGGTGCATCTTGTGATGCACGTGCCAATATCCAGCTGTATGCCGCACGGATCGCCGACATACGCGGCGCGGTGCCGATCGATCGCCCAACAAACTTCAACACGCTGTCGACCACCTTGAAGAACACGCGCCAGAAGTGCGGCGTGGTCATTGGCATCTTGAGTCGATGACGGTCATGCTCGCTGACAAAGAGTTCGGCAATCCCCTGCTCGCTTCCAAGCTTTCGAGTCGGCTGCAGTGTTGCCACAATGGCGAGCGGCAGAATCATGGTGCGGCTCCACGCACTCAGGCGGTCCATGTGAAAGTAGAACCACTTGGGCAGCCAGACGATTTCTGGGGGAATGGCCGGTACGGCGTTCCAACTAATTTGCCCAAGTGCCGCCAGATAGAAATTACTGAAACTGTTGCACTTCTCTGCTCCACCCATGGCGCGAATCACTGCACGGGCGCGGCTCATGTGCGGCGCATCAGGCGAGTCGCCATGCAACTTCAGACAGAAATACGCCTTGACGGTTGCGCTGAGATCAATGGTGCTTCCTGGATACTGCCCCCAGCCACCATCCGCGCGCTGTTGCAAACGCAAGTAGCGAACGATTTTCTCCAGCGTCTCCACACCATCGCGCCCGTCCGCCATTGCTGAGCGCTCTTGCCCCAAGATCCACTTCATCAAGAGGTACTCGCTCTGCAGAATCGAGTCTCCCTCCAATTCCGCGCACCAGTGTCCATCGTTGCGCTGCAGGCTCTTCAGCGCAACAAGTGCATCGCCCGCGGTGCGCGCAAGCGTCTCGAGTGTCTGGCGGTCCGGTCCGGTCGTTGGCAACATGATTGGGAGATCATAAATAGACACCGCACCCGATGGTGCAACGATTTCCGGACGCAACGATCGTTTCAATTGCGGCGTCCGCGCCTTCTTTATGCCTTGATTTGCGATTCGGACGATAGTATCGATCTGATGAAATCACTCAACGGACCGCTCCATTCTTGGCTTGCGCGGTGCATGTTGGCGCTCCTGTGCGCTGCTGCCTTCGCCCTGCCCGCACGCGCAGGAAATGGGGTGTATGTGTCCACCAACCCCAACGGCGCCAATGCCGTGTTGGCCTACACCCGCAACGTCAAGAACGGCTTGCTGACCTATGTCGGTCGCTTCGATACTGGCGGACGCGGACTGGTAGCCATTGGCGGCGCGCAATCGCACGCGGTGGTGGCAACGCGCACGCAGTTGTTTGTGGTGAACCCTGGGAGCAATGATTTCACCACCTTCGGGCTCCGCGATGACGGATCGCTGCTGTTCATGGGCGTGACCAGCTCCGGCGGAGTTCGGCCGGTGAGTATCACCGTTTCCGGGAACGTCATTTACGTGTTGAACCAAGGCCAACTCGGTGTTGCTACTGCGAGCTGCAATGGATTCACTCTTGGTGACGATGGCTTGCCGGTATCGATCGGCACCTACGACGTCATCTATGAAGCTGAAGCTATTCCAACCGACGTGTTCTTCACACGTAACGGTGCGCGGCTGGTTGTGCTTCTCAATGGAAGTGATGCCATTGATACATTCTCTGCGTCGGTGGACGGTGCACTGACAGTGAATCGACGACTCACTGGTGTCAGCAATCCGGTTGGCGGGACAATGTCTCCGGTGCAGCCGTTCGTTGCGTTTGCAGCACTTGATGATGACACAGCGCCGCGGATGATTTCTATCCGTGCTACCGGAATCGCATTGCCGAGCATCGTGAGTTCAGCAGGTTTAGCGAGCACCATTTCGCCGTGCTGGGCTGCGGCAACCCCGAACGGCAAGAAGGTGTGGTCATCAAACTTTGCAACTGGTTCGCTCACTCTGTTCTCTGGCAAGTTGAATGGCAGCATTCAAGCGGTCAGTAGCTATGTGCCTGCTTCGAGCAGCCCGGGTTCGCTTGATGTAGCTGTTGATCAACGCGGAAAGTTCTTGTACCGACTGCGCGCCTTCAACCCCAGTGGCGGCGCCGCGCCTGTACCCGTGATCGAGGCGCTGAAGATCACCAAGTCAACAGCAAACGGCGGCGTTCAGCTGGTGCAAACGGTTTCGTTGCCATCTGATCTGCAGACCGCTTCGCCAACTGGCATCGCGGTCACCGCGCCCTAAAGACACAGCCCCAGCAAATTGCCGGGGCTGTGTGTTCAATCAGGTAAGAAGCGGGTCAATCAGAACCACTTAGCGACGGCGGCGACCAACCAGTCCGGCAACGCCGAGCAGCGCGATGGCTCCCGGAGTCGGGACTGCACCACTATAAACATTGATGTTGTCCACACGGTTGGTGCCACCGGAGGCGGTGGTGACGGTCGACTGAATACGGAAGATCACCGAGGCCTGTCCGGCCGCGGTGCTGAGGCCACTGACGGTGGTGGTGAACGCCGTCGGCTGGTTGGTGACTGTGTTCCAACTAGTCGTACCGGTGCCGGCTAAGCCTGCCTGAACAACGGCGTATGAGGCGAGGACCGTACTAAAACTTGCACCGCCATCGACGCTCATGAGTACAGCAAAGGTTGCCGGGCCGGTGCTACTGCGCGTCTGGTCAAACGAGATCGTGATCGGGTCGGCGTAGCCAGTGGTGGAGAGGGAGACTTGGTAGTAATCACCAGTGGTCCAGTTGTTGGAACTGAGCGAATAGGTCGAGCCATTGCCAGCGGGTGAGGACCACGTCGTTGCGGCGGCTGCGTGGAAACCGCTGAGCGAAGTTCCCGCGGTGGCTTCGCCCAAGTCGGCGGCGCCGTAGGTGTAGTTGGTACCAGTGGTGGCAGCGGCCACGGCGGTCGACATCGACCATCCAGCGACCCAGGCTGCGGATGCGGACATGGAAACAGCGCCCGCGGTGATGAGCGAGGCAGCGACAAGTGATCGATTGTTCATGGGTGGGAGTCCGAATAGGTGGCGTCAACCAGTGCGACTGGTCGCCCAATTCGTCTTCCTCGTATGACACACAATGCCCTGTAACTGATCGAAAGCAATGTCTATGCTCAGAAATCGTGCTTAGAATTGGTTAAGTCGGCGGTTGGGCGGTGCAATGGCCCCTGCGCGGCTGCAAAGGCACACGTGGTAACCGACCCTACGCTCGCGTTGGCCTGACAACCGCCGCGATCACTGCACTCGCCACGGTCCAAGTCAAAAACGTGTCGGCGATTCCGGCGTAGACCCAGCGCGCGGGCAACTGAAACCAGGCGAGGTCCGGGCCGTCGCCTGCCATCGCTGCAAAGAGGGCAATGACCATGCCGATGGTCCAGCGCCCCACCCAGGACGGACAGCGCATGCCAGCCATCAGAATGCTCATGAGAAAGGCGCTGAATGCCATGTAGCCGAACGCAGTCAAGTAGCGCTGTGCACTGATTGGGTCACGGCCTTGCTTCCGGACCAAGAGCACGCCCACCGGTCCGCGCTGTGATGCCTCGCGCCAATCGGACACGGTGCGAGCGCGCTGCTCGGCGTCCATGGTGCTGAGTGCCTGCATGTCAATACCCGGAAATCCATAGGCGCCGTCCCGCGGCGCCCCGCGGCCAAGCGCGTCAACAAGTGCAGAATCCGCAGGCAGTGGTTCGAGTGCCCAGTCATACAGGCGTACCGCCGACCACGAAATGTACGCCCAAACAAATGCCGCAAGCGCCCCAGCGATTGTC
>CAMDCW010000149.1 GCA_945890745.1 Phycisphaera mikurensis NBRC 102666
GGGCCATCATGCTCCTCTCGCAAGCGGTCAAGTTCTGCCATTCGCTCCTCGGCCGGGCGCGACATCCAATATGCCATGTCTCGCCGGCCAGCTTCCGGGTCATGCAACGGGCCAACGTGAATCGGCCATTGGCTGCGGTCATTGCGAGCAGAAGACATAGTGACGATTGTACCTGCGAATACTGGCACGATGGCATGAACGCCAACGCACACACGCCCCCAGACGCGGAAGCGCCAGGGGGCGTGGAGTGTGGACGCTGGCCGAGGCCAGCGTGGAGTGCAGAGTGATGTCAGGCGCGACGGCGGCGACCGGCGATGAGACCAGCGACGCCGAGAAGCGCGAGAGCGCCGCGTGGCGGGAGCCGCGGTCGGCGCTGAGTGAAATCGGGTTGCGGCATCACGCGGGTGTACTGGCCCGCATTCGCCTTACGAGGACGGCCGCTGAGCGCGGCCCTGTCCTCTCCGGCGAGTGCGGCCAGCGACCGGGTTCCAACCCCTGGCATCCAAGTGCCTTGTCGTGTGCGAGCCCCCGCAGTGAGCACGGGATCCTCGGTAAGCGGCGTGTGAAACTGAGAAGTCCGGCAGTTGGATGTGCGAGTCGTGGGTGCCAACCGGACGAACAGTTTCGCCCGAGGCTAAGCGGAACCTTGTGGAGCGCAGCCGTCCGCGTCCGAGGGTCCCGCGCGCAACGGAGGGCGCGGTCAACGACTCAACTCACTTCACCCGCCCGCAACGGAGGGGGCGTTAGACGTCTCAACTCACTTCAACCGCACCCCGAAAATAGGGACAATGGTGAACGGCACCTATGTAAGTCACGCCGCAGCCGAGCCAGCGACCGGCATCGCGCAAGAGATCCGCGCGAGTGCGCAGCCGCGGCGGGCGCATTCGGTGGTCAGCGCGTCAGACATTCCGCGGATCACCGAGGCTGTTTCGTCGTTATCAGTGGACAGCACAATGGATGCCGTCGCACGAGCAACTGTGCACTCGATGCGCACTGTTGACTCCACACCCCATGTTCGCATTAACAGCACCCCGCCACGTTGGTCAATCAGCGCGCGTACTGCCCGACGCAACTGCGCCTGCAACAGCGCTTCCGCCGCGGCGCCCTGCAACGGTGATTGCACCGGCACCTGAAAGCGTGGTCCTGCAACGAATGGATTGATGACTGATGATCCCATGGGACGAACCTCGAGCGCGGCCGAGAGGCGAGTGGCCGCACTAAGTTCATCGGCGCAAATGCGCGGGAATCCTCAATTTGGTGGCAAGCGATCCGGAGTGCGCGGCTTCTCAGCCAACTTCTCGGCAGAGCCAGTTCCGGGAACCACATCACGGACCGCATCAATCATGTCACGAGCTGCGACATGTGCCGTTCGCACGGCGTCTCCAACAGCGCCGTCCTGCTTCATGGCGCGCTCCGCCATCTTGCGTGCCACCATAAATCGGCGACTCAGGCCAGCAATAACGGTGGCCATTACTTCCATTTGGGAAGCTGGCGGCTGATCGGAATCGGGTTCAGTGTGGTGTGAATTCATGCGGCCTCGTGCGCATCACGATAACCGCCTTCGGGCGCCATCTCCAAATCCTCAAAGAATGAGCGCACCGCTTCTGCCAATTCCTCATGCCCCGGGGCGTCCAGCGCTCCCAGCGCGTTGGTGGCTCGCTGCACGTGCGTCACCGGCAATGCCTGCAAGATGGCGGCAGCCGCGCCCGCGTCCAGCGCCACCAGCAGTCGAGCCGCGCGATCGGTATCGCCCGTATCAATCCAGCCCCGCACTACAAATGCCGACTGCTCCGGTGCCGATCGAACCGCCTCCGAAGCGTCCGCGCCAGGAAGCGGCTCCTCATCAAAGGCCGGCATGGCGGACTCATTGTCATCATCACTCGCGGCCATCGCAGCGCCGCGCGGCCGTGCCCATGTCCACCACGCAAATCCCGCAAGGCCGCCAAGTGCTAACAGCGCCCATCCGTACGGAAATCCGTTCGCCGCGTTCGTGGATCCAAGTGGCGTTGCCCGCTCGCGCGCAGCAGACGCTTCCACCTGCGTGCGCACTTGGCTCTGTACTGAATACGGCTCCGCAGGCTGAGTAACCGCCACGCGATCCCACTCCGGCTCCGCAGCGATCGAAAGCGCCACCGCAGATACACGTGATCCCGGCGCAGTAATGAATGGCTCCACACGATCAGCAATGCGCGAACGTTCCAACTCCATGTACTGCGTCATATCGCCGCCTGCTTCAGCCTCCGCGCGCGCCACTGCAACACTCCGCGGCACTTCAATGGTCGCAACCACCGCCCCGCCCTCTGATTCACGAACACGCACCGATACACCAGGAATATCGGCGAGCAGCGCAGTCACCAGTTCCGCTGCATGCTCTTCACGCGCATGAACAATGTCCGCCATCGCACGCGCATTCACATCACGCACCGTTCGAACCCGGCCAGACACTGCATCAATGATCGCCACTGATTCAGGCTTGACGCCTTGGCACGCGCCGGCCACCATCACCGCCACTGCATCGACCAAATCCTGCGGCATGGCACCCGAGCGCATGCCCACTGTGACTGCTGCCGTGGCTCCCGACGCAGCACCCGGAGCAAACGAACGCGGCGCATCGCCAACCACCACACTGGCGCGTTCAACGCCCGGTTGCATGACGATGGTCGCCTCTAATGTCTTGATGGTTGCCGCTAATCGACGTGCCCGCGAGCTCTCGCCGCTGGCAAATATTGATTCATCTTCAAGCGCACTTGCGACGGCATTTGTCGATGATTTCGGCACAGCAGCTTCGGCAGCGCGGCGAGCATCCTGCGCGTCTACCCAAAGCGATCCGTCTTGCAATTGCGCGGCGATTCCTGCGCGTGCAAGCGCGCCACGCGCCGTCTCAATACCGCCCGCGGGAACTGCTAACGCCACACGTGCCGGCGGCTCACCGGATCGCCACGCAACAAACGCAGCGCCAATCAATGCAATCCCAGCAACTGCCACCGCCAGCGCGGCGCTCCGACTACTGATCTCCGGAAACGCACGCTGCATACGCGCAAGACCCGGTACGCGGGTCATCCCCGACCTACCAAGTCCGTCTGACGCATCGCCTGCTTCCACAATCTCATGGCGTCCGGCGTCATAGGCGTCGTCATCAATCGAGTCCATTGTTTCTCCGTTGCGCATCAACCGCGCATATCTCGCACTTGGGCATAAGCCTCAAGCATGGCATTTCGAACCGCTTGCAACATTTGGAACGCCGCGTCCGCCTTGCGCGTGGCCAGGAGCACGCCCTCCACATCGCATGAAGCGCCACTCCGCACCAGTGCCGTCGCTCGCTCTGCATCGGCACCAAGAACACGCGCTTGCTCAAGTCCCGCCTGCACACGCGCAAGCAACGAATCACCCGGCAAGATCGGAGCGGCGCCTGCAGTCTCACGCGCTAACGAAGTAGCACCAACACCCACGGCGTGGGTGCCCTGCACTGTGTGACCCAGGTGCCCGATGGCTGCGATCGAATCCGTCACGCGAACTCCGGATGCTTCGGGATGCACGTGCCCCGCATCCGTGCGGAGCAGCGTGCATCACCTGCTCCATGGATCGGCAGGAACTGCCGAATGACTGCAATTTCTGCGTGGGCGAATAACCCACAACCGCCCAGCCGCCACCCCGCTGCGCCAGGTCAAAGATGCTCTGGCACCAACCCCGCCAATTTCCACTGCCGAAGCTTCATTCCAAGGGTTCGAACCCCAATTCCGAGCGCGCGGGCGGATCGGTCGCGGTGCCCACCAAAGCTCTCCAAGGTGGCAACCACCGACCGACGCTCCAGCGTCTCCAAGGTGACCTCGCCATCGCAGGCGATCGGTTCAGCATTTCGGGATCGCATGGACTCCAGCTCACGGGTCAGGTGCTCCACCCGCTCAATCAGCGCGCGATGCGTCCCTTCCACTCCGGCGGCTACTTCCTGGAATGCGGTGACCAACTGGCCAAAGGATGAACCGCCCGGCGCACCGGCTTCGGCGAGCAGCGCTCCGCCCATCATTGAATCAGCGTCCATCGTGCCGCGGCGTTCGCCGGGCATCGTGTAGCTCATTGCGCGTGCATCTGATCCGTCGTGCAATGCCGTGGTCCTCATTCGGTAGGCGAATCCGTTCGCCCGCCTCGGGTCATCGGCGTTCAGCGGCGGCCGACTTGAGACGCCATGAGCGCCGCAACATGGCGCCACTTGCGGCACCGGCGGATCCAACCACCACCGCGGCAAGACATACCCACGCGGTGGCGTCGCTCGGCTGCGCGCCCATCACTGCGAGTGGCCCCACCACACCGCCGACGGAATCGATGCGCTGCATCGCCGCCCCGCCCTCGCCAGTTGGCACGAAGATCGCAAATCCGTCTCCAAGACCAAGCACCGTGAATGCACGATCCGGTGCCTCAAACGTTGCCAGTCGCAACGGACCCGATGCGCCCAGGTAATCCACCGCGCGTTTGCCGCCCTCAAGCCTCATCAGCGCAGCCCCGCGCGAGGCGCCGCTAATCAACTGCATGAATCCCGGGCCAGCGGCAGCATTTCCAGATGAACCCCAGCGTCCGTCAGCCGCGCGCACCGTGGTTGCACCTGCTGGATCAACCAACGCCGGCTGCCCCGCAACTGACGCCAGGCGCATGCCCGCCGTTGCTGGAGGATCGATGACGGCCGTCCAGCCGCGCGAACCAAGTTCTTCCAGCGTGGCGCCCGCTGTTGCGGACCGAAGCACCAGCACTCCATCATCGATCGCCGCAATTCCGCGCAATTCACCGTCGCCCGGCAGACTTGGATGGATGGCCATACGAGTGGGCGGATCTGAATAGAACGCGCCCGTGGCGGGATTCCGAACCGCGGTCACGGAATACACATCCCGACGCGCACTCACACTCTCTGGCGCCAGGACAAGCCACAGCGTGCCGCGCAAGGCTGACATCGCCTCCGGTACGCGCGGCAGCGTGAACGCCTCCCGCACACAATCGCAATTCATCGCCGTTGCATGATGCAATAGAACCCACTCCGTGCCACCGGCGCGGGTTCGTTCAACCACAAACCAAGCGTGCGTTCCGTCCGATGCGCTCGCCAGGGTTCGGTCACCGCCGGCATACGCGGGACGCACGGTGCACAGCGCGAGAAATACAGCAAGGCAGAGCCCGCACACCGTGAAAACGCGATTCATTTCGCTTCCTCCATCATCTCTGGCGTGAATCGTGCGCGCAGTCCATCCATGTCATAAAGCGTCGGTCGGTCGGCGGCCTCTGCGTCAGCGCGTGCAGAATCAAGTGCGATGGAAAGCGCGGTGACTCCACCCTCGCGGACTGCAACCAGGCGCCGCGGAATGCGCGGCCATGCACCTTGCGCAACACCCGGCGTCTCCACCAACATCAGTTCACCGAAATCAACACGCGAAGAGTCGCCGGCGTTCCACTGCGCACGCACCGAACGAGGCTCCAGCGTGCCGATCGCAAATCCCGCCTCAACGCGAACGCCCGCGACGGCTTCACCGCCAGCGTGTTCCAACTCCACCCACGCCAATCCGTCACGCACTTCCACCACCGCGCCCGCGCGCGGGATCAGTGGCGCAATCCCAAGAAAGCGCGGATTCGCCACTTGGGCTTCACGTGCTGCTTGCGTCGGAGCGCTCGCTGCAATCATTCCCCACACCAACCGCGAAGGCGCGGTCTTCAGTTCAAATCGCCACCAGCGCGTTCCGTCCGAACCGAGCCACGCGTGTCGATCACCAAACTTACTGATGCTTGCTGCCACACCGCGCCCAGCACACCAGCGAATATCCGCATCGCCCTGCTCAAAGTGGGTGCCTTGTTCGTCGGTCCAACGCAATTCAGCAACCCCGCGCGCGTGCAGGACACGCAGCGCGCCAACGCGGGCTTGCTCACTGGCGATGATGGCATCAACCGTCGGTGCCGTTGGAACCGGTGCAGTGGAGGCGCCAACTTCCGCAGTCGCCGCCGCGCCCCGCGCTGTGGCATCGGGCACGTCCATCGCGCGCGGCGCGCATGCGATCGGCACGGAAATCAGGAACGACACAAGCAGCACCGGTCGCCGAAGCAACGCGTGCCATGATTGCAGACCGCTCACAGTTCGCTCTGCATGACCTCACCGAGATGCTCGGAGAGTTCCTGCAGGTCCTCGTCGCGCAGCCGCGGATTGAGAACGCGGATCGGCGCGATGGTTTCATCCATGCCCCGCTTCTGCACCAACCACCATTCCGCGTTCTCTTGGCGGTCCACGCGGACGTGGCGCAACAATCGCTTGCGCAACAGAATCAGACACATCAACCAGCGGTAGGCGATGCGCTGCGGACGCTCGTCGCCTTCAAGGCGGTCGAAGAGTTCTAAGAGCGTGTCATCGTCCACCAGCAGTCGGCGCTTCTGGTCCGGCTCCGGCGCGGTAGTGCGCCAGAAGCACACCAGCCCCGCGGGGCGCGAGCCCGCGCTCCATGCGTCCACCGCAAAGTCGCGGCGCACAAATTCGTGCCCACTTTCGTCGCCTTCCGGCGCGTCGCACAGGGTGGCCACGATCGGCTCACCCGGCACAAGCGCTCGGCCATCGGCGGCGCA
>CAMDCW010000150.1 GCA_945890745.1 Phycisphaera mikurensis NBRC 102666
GCCGACGATCGTCGCGACGGCGACGCAACCGGGCGCGAGTGGCGCACCCCGCCCTTGTGGGGCATCGGTCTCGTGCAAACGGTGAACGGTCACACACGTTTCCTGCACGACGGGCGCGCACGCAGCATTGAGGAAGCCGTCCTCTGGCATGGCGGCGAAGCACAGCGCGCGCGGGACCGATTCATGGCAATGCCCGCAGCGGATCGCCAGGCGCTGCTTGCGTTCCTTGAATCACTGTGAGAGACGCGATGCGCGCTGCGGGTTGTAGGTGAACACTCCGCCCCGCGCACACGGGTCACACATACTGTGCTGTCAAACGAGGTCGAGTCGGTGGACATCGGCAATCGTGGGCCCAGCGCCCCGCCGTGGAAGTCAGTCGAGCATCGGGGTGCGACCCGGGCCCGGGTGCCCTTGCTGCGCGTGGGCTCAAATCATTCGCGGGCGGTCACGTCTTCCCCCACCCCGGCAACTTGCTGGCTTGCTTTGCCCACGACGCGAACTGCGCGGCATCTAGTTTCTCGCCTTCGTAGATATGGAAGTAGCGAGTGTTCTTGTCCTTGCTCTCGACAGGGGGAAGTGGTTTCAGTGATACGCCTTGGAAGAATGCAACCTTCAGGTACTTCGTGAAACAGTGAACTCCGAGAAACCATCCCTGCCCTTCAATGCCATAGAGCGGCGAGTTCCATTTGACGGCCTTGCAAGCGCCGGGGACGGCTTGCATGATGAGTGCGTCAAGCTGACGCCCGAGATCTCGCTTCCACCCTGGCATCGCAGCGATGTATGCCTGCACGGGCGCATCGCCATCGGCCTTGGCAATTTGCGGATTGGCCCGTCTGCTAGGAGTTGAATCCATACCCCGCAAGGTACCGTACAAAACAGTCAATCGCGTATTGATCCGCCATCACTCACAGGAGCCCCGCACCATGAATTCCATTCTTCGACTGCTCGCACCAGCGGCACTCCTCGCCTCCGTTGTTGGCTGCGCCGCTCCGCGCGCCACTCCGCAGATGGAACAGGAGAACCTGAAGTGGTCAGCAAACTACGCGTCCGACTTTGCAAAGTTGGTGCAGAGCTATGTCAACAAGGAATTCGTTCCCTCGCCCGACAAGGCAACATTGTTGACACAAGCGGCCATTCTTGCGCATCACGCGCAGGTGCAGGCGAAGTCGGTTGCCGCATACACGCCAAGTAACACCAAAGAGTCGGAATTCATGTTGAGGGACCTGCAGGCACGCGCCGTCGGACTTCAAGAAGAATGCAAAGCTCTGGAAATGCAATGGAACGTCTGGCAGGTGCAACACGGCCTGCAGAAGGTCGAAGACATCGAGATGGTCTATGTGCGCGCCGATCCGGGGTGCTGACGCTTCGCGTCTGAGGGACATTTCCTCCTATCAATAGCGGTCGGCGGCGGCGACGATCACCGCCATGAATATCCCATGCGATCCTGGTGCGCCGACAATGAGTGTGGCTCTCAGCGCCTCCGCTCCCGCAACGCAGACGCCGGATCGGTTTCCTAGGCACCCGCTTGTTGTGCCGTTCACTGCGGTGACGATCGATGACATCCCAATCGTTGGTGGGAAGAACGCCTCTCTTGGGGAGATGATCCAAACACTCAGTTCCCTCGGCGTGCGCGTGCCGAGTGGATTTGCAACAACGGCCGACGCTTTCCGACTGCATCTGCGCTTGGCCGGCCTACAGGACTGGATCTATGCGCGACTTGCAGCGGTTGATGCGACGAATGCACGCACTTTGGCTGCGGCAGGTCAAGAGATACGTCAGCGGATCGTGGCTGCCCCGCTGCCAGCCGACCTTCGCGCGCAGGTGCTTGCCGCCTACCGCGCACTGACTGCCGCGTGCGCCAAGCCAGTGGACGGCGCAGTGCCACTATGGCTTGATGTTGCGGTTCGATCCAGCGCTACTGCGGAAGATCTACCAACGGCATCGTTTGCAGGTCAGCACGAAACATATCTCCATGTTCAGGGGCCCGAAGCGTTGGATACTGCGATCCGCCAGTGCATGGCTTCGCTCTTCACTGATCGCGCCATTGCGTACCGGGTGCAGAACAAGTTCGATCACCGCTCGGTGGCACTCTCGGTGGGCGTCCAGCAAATGGTCCGCAGTGATCTCGGATGCGCTGGCACGATGTTCACCTTGGACACAGAGAGCGGCTTCCGTGGCGTGGTGATGATTGATGGATCCTGGGGTCTCGGGGAGACAGTGGTCAAAGGGCGAGTGAATCCCGATGAGTTCTGGATCCACAAGTCAACTGCAATGGCGGGGTTTCCGTCCGTCATCCGCCGACAACTTGGGCGCAAGACTGTGAAACTCATTTATGCGAGCGAAGGTTCAACTCTTGGAGCCACCGTGGTCGAGGCACCTGTCTCCAAGGAAGATCAAGCACGCTTTGTACTGACGAATGATGAGGTACTCACGCTCGCTCGCTGGGGCGTGCAAGCCGAGCAGCAGCACGCCGCGCGCCTGACCGCTGCAGGCACTTCGACGGGATTGCCGCCGACTGGACCAGCCATCGATTTGGAATGGGCAAAGGATGGACAAACCGGCGAACTGTTCATTCTGCAGGCTCGACCTGAGACCGTGCATTCCCGCCCAAAGACAAGCGGATCGTTGGAAGTGTTCCGCCTCAGTAGCAAGGAGAAACCACGACCCGTCCTCACTGGTAAGAGCGTTGGTGCGCGCATCGGAAGCGGACCGGTGCGGATCATCCGCTCAAAGGCGGACCTGCCGACGTTTCAACCGGGCGAGGTGTTGGTGGCCGCCATGACGGACCCCGACTGGGAGCCAGTGCTGCGCAATGCGGCGGCGGTGGTGACCGACCACGGCGGCCGAACCTGCCACGCGGCGATTGTCTCACGCGAGATGAATTTGCCGTGCGTAGTTGGAACCGTGAACGGGACCACCGCGCTGCGCGAAGGACAAGTGGTCACCGTCTCATGCGCTGGAGGCGATGTTGGTCATGTCTATGACGGCGCGGTGCCGTTTGAACACAGTGAGTTCGATCCGGCATCGCTTCCCGAATCGCGGGTGCCGCTCATGCTCAACATGGCCGATCCCGGGCACGCATTCCGCCTGTGCCAGCTGCCGTCAGCAGGCGTGGGTCTGATGCGCATTGAGTTTCTGGTGTCAAACTGGATCGGAGTGCATCCAATGGCATTGGCGCATCCCGAGCGCGTGCCTGACCCGGCAGTGCGTGCGGAGATCGAACGCCGCGCGGCCGGACACGCATCGCTGCGTGCATTCTTCGTTGATCGACTTGCAGAGGGAATTGCGCAAATCGGTGCGGCGTTCCATCCGCGACCAGTGATTGTCCGCTTCAGTGACTTTAAGACAAACGAGTATGCCGGACTCTTGGGCGGTGCACCGTTCGAACCAAAGGAAGACAATCCGATGATTGGATTCCGCGGCGCTTCGCGCTACTACGACGACCGCTATCGCGAGGGTTTCGCCATGGAATGCGAGGCGCTGTTGCGGGTGCGCGGAACGATGGGTCTGAAGAATGTCATCGCCATGGTGCCGTTCTGTCGCACACTCGGCGAGGGGCGCGCGGTGTTGGGAGAAATGGCCAACAACGGTCTGCGCCGCGGCGAAGACGGAATGCAGGTGTATGTGATGTGCGAAATCCCGAACAACGTGATACTTGCCGAAGAGTTCTGCACACTATTCGACGGCTTCTCCATTGGCTCCAACGACCTCACCCAACTGACGCTTGGTATCGACCGCGATTCGGATGTGCTTGCTCCGCTCTTCGATGAGCGCGACCCGGGCGTGAAGATGCTGATCGAACAGGTGGTGCGTGTGGCGCATTCCAACGGTCGCAAAGTGGGGATCTGCGGCGAGGCGCCGAGTAACTATCCAGACTTTGCGGAGTGGTTGGCGAACATCGGGATTGATTCAATGTCACTGAACGCGGACTCCCTGCCAACGGTGGCACGGCAAATCGCCGTCGTCGCACAGCCGCCGATCGAAGTGCCAGGAAGCAACCCCGGATGAAGGTCACTGTGTTCGGCACCCATGACTACGACCGCGCCTCGCTCGAAGAAGCGAATGCCGGCGGAATGCATGTGCTGGACTTCGTCACCAAAGGACTGAACGCGCGCACCGCCGCTCGTGCGCGCGGGGCGGGCGCGGTCTGCACATTCGTCAATGATCGTTTGGACGCATGCGTGCTTGAGGCTGTGTATGCAAGTGGCGCGCGACTGGTGGCACTCCGATCAACCGGCTACGACAATGTGGATCTCGTCGCCGCAAAGAAACTCGGGCTGACGGTGCTCCGAGTTCCGGCGTACTCGCCCCACGCGGTGGCCGAACACGCGATCGCACTGATCATGGCGCTCAACAGAAAGACGCATCTGGCCAATGCGCGCGTTCACCGACAGGACTTCACGCTGGATGGACTGGTGGGGTTTGATTTGTTTGGAAAGACCGTGGGCGTGGTCGGTACGGGACGGATCGGCGTTGTGGCAGCGCGGATTCTTGGTCAAGGATTCGGCTGCAAAGTCCTCGCTACCGATCCGGTTCCTTGTTCCGCATGTATGGAAATGGGAGTGCGGTATGTGGAACTCGCTGAACTGCTCGCCGCTGCCGACATTGTCACCCTGCACTGCCCGCTCGACTCCGGCACGCGGCACCTCGTAGATAGCGCAGCGCTTCAACGGATGAAGCCCGGGGCAATGCTGGTGAACACGAGCCGCGGTGCGGTGCTTGACACGCAGGCGGCCATCGCAGCACTGGACTCGGGAAAGCTCGGAGCACTTGGGCTTGATGTCTATGAAGGCGAGGCAGCCCTCTTCTTTCGAGACCTTTCAGATCAAGCGCTCACCGATGAGACATTCAAAAAGCTTCTCGCGTTTCCGAATGTCATCGTCACCGGACACCAAGCATTCCTCACGCGTGAGGCACTCCGCGGCATCGCTGAGACCACCATCCGGAATCTCACTGACTTTGAGCGCGGCGATCCGTGCACGGACAACCTCGTACCGCATCGCTGAATCCATGTGCGTAGCGAAGTACCCGTGCCACGAGCGCAAACAATGCTGCCTGTCAGATGCCCTTGACCTTGTTCGCTACCGCTTTACTTTCCACCTCTGCTAAATACTTACGCGTTGCAGCAGGTAGCAATGTCCACATGCGGATCGCAAAGATCAGTCCGATGATGGTGAATGGGAACAGGAACATCGGCCAGTAGGCCCAACTCTTTGTGGCAAGAATTCCCACTGCAAACGCCTGAATGGCGCTGCCGAGTTTGCTGAATGCATCCGCGATTCCGGTTGCAGTGGCCGCTGCCTTCTTGCCGCCAAAGTCGGCGGTGGCCGTGCCGGACATGATGCTGTGCACGCCGATCACGCCCATCATGGTGCCGATGGCGCATGCGCCGATGATCCACGGACGCGCCGTCAAGAACAGGTCGGTGAACGAGCCCGACACTGCGCCGACGGATTCCGCCGTTGCATTGATCGGCTGCCAAACCAAGGTGAGGATCATGGTTCCCGTGGTGGCAAACATGATGCACTGCATCAGCGCCGCCGACGGCGCACGGCGCGACTGGAACAAACGGTCGCTGAGCCAGCCTGCTGTAAACCCGCCCGCGATGCCAGTGACGCAGCCCCAGAAGCCCCAGTTCTGCGTGACCACCGGCACACCCAGCGGCGTTTCCTTGGCGAACAGCAAGTACCAGTTCAGGATGCCGTCGCGGAGCACGCCAGAGGTGAGTTCAACAACGCCAATCATCAGGATGATGGGGTTACTGAGGATCTTCCAAATCAACTGGAAGTAGCCGTACTTTTTGTCCTTGGTGTCATCATCAGAGGCGTCATGCGTATCGAGCGGATCAAATCCTGCTTGATCGGGCCGGTCTCTCAGGAGCACCACGTCAATCAGCGCCCACACGACCATGATCATTGCTGGAATCAAGAAGATCAACCACAGCGCAGGAACCGTCCGGCCATCCAAGATGAAGAGTGAGTTCAAGATCGTTCGCGTGGTGGTTGGTACGGCAGGCTGCTCTAGCTTTACCGCATCAGCAATGGCTCGCCCCCAGTCGAATGCGAAGTACACGCCCAGTGAGATCAGCGTGCCGAAAATAGCACCAAAGGTGCCGCGCTCACGGACGTGGAACCAATAGCTCTTGACCTTGATGGTGCTGACTGCACCGAAACTTTGGAAGAGCATGTTGAGACTGTAAAGAACCGCCAATGCCACGCCGAGTTTCACTTGCAGCTTGTCGTACATAAAGAGGTAAAGCGCACCTGCCATGCATGCGTTCATCAGCGCGGAACCCAGCGCTCCAATCAACATGCCACGCTTGCCACCCATCTTGTCAACGAGTGGTCCAATGAAAAACAGACCGATCGCATACGTGGTGGCACCGGCACTGGCGATGAAACCGAACTCTGCTTTGGTCATCAACGCACCAAGCGCAACCGCCGCCACGGTCAGGTTGTAACGCCCCATGTACAGAAATGAATAGGTCATCCCCAGCGGGAACCAGTTCACAAAGCGCCGCCACATGAACTTCCGCGTGTGCTTGAGCGGGTTGGTCAGGAAGTACAGGGTGATGATGTAGGCG
>CAMDCW010000151.1 GCA_945890745.1 Phycisphaera mikurensis NBRC 102666
TCATGGGCATTCCGGTGCCGCAGTACACGCCGATCTTTGTTGCGGCTCGCATCACCGGTTGGTGCGCGCACATCATGGAGCAGCACCAGAACAACCGCATCATTCGTCCGCTGGCTGAGTATCAGGGCGCGATGAACCTGAAGTGGTAAGCGTGCGCCTGAGTAGTTGTTAGAAATTTCCAAAGTATGACGAAATGCGCGATGCGGCCTTTGCCGACTCGCGCATTTCGCCATAGGCTTTCAGCCCGCTATGCACCATGCAACATGCCATGGGCGATGAATTCCGAACCCCCACCTGAGCCAGCACATGAACCAACTGCTTCAACCGATTGACCTCCGCGGACTTCTTTGCCCCAACCGCGTGTTCATGGCACCGCTCACTCGTCAGCGCGCCAAGGACCCGGATTGCATTCCTGGGGAACTGCAAGCGGTGCACTATTCGCAGCGTGCCGCGTATGGGCTACTGATTTCCGAGGCGACGCAGATCTCGCCGGAGGGCAAGGGCTATCCGAACACTCCCGGCATTTTCAGTGCCGCGCAGGTGGCAGGTTGGAAGGTCGTGACCGATCGCGTGCATGCTGCGGGCGGGCGAATCTTCTTGCAGCTCGGGCATGTGGGGCGCATCAGTCACACGGCACATCAGCCGAACGGGCAGTCGCCGGTGTCTTGCGTTGCCGCGGCGTCGTCGGCCAAGATGGTGATTGTCCGTGCCGACGGCACCCTTGAAGAGGTGCCAGCCAGTATGCCGCGTGCGCTGGAAACCAATGAAATGCCGCGGGTTGTGCGGGATTATGAACTTGCAGCCACGAATGCCAAGGTCGCCGGGTTCGACGGCGTTGAGGTGCATGGAGCCAACGGGTACCTGATCAATCAATTCCTGTCTGGCTCGCTGAATACACGCACCGACGCGTGGGGCGGAAGCGTTGAGAATCGCCTTCGACTTCTGATGAACGCCGTCGATGCCGCGGGTGCAGCATTTGGATACGCCAAGGTTGGCGTTCGTCTCTCGCCAATGGGGAATGCCGCGGAACTGCCGGCTGCGCCCGATGACCGTGAATTGATGTTGCGCGCCGCGCGTGAACTTGGCGATCGCAAGTGTGCGTACTTGCATCTCTTCAATCATTACTTCGGGGCACACGGATGGAACGGTCCGTTTGATCGCGCGCTGGCTGAAGGAATGAAGAAGAACTTCAATGGACCAGTGGTGTTGAACGGCTACTCGCGCGATGTTGCAAGCGCCGAGCGTGATGTGCGCGAAGGCCTTGGTGATGCAGTGGCATTTGGCAAGCTTGCGATCTCTAACCCGGATCTGCCGGAGCGCATTCGTGATGGCGCACCGCTTGCCGAGTGGGATGCTTCGCAGTTCTATGGCGTGGGTGGTAAGGGGTACAACGATTACCCGACGTTGGCGACAAAGTGAATTGAATAAAGGCTGTCACTCGGGTGGCAGGGCTGTGCCAGGGGGATGATGCGCGCGGCGGCAGGTTTCACGAGAACCTGCCCGCCGCGTAGGCGTTTTCGCGCGATGTGCGCGAAGTACCAGCAATTCCTTGCAATTAAGAGTAATTACATTATGATTACATGTATGGCATCTGTCCCAGCAAAGCTTGTAGCCATTGGAAACTCACGCGGCGTCCGCTTGCCCAAGGCCATGATCGAACAAGCCGGGCTTGGCGCGGACATCGAACTTGAAGTCATTGATGGCGCGATCGTCATCCGTAGCCATCGCCCCGTGCGCGCCGGCTGGGCCGAGGCCGCGAAGTTGATGGCGTCGCGCGGTGAAGCGCCGCTACCGATCACCATCAACCCGCCCACGAACGCGTTTGATCGTGACGAGTGGAGTTGGGAATGAAGCGCCTTCCAATGCGTGGTGACATCATCTACATCAAGGAAGGTGATGCGCGTGGCTCTGAAATCCGCAAGCCACGACCATGCGTGGTGGTTTCCCCGGATGAATTGAATCGCCATGCACCGACGCTCATTGTGGTACCGCTGACTTCCGGTGCTCACCCCTACGCGTTTCGAGTGCCGTGCTCTTGGAAGGGTCGCAAGGGTCACATGGTGGTCGAGCAAGTGCGGGCGATTGATCGAACCCGCATCGATCGCATTGCCGGAACGATGGCGGCAGAATCAGTGCGTGCGTCGCTCCTGATGTTGAGTGAGATGTTCGCGGAGTAGTCGCGCACTCACCGCCGCATCCAAGTCCCTGTATCGATACCCCAGTCATTCCCGAAGAATCCAGCTTCAATGATGCCCGTGGCGCCATCGGTGAGCATGGCTGCGCGGAATGCAATCAGGTCGGGAACGCCCACGCCGGCGCTGAAGATCGGGGTGCGCATGGCGGCGCGCATACCCATAGCGCCAGTGGCGGCAACCACGCCCACTTGGCCCTGGTCGCAGTCGATGCGGGGCAGTACGAACATCGTGGCGATGTCCTCGCCAGTGTGGCGCGAAGTTGGTCCCGAGAATGATCCGTTTCGAACATCAATCGAAGTGCTGTCGCCGATGAGCGCGCTCCACGCTGCGTTCTGGTCATGGTTGCCGTACAGCACCACATTGCGACCAAGGTATTGCTTGGGATCAAACGCAGTGTCGGTGAGAATTTCAAAGCGACCGTTGCCGCGCACCCACCATTGATCAGCATCAAAGCGGGCCTTGGCCATGATCAGTGCGTCTGCCGCGTCATCGCCCTTGGTTCCAACAACCGCAACGAAGCCGTGCGCGTAGGCGTTCTTGAACGGTCCGCCGCGCGCGGGTTTCTTTTCATGCGCAGGCAGCGGCGCGGGCTTGGAACCGTCGCGACATCCTGGATCAAGGCTCCACACGATGTTGTCTGCGGAGCCTTGCTCGCGATGGAATCGCAGGTGCGGATTGTCGGTCGTCAACGGAACGACGATCGCCTGATTGTCCAGCGTGACGGTGATTTGCGTAGGTGCGGTCGCCGCCGAAGCGCTGGTGCTTGCATTGCCAGCACCCGCCGCCGCCGCCGACGCTCCGCTCACCGGCATAGTGATCGGCACCACCAGATCAAGTGTCTTGACATTCACCGTGGTTCCAGCCACGGTTTGCTTCGCTACATCAAGCACCATGTCAACACTGGAAACCTCGAACGGCTTCTTTTGCTGCAAGACGCGCACCCAGCCGTCGCGCTGGCTCACTTGCGGCGAGACCGTTTGGAACCGCACGCGCGTCATGTCCTTCATCTCTGGCAGCGTGTGTCGGAACAAGAATTGCATGAGCGGGGCCCAGTCGACGCACTCGTTCCCCCACCAGTGACCGGCACCAGGGCGTTCGTAGTATTCAAAGTCTGGGTGACTGATGGCGGCGAGTTGCTTGAACATCTCGCGTGCTTCGCTCACCGGGACGTTGTCATCAGCGTCGCCATGCAGGACGTAGACACCTTGCTGCAGGTAGTTCTCCTTGATGCTCAGCGTGTCGCTCGCGCGTCCGGCGCGGAGCAGCATTTGCGCAGCCGGATCTTCTGCGCCACCGCTTGCGTTCGTCGGCGCGCTGCCCGCGGCCGTGGCTCCTACGTAACTTCCAAAGCTGACCCATCCTGCACTCGGGGCGATGGCAGCAAATTCACCCGGGAAATGCGCACCCAATTGCCATGTTCCGTGGCCCCCCATCGAATGACCAGTGAGCCAACTGCGGCGCGGATCATTCACGAGCGTCGCGCGTGCGTGCGCCACTGCTTCCGTGAAATCAATGCGTCCCCAGTCTTCCCAGTCGAAACCGAACGGACGGCGATTGGTTGGGCACACAATGTGTGCTTCCTTCTTCGGCGCATACGCAGCAGCCTGGCTGGTTGCTTCAACGCCCGCCCCGTGCACACTGAAGAGAATGCCCGGCTTTGCATCACCACCGGCATTGGCAGCGCCGATCGCGTTGGTTGGCATCATGGCCGTCGACGGAACGACTGCGTAGTACTGAGCACTGCCATCGATCGTGCTCATGCGCGTCACCACGCGGCGATCGCTCGAAGTGATGGTGGAAAGTTCAACCGGCAGGGTGCTCAGCACGGTGCCGTCGCGCGTTGCGAGTGTCACTTGTACGGAATGCTTGCTGCCTGCTGCGCCAGCAAACTTCGCCGTGAATCGCGCAGGCAAAGCCACCTTTTTCACAGTGAGCGCAGGCATGACATGGAGTTCCACCCATTCGTCACTGTCGACCAAGTCGCTGTCAATATGGATGCGCGCGCCCGCGAGTGGCTGCGTGGTTGCATTGACCACTGCAACGCCGATCGGCCCATCGGTGTCGCGCTCGGCGATGAGTGAAGGAGCGAGTACATCAAGATTGGAGATGAACGCCGCAGCGGATGGCGCAGTCAGTTTGGCAGCCAATCGACCGCGACTCACCGAGAACAAGAACTCGTTCGTTCCAGCTTTGAGTTTGACGGGTACGCGCACAAAGCCCCATGAATACGGATCGCCACTGCGCGGTTCGCCGTTCACGAACACGGTGCCGTGGCCAGAAGCGTCCAACATCATCACGCGTTCGGTGGCGCTGTTGACGGTGGCGTAGATCCAACCTCCCGCGAGTGCGCTGCCTTGTTCGCCCTGAAACACCCCATCCGCATCAGCGGTGATGGCGGTCCAGGCATTGAAACTCGGCTGTGGAGCGGGCGTTCTGTTCGTGGCGTTCGGCGGTGTCGTTCCACCCGTTGCAGGTGGCGCTACCGGAGTGGTAGGCACAGGGATGTCGCCCACCTTCGGTGTGACAAACGTGCCAGCCACCAACTGCGCCTCAATCGGATCTCGGCGGATCAGTGAACGGGACGCGCTGCGCGGCGATGGCGATACCAGCGCCAAGGCAGTCCGAATCACCACGTCTTCGCTGGGGGCGTTCGGCGTCGCGACGGCAACAGCTGGCGGCGCGATCGTTGAATCAGCAGCAATGACGAGGGTGGTGATGGCGGACAGAGCGCACGATGCGGCGATCGCAATAATCATGCGGGGCAGGGTAGTCGAGCCGGGTGTCTCGTTGCGTTTACCACTGACCGAGCAACGTACCGAGATCGCCGCCGCCGACCAGACCGTCGAGTGTCACGTCGCCAAACACAAATCCGGGGACTCCAGTTTGGCCCCACGCGCCGAGCATCAAGCCGAGATCGATTCCGTTGATGAAACCATCCAAGTTGAGGTCAGCCGTGCGTCGACCGCGGATCGCTGCCTCGTACGCACGCATGATTCCGTGCCCTTCAACGAAGAGTGGATCCGGGTGCAAGCCCGCAGCATCGGAGCGTGATGCCGTTGCAAAGAGCGCTTCACGAATCTCCCTTACCCCGTAGTCCGGACGCGCTTGCAAGATGCATGCGGCTGCGGCGGCGATCAGTGGAGTGCTCAAGCTGGTTCCACTCACGCCGGAGAGGCCAGTGACGTTGGTGGAGTTCACGCTGACGGTGTTCAGTCCGCACGCCAGAATTTCGGGCTTCAATCGACCATCAGCAGTGGGCCCGCTTGATGAGAAACCAACGATGGCGCCATTGATGTCAACGGCGCCGCAGGTGAGAACGTTGAATGCATCGGCTGGGGCACCGAGCGTGCTGGTGGTGGGGTTAGCGTCATGACCAGCGTTGCCGGCGGCGGTGCAGCACACCACGCCGTTTGCTGTTGCCACATTCACCGCAACCGTAGTGACGGCGGTCTGACCGTTGAGATCAGCCTGCGTGTACCAATCGATGTATCCGAGTGAACTGGTAGCCACATCGGCCCCACGTGCTTCGATGAATTCAAGCCCAGCAACGTAGTAGTCCTCTTCGATGGGCGTCTCGGTGGGAACATCCTCGGTCTTGCACAGGATAAATTCCGCGTCGTATGCGGCACCGACCATGCTGCCGGGCAAATACGCGCCCATCGTTCCAAGAATCCATGTGCCGTGCTTGTGTTGTTCGCTGTTGTCGCCAGCCTGAATTCCAGTGTTTCCATCGTTGTTGATGAAGTCCCACTCAGCGATCACACGCAGCGGATGCGCCGGGTTGTTGAACGCTTCATGGACGCGATTGAAACCACTATCAAGAACGCCGATCACCATGCCGGTGCCGGTATAGCCGCGCGCGTGCAGGCGGGGGATATCGATCTGCGTCAATTGCGGATTGGCCGCGCCGTAGTCGATGCCGGCGGCCCAGCCTTCCGGCGGCGGCAGTTCCTGTTCGTCTTGCCAACCAGCGCGACCGCGCCCAACCGCTTCCACGTGTGTGACATCCGGCAACCCGCGCAGTGCTTCGATTTGCTTGGGCGTTGCCATGGCGCTGACTGCGCACAGCCAACGACTCTGCGTGCGCAACTGAGCACCAGTGCCGGTCACTGCGGTGGCGCGTGTTGCTGGCATTGGAACGTCGTGAACATCAAAGAGTCCCGGCAGTGTGCGTCGAAGCGCGCGGCGCGCGAGGGCGCGCGGCGTGAGTGCGGTGTCGGCGATGGAGGCTGGCGTGGCGCGGTTTTCCTTGAAGAACACCCACACCGGTGCTGGCGCATCGGCGGCGCCAGCGGCAGAACCAGCAAGGCAGACCTG
>CAMDCW010000152.1 GCA_945890745.1 Phycisphaera mikurensis NBRC 102666
TAGGCGAGATGCGCCGCATTAAATAGGTGCCGTTCACCCCTGTCCCCATTTTTGGGGCGCGGTCGAAGTGAGTTGAGTCGTCCTCCGCCCCCTCCGTTGCGCGCGGGACCCTCGGACGCGGACGGCTGCGCTCCACAAGGTTCCGCTTATCCTCGGGCGAATATGTTCGTCCGGTTGGCACCCACGGGGCGTACGTCCAACTGCCGGACTTCTCAGTTTCACACGCCGCTTACCGAGGATCCCGTGCTCACTGCGGGGGCTCGCACACGCAGGTCGCGTGCATGCACAGTTTGGAACCCGATCACCTGGCCGCGCTCGCCGGAGAGGACAGGGCCGCGCGCAGCGGCCGTCCTCGTAAGGCGAATGCGGGCCAGTACGCAGGCGTAATGCCACAACGCAAGCCAACACGAAATCATGATGCAACAACGCGCCACCTGGCCGCAGGCGCCGGAGAGGACAGGGCCGCGCTCAGCGGCCGTCCTCGTAAGGCGAATGCGAGCCAGTAAACGAGCGTGATCCCACAACTCACGCCGGACTAAAGCGGCTTCCAAGCATCCCGATCTTCGCGTTCGGACTCGCACTCTTTGGCAAGCGCGGACCAACGAACCACACGATGATCAGGCACAGCAAGCTGCCCGCCCACATCCACTGCGTGATACCGAAGTACACAAACACCGCGGTGCAGGTGAGGATCAGCAGCGCGGTCGGGATCATGCCCTCCCAAGCGAGTCGCATGAGTTGATCGAAACGGAAGCGCGGCAGCGTCCAGCGCAGCGCGATGCCCAGAGATACAACCAGGAATGTCTTGCCAGCCATCACGCCAATCTGCGCGACGATCAGTGGCAGACCACCAACCAGCGGGAGATCCCAGTGCAGGAATGCGCCGAATGGATTGACGCTCCAGCCGCCCAAGAAGAGCACAACAAACAGTGCCGATCCGGCGATCATGTTGAAGTATTCGGCCAAGAAGAACAGCGCAAAGCGCATGCTTGAATATTCGACGTGGTATCCGCCGACGAGCTCGCTTTCACATTCTGCAAGGTCGAAGGGAAGACGGTTGGTCTCCGCCAACATGCATGCGTAGAAGAGGATGGCGGTGAGTGGCTGCTGGAAGATGTTCCAGACATTGGCCTGCTGTCCAGCGATGATGCCGCCCGGGGTGAAACTGCCGCACATCAGGATGACGGCGAGCATGCAGACGCCCATCGGGATTTCGTAACTGATGATTTGCGCGGATGCGCGCAGGCCACCAAGGAATGCGAACTTGTTGTTCGATGCCCAACTTCCAATTGCGACGCCGTAGACCGACAGACTGGCGATGGCAAGCATGTACACGACGCCGATATTGACATCCGCGCCGACGATCTTCACTTGGCCGGTGAGACCAAGGAATGGAATCGTGGAGAGATCAAGGATGCCGCCCCAAGGGATGACCACGAAACCGATCAGTGACGGAATCGCCAACAGCGCGGGTGCGATGGTGAACAGGCCCTTGTCGACGTGATTGGGCGTGTAGTCCTCCTTCATGAAGAACTTCAAGCCGTCAGCAATGGGCTGCAAGAGACCGAACGGACCCACGCGATTTGGTCCAACGCGATCCTGCATCCATGCGGAGAGGCGGCGTTCGAGCCAGATGGTGTAGGCGCATGCGCCGAGGATGACGTGGAGCGCGAGGGCAACCACGGTGACGCTCGCGATCAACTGGGCGAGTGAGGCGCCGGTTGGAAGCCACGCGGGTAGGAAATCGGTCAAGGTCTGCATGAGTGGCGGAAGTATATGGAGGTGCGGTCAGACGGTGGTTGGCTGTTCAGCGCGGGTACGGGCGAGTGCTGGGAAGTAGTCCTGAATGGCGAACACCTGCCAATGGCCGCTGCGAAGCGCCTGAATTGCTTGAACGGCAGCACGTGCGCCTGCCATGGTGGTGATGATGGGCAGGTTGGCCCGAACAGCTTGGGCGCGGATACGACCTTCGTCAGTATTTCCGCCCTTTTTGGTGGGCGTGTTGATGACCAGTTGCACTTGACCGTTGGACATGAGGTCAACAACGTTGGGTCGCTGACCGGTGGCGATCTTGGGGATGGCCGTACATGCCACGCTGTATTGGTTCAACATGCGCGCGGTGCCTTCCGAGCAGAGCACTTCGAAACCCATGCTGGCAAGGCTGCGTGCCACTTCGACTGCTTGTTGTTTGTCAGAATCGCGCACGCTCAAGAACACTTTGCCTGAGGTGGGCAGTTTCACGCCGGCGGCCATCTGTGCTTTGGCGAACGCAACAGGCAGGCTACGGTCCGCGCCCATGACTTCGCCAGTGGAACGCATTTCTGGACCGAGGACGACGTCGACACCGGGGAACTTGGAGAACGGGAAGACGCTTTCCTTGACGGCATAGAAGCCCGTGTCAGGAATTTCCTTGGTGCCAAGTTCTTCCAGCGATGCACCCATCATCACCTTGGCGGCGATGTTGGCCCAGGAAACGCCCTTGGCCTTTGAAACAAACGGTGCGGTGCGCGAGGCGCGCGGATTGACTTCAATGATGTAGACGGTTTCGTCCTTGACGGCCATCTGCACGTTCATTAGACCGCGCACACGCAAGCGCTCGGCGAGGGCGCGCGCTTGATCGCGAATTCGATTGACGATGCTTGGCGGCAAGCTGTACGGCGGAACGGTGCAGGTGCTGTCGCCGGAGTGAATGCCCGCTTCTTCGATGTGCTCCATGACGCCACACACCAACGCGCGTGGCCGCGCACTGCGCTGCTCGACTTGCTTGGAACGGCTTGCTTCGTGCGGTTCAAAGTCAGCGACGACGTCGACGTCAACTTCAATGGCGTCGGACAGGAAACAATCAATCAAGACCGGCGCGTTTGCCAAGTCGCTGACATTGACGGCAGTGGTCATGTAGCGGCGCAATGCGGGCTCATCGAAGCAAATTTCCATGCCGCGTCCACCGAGAACGTAACTGGGGCGAACCAGCACTGGGTAACCAACGCGGGTTGCTTCAGTGACTGCTTCGTCAAGACTGCGCGCGATTCCCGATGGTGGTTGATTGAGACCAAGTTCTTCAAGGATGGCCTTGAAACGATCACGGTCTTCCGCCAGGTCAATGCTCTCAACACTGGTGCCGACAATCGGCACGCCAGCCGCTACTAAACCGTGCGCGAGATTGAGCGGCGTTTGCCCGCCGAATTGCACGATGCATCCGATCACTCCGCCCGAGCGCTCGGACTGATCAATGCCGCCGCCGTTGAGCCGCTCGACAACGTTGAGCACATCTTCAAGTGTCAGTGGTTCAAAGAAGAGCAGATCGCTGGTGTCAAAGTCGGTACTGACCGTCTCTGGATTGGAGTTGATCATCACGCTTTCGAGGCCCATCTCGTCTGCGGCGAATGCTGCCTGGCAGCAGCAATAATCGAACTCAATGCCTTGACCGATACGGTTGGGTCCGCCGCCGAGGATGATCACCTTGGGGGTAGCGGAGATGCGCGTTTCATCTTCAGTGACGCGCTTTCCATCTACAAAGTATGGCTCTTCGTAGGTGCTGTAGTAGTACGGCGTGGCGGCTTCGAACTCTGCGGCGCAGGTGTCAACCAGTTTGAAGACCGGCTCAACGCCCATGGCCTTGCGGGCGGCACGGACTTGCAGAATGGTGGTTGGATTGATGGTGCCGAGCCACGCATTGGCAAGGTGCGCATCGCTGTATCCAGCCTTCTTGGCAGCAAACATCAAGTCGCGCGAGCAGCCTTCCAGCGTCTTGGCTTCAAGGATGCGATCTTCAAATGCAACCAGTTCGGCGAATTGGCGGAGGAACCAGCGATCGATCTTGGTGATCTGATAGACGCGGTCAACACTCCAGCCCATCTTCAGTGCGTATCGAACGAAGTACAGGCGGCCCTGACTTGGAACCGCGAGTTTGCGAAGCAGCGTGTCTTCTGGAATTGGCCAGTCAGCGGAGGCGGCTTCGGTTGGGCGGAGGACCTTTGTCTCTGAGCTTGTGGCCGTCGCGGTGATTCCAGCGGCAGCGGCAGTTGCTGCGGCAAGGCCGGCACTTGCGTTGGTGCGTTGTTGCTTCAGCCAGCGATCGTTGTTATCGAGGCCGAATCCGAAGCGCTTCACTTCCATGCTGCGAATGGCTTTTTGGAAGGCTTCCTTGAAGGTGCGACCAATCGCCATTGCTTCGCCGACGGACTTCATCTGCGTGGTGAGCGTTTCGTCCGCTTCAGGGAATTTCTCGAACGTCCAGCGCGGCATTTTCACTACCACGTAGTCGATTGATGGCTCGAAGCATGCACTGGTGGTGCCGGTGATGTCGTTGGTGAGTTCGTCGAGCGAATAGCCAACCGCCAGCTTGGCGGCGATGCGCGCGATTGGGAATCCGGTGGCCTTGGACGCAAGTGCGGAGCTGCGCGAGACGCGCGGATTCATTTCAATGACCACCATCTCGCCGGTCTCTGGGCACACGCCGAATTGCACATTGCTGCCGCCGGTCTGCACGCCCACCGCGCGCATGATGGCGAACGCGGCGTCGCGCATTCGTTGATATTCCTTGTCGGAAAGCGTCATGATTGGCGCAACGGTGACGCTGTCACCGGTGTGCACGCCCATTGGGTCGATGTTCTCAATGCCGCACACAACGATGCAGTTGTCTTTGCGGTCGCGCACTACTTCGAGTTCATATTCCTTCCAGCCGAGCACGCTCTTGTCGATGAGCACTTGGCCGATCATGCTGGCGGACAAGCCGCGTCGCACGGTCTCTTCAAACTCTTCAAGGTTGTAGGCGATGCCGCCGCCGGTGCCGCCGAGTGTGAATGCTGGACGCAGGATGGCTGGCAGGCCGCATTCCTTGAGGAATTCGCGTGCTTCGTCCATGTTGGTGACGGTGCGCGAAAGTGGCTGGCGGAGGCCGAGTTTCTCAACGATCTGCCGGAATGCTTCGCGATCTTCGGCGCGATGAATAACTTCGCGGTCGGCGCCGATCATCTCAACGCCGTGGCGCTGCAAGATGCCGTCGTCCCAGAGCGCGCATGCGCAGTTGAGTGCAGTCTGACCGCCGAGCGTTGGAAGCAGCGCATCGATCGGTGTGCCAAGTTCCTTCTCGCGGATGATGATTTTTTCAACGGCCTCGGGAGTGATGGGCTCGATGTAGGTTCGATCACTGAACGCGGGATCGGTCATGATCGTCGCGGGATTGGAATTCACCAGGACGACACGGAAGCCCTCTTCGTGAAGCGCTTTGCAGGCTTGCGTTCCGGAGTAGTCGAACTCGCAGCCTTGGCCGATGACAATGGGGCCAGAGCCGATGATCAGGATGGTGTGGATGTCTGTGCGACGTGGCATCGTGTGGGACCGACCCTGAGGCCGGCGGGGGAAAGCGGTGCGCGCGTCTGGGTATGCGCGGCGGCGATCGGCCGCGTGCAGTGCCCAAACTTGCGGGAGGATAGCGGAACGTGCATCTGCGCGGTCGCTGCGGGTACACCACGTGGAATGACCGCGGAAATCAGCCATCTCTTTGCACAAGCCGCGTTGCCGTTGGCAGATGCGTCGGGCGCGGTCTGGGTCACGGTGCTGGGCGGCATGGGGGCGTTGGCGGCAGCAGTGGTGCTTGCGCTCTTGGTGCTGGTAGTGGCCGGCTTCATCGTGCGTGCGCGGGCCGGTGATCGATTGGCGTGGAGCGGAACGATGGGTGCGATCGAGGCGGTGCTACGACCGCTGGCACGGTTCATTCATCGCACCAAGTGGGAGGGATTCGATCGATTCAAGGTGCCGGAAGGTGGATTCGTGATTGTTGCAAATCACGCTAGTGGGCTTGACCCGCCGCTCATGCAATTTGCGGTGCCGCGTCGGGTGCGCTTCATGATGGCAACGGAACAAATGCATCCGATGTTTAGTTGGTTCTGGGGACAGTTGCGGGTGTTGCCAGTGAGTTACACGGCGGCAGACGCGGTGATGTTTCGCGAAGCGGTACGCCATGTGAAAGGCGGCGGCGTAGTGGGCGTGTTTCCGGAAGGTGAAATTGAGCGCCCGCCGTGCGTGCTTGCGCCCTTTGTTGAAGGAACGGGCACACTGGTCGCACTGACGAAAGCGCCGGTGGTTTTACTGTGGATTCACGGAACGCCGACGATTGGCAACGCCCTGCTCGACCCACTTGTGCCGCGCGGCCGCGCGCGTGTGCAATACGTCGGAACGTACGACTTCGCTGCAGAGGGAGTACGCGACGCAAAGGAAATCACCGTACGACTACGAGCAGAACTTGCGCGCGTCAGCGGATGGCCGATGCGTGAGAAATAGGATAAATAGGTGCCGTTCACCCCTGTCCCCATTTTCGGGGGCGCGGTTGAAGTGAGTTGAGTCGTTGACCGCCCCCTTCGTTGCGCGCGGGACCCTCGGACGCGGACGGCTGCGCTCCACAAGGTTCCGCTTAGCCTCGGGCGAATCTGTTCGTCCGGTTGGCACCCACGGGGCGTACGTCCAACTGCCGGACTTCTCAGTTTCACACGCCGCTTA
>CAMDCW010000153.1 GCA_945890745.1 Phycisphaera mikurensis NBRC 102666
AGCATGGCTGGCCCCGCCGTCACCGCTGCGCTGTCCATCCCCGGATATGAGGTGATGAAGAAGCTCGGCGCGGGCGCCATGGGCACCGTGGTGTTGGCCAAGCAGCTCAGCCTTGATCGACTGGTGGCCATCAAACTGCTTCCCAAGAAATTTGCTTCGGATGCGCAGTACATCGACCGCTTCTACAAAGAGGGCAAAGCGGCGGCCAAGCTCAACGATCCGAATATTGTGGCCGCGTACGACGTTGGACGCGCGCCGGGTGGCGAGTACTTCTTTGTCATGGAATACATCGACGGCGACACCGTGTTCGACCGCATCACTGTCAAGCGTCGCATCCCAGAAATGGAAGCGATTCACATTGCAAGACAAGCAGCCAGTGCGCTGAAACACGCGCACGCCAAGGGATTCATTCACCGCGATGTGAAACCAAAGAATCTCATGATCAACAAGGCCGGCGTAGTGAAACTGGCCGACCTCGGCTTGGCCCGCGCGGGTGATGATTCCGCTGCAATTACCGAGGAAAAAGGCAAAATCTTCGGTACTCCGTATTACATCTCGCCGGAGCAGATCCGCGCGCGCGATGTAACGCCAGCTACCGACATTTACGGTCTCGGCGCCACGCTGTACCACATGGTCACGGGTCGCGTTCCGTTCGACGGCACCGCGCCGAAGGACGTGATGCAGAAACACCTGCGGGATCCACTGATTCCACCCGACCAGATTGCACCCAATCTTTCTGGCGGCCTTTCCATGATCATTGAAATGATGATGGCGAAGGATCAACGCGAACGGTATCACTCCGCGACCGACCTCATTGAAGATCTTGACTTAGTGGCTGCGGGCAATGCTCCAGTGCACGCACGACCCAAAATCGATAGCCCCATCTCTGGGATGGATTCATTGGGAGCCACTGGAACCGACGAGGTGGCCATCGCGTCCATGCCGCGCGCGCCAAGCCCGTGGTCAACACCAGTGGGCATCATTGTGCTCGGACTGCTGGCAGTGAGCGTGATTGGCAATCTGCTGCTTCTGGCACTGACCTTGCGCGGCGGAAAGTAATCGGAAGGCGCCACGGCGCTGGATGGCTACCGCGGCCTATCGCACCTCAACGAGCAACTCAATCTCCACGCTCGCGCCGAGTGGCAGCGCGTTGGTGCCGACCGCGGCGCGCGCATGTCGGCCCGACTCGCCAAAGAGTTGCTGCAGGAGTTCGCTGCCACCGTTCGCCACCTTCGGCTGATCGGTCCAACCGTTGTCCGATTGCACGAACACCCCCACCCGCACGATCCGCACCACGCGCGAAAAGTCGCCGCCGATCTGGTCGCCAATGACGGCGAGTCCATTCAGCACGCACTGCCGCGCCGCCGCCTGTGCCGCCTCGAACGAGCACACCGAAGGGACCGGTCCGGTGGCCATCAACTGGCCGTCCTTCATCGGAAGCTGCCCAGATACATAGATCAGATTCCCGGTGCGAACGGCCGGGATGTAGGCCGCGACTGGTTTCGGGGCAGCGGGCAGAGTCAGTCCGAGGGCGGCGAGTTGCTGTTCAAAGGTCATATGGGCATCCTAATGAGGGAACCGGTCGGCGCGCGCGGGCGCTTATTGGAACTACGGAAATCAAAATTCTGCAGATTCACATGAACGACATGCCAACACTCTGAGCCCCCGCGCCGTATCTTCCTATTGGACAGACGGAGCGATTGCCCCGCCTGCTCGACATCCCGACGCGCCTGGAGCCCAAAGCGCTCACCTCTCGACTGCGGCATCCCCCGCGTTCTGCTCGGCAGAACGGTCCACCACATCACGTGCGGACTTTACGGAACATGAACTGATGCCATACCTGCGCCGCATGAGAGGTGCCCCGCATCGCCGGACTGACACGGCATCCCCAGACGCCTGAGCCACCCCCGCCCAACGATCGCATTGCGATCGCGTGGCGGAACGCCCACACGTTGTTGATCGCCTCACCGCGATTCCAGCGTTCGGCGGCCTGAGCTCAGGCGATCGCTCCAATGCGCATTCTGAACCTGCATTGCAGATGCCTCGTCGGCATCAGTGCTCGCGCGTGCGAGCAGTTGGGTATTGAAGTCGTTGTTCTCTCCGAATCGTCTCTTAGGAGTTACTGAACATGAAGAAGCGCGCATTTACGCTCGTCGAGTTGCTGGTGGTCGTGGCCATCATCGCCCTGCTCGTTGGTCTCTTGCTCCCGGCCTTGGCCAAGGCGCAGCAGACCGCCAAGACCGTCAAGGACTCCAACCAGATCAAGCAGGTCCACACCGCCATGGTTGGTCGTGCCAACGAGACCAAGGGCGGCAAGATGCCTACCCCGGGCCTTATTAATCGCCTGGCCTACGGCGGCCAGCAGCTCCCCGGCGAAGGCGAAGAGGACTTCGCGCAGAACCGGACGCAGAATTTGTTCTCGGCGTGCGTTGCGCAGCAGCTCTTCAACACCGACATCCTGTACGGCGCCACCGAGATCAACCCGATCGTTAAGGCGTACACCAACTACAACTATGCCGCATACCGCCCCGCAGCCGACAGCTATTGGGACCCCAACATGCAGGCGAAGATTGACGGCGCTGTCGGCACCAATGAGTGCCACACGTCGTTTGCTCACCTGCTCCTGTGCGGACTGCGCAAGTCGCAGCACTGGCGTAACAACCTCGATTCCGCGCGCCCGCACATGTCCACCCGCGGCTGCAAGAACGGCGTTGTGACTGGTGACGAATACGAGCAGAGCCCAACCCTGCGCCTGCACGGACCACAGAAGAGCTGGGAAGGCAACGTCTGCTTTGGTGACACGCACATGGAGTTCGTGGAAACCTTCCGCCCCGACGGCGTCTTCTATGAGTGCGGCACCTACAACGGCGGCAACCTCACCAAGGACAACCTCTTTGCGTGCGGCGGAACCGCTCCGGCCGAGTTCACCGGCAACGGATGCGTTGACGTGAACGCGAGCAATGCACCACAGCCATGGGCCGGTGGAGACACCATGCTCGGAATCCACCCCAACGCCTCCACCAAGTGGATTGCCATCCCCGCGTGGGACAGGCTTGACAATCAGTAACTCGTCTCCACTCGCATTTCAATCATTCACCCCCTGACATGAGAAATACTCACATGAAGAACCGCAACAAAAACAAGGGATTCACCCTCGTCGAACTGCTCGTCGTGATGGCGATCATCGCACTGCTCCTGGGCCTCCTGCTCCCGGCACTTGCCAAGGCTCGCGCCACGGCACGCCAGGTGAAGGACGGAACACAGGTCAAGCAGATTCACCAAGGTTGGCTCACCGCCGCCAACGATTCACAGGGCGTCCTGCCGCTGCCAGGCGAAATCAACCGCGTCGGCGCAGTGCCCGGCCGTGGCGACATCGACGAGATTCAGAACAATCACGCCAACCTGCACGGATCGATGCTCGGTCGTGGATACGTCAATGCCCAGATCATGGTGTCGCCCGCAGAAATCAACGCCAAGGTGATTCCCTGCGCCACGTACAACATGAACATGATCAAGCCCGCCAATGATGTCTATTGGGATCCAGGAGCGGGAACGGGCTTCAAGGCCGACCTGCTCATTCAGAGCAATACCTCGTACTCCACCATGCCGCTCGACCCAACTTCGCGTCGTAAGACGGAGTGGAAGAACACCGGCAATTCCCGGTTCGCCATCCTCGGCAACCGCGGCCCCAAGGCTGGCGCAGTGACTGGCGATGACTACACCAACTCCAAGACGCTGCTGATTCACGGCGGTACCAAGGAGTGGGACGGCAACATCGGTTACAACGACAACCACGTTGAGTACGGGCGTACCTCGTACCCAGAAAATGTAAAGCCACTCCTGCAGGCAGCCTGCACCGGTGGACCAGCAGACTTGGTGATCAACACCCTGTCGCAGGACAACATCTTTAAGAATGACACTGGCTGCCAGACCGGTGGTAAGAAGAACGTTGACAGCGTCCTCTGGATCCAGAAGACCTCGTCCAACACCACCTCCACTGGAACCACCACGTTGGATATCTTCAGCGGCTCAGATTTCGTTACCTGGGACTGATTGTTGAACTGAAAGTGACCTTTCCCGCGGCCGGCACGCAACGCCGGCCGCGGTGCTTTTTGGGCGGGATATCCTTTACCAATCTCATGCAACACTCAGGGGAAGCAATTCACCGACGGTTCATCGCTGCAACGATGGTGATGCTCGCCGCATTGCTCACGACGGCGGCCCGGGCCCAGGCGCCCGGCGACGCGGTTGCTGTCCCGGCATGGCGACAGGCAACGCGGCTTGCCGTGATCACCGTATACGGTGAGATCGACGCTGTGACGCGGAGTAGCGTCGAGCGGCGCATCGCTGAAGCATCGGCCAATGGGTTCGATGCTGCCGTGCTGGAGATCGACACACCCGGTGGCGACATGTACGCCACGCTTGAGTTGTGCCTCTTTCTGAAAGATCGCGCGCCGCTCCCGGTCTGGGCGTGGGTACATCCAAAGGCCTACAGCGCCGGCGCGATCATCGCGCTTGCCTGTCGCGGCATCATCGTTTCGCCGGGCGCTGCATTCGGCGACGCTGCACCGATTGCGGTACTTCCCGGCATGGGATTACAGCCATTGCCAACCGCCGAACGGGCCAAGATGGAAGCCCCTGTGCTGGCTGAAGTGGTCGACAGCGCACGCCGGCGCGGCTACGACGAGAATCTTGTGCGCGCGTTCGTCAGTGCGCCCGATGAGGTGTGGCTCTTGGAGCGAGTCAATCCGGATGCCAACGGCAACGCGCGCATCTTTGTTGGGCGCCCGGAATATCGCGAGGCCTTCGGGACCGATCCCCCCACCATGCGAAGCGCGGGCACCCAACGGGACGCCATTGCCGCTGGCGCGGCTGCCATTCCGTTCGTTGATCTATCACTGCGGCGCCGCAACGATGACGGCCCACGTAACGCCGAGGAGCGCGATGTCATGGTGGAAGACCAGCAGACGCGCCCGCCGGTGCGCGAGCGACTCACTGCGGCAACGGCCCAGGAGTGGCGCGTGGTGGCACAGGTCGACGGCGCGGAAGAACTCCTGGTGACGTACGCACCGGAAGCGATCGCCTTCGGACTTGCTGATCGGGAAATTGGAACCGACGCTGAGCTTTCCTCCTACTTCGGCGCAACAGCGCTGCAACGACTCGACGAAAACGTCGGCGATGCACTGGTGCGATTCCTCACCAGTTGGCCAGTGCGCCTGATCTTGGTGGTGGTGCTACTGGGCGGATTCCTGATTGAGATTGCCGCGCCCGGGATCGGCTGGTTTGGAGCAGCCGCGGCCTTGGCATTGGCGCTCTTGGTTGGCGCGCCGGCATTTGCAGGCGTTACCAGTTGGTGGCCGTTACTGATCGTGGTCTTGGGTCTCGCACTTGTATTGATAGAGATCTTCCTGATTCCCGGGGTAGGGATCGTGGGGTTCCTTGGCGGCGCGTGCATATTGGTGGGGCTGGTGGTGGGCTTCCTTGATGCGCCGCTCTCCACACCTGAAGGTCGCGATGACCTTGCTACGGCGATCGGCATCGTCGCTGGTGGCGGCATTCTGGCGATCGGTGTCGCGTGGGCGCTGTTGCGCGTTCTGCCACAGTCACGCCTCCTGCATGGCGCAATCCTTGCAACGACCACTGGCGGACCAGGACCATCCACAACGATGCTGGCATCGGGGGCGGTACCGGTCGGCGCGCAGGGAATCGCTGTTTCGCCACTGCGCCCCGTCGGAAAGGCTGATTTCAGTGGCGTACTGATGGATGTGCAGGCCATCGGCCCGATCATCGCATCCGGCGCGCGGATCGTGGTGGTGCGCTCCACCCCGTACGCTCTTGATGTGGAACAAATCAACGAATGATCTCTTACGCATCTATTATTCTGCTGGCTGACACCACTGCCACCGGCGATTCCTCCGTATGGATCGCTGCAGGATTCATACTCCTCGCCGTAGCGGTGGTGTTGGGTGTGTTGGAGCTCTTTGTTCCAACCGGCGGTGTCCTGGCAGTCGCTACTGCAAGTTGCTTGGTGGCATCAATCATTGCATTCTTCATGCACGGCATGTTGTGGGGTTTCGCGGCGCTCCTCGCCTACTCCGCGGGAGCTCCGTTTGCAGTGGTGTTCGGATTCAAACTATGGACGCGCACGCCAATCGCGCGCCGGATGGTGCTTGGAAATACTGACGCCGATTCGGAAGGCGTGCAACCAACGAAGGTCGCTGCCGGCCAAGTAGCCGTGGGAACCGAGGGCGTGGCACTCACGCCGCTTCGACCCATCGGGTTTGTTCGCTTTGGTGATCTGCGCATGGAAGCTGCTGCGGAAATGGGCATGATCGACATAGGGGCAGTGGTGACGGTGGTCGAATCAACCGGTGACCGCGTGGTGGTACGAGCGCGCGGCTAAGATCCGTGCATGACTACGGAACCCGCACTTCGCAACGGATTCACTTTGCTCGCCCAGGTCGCCCCGGCTACCAGCACCAACTT
>CAMDCW010000154.1 GCA_945890745.1 Phycisphaera mikurensis NBRC 102666
ACCATCAGCTGGCCAGCGTGATGCCGGGCCTCAACCACGATGCGTGCTTGCTCAGGCTTGCCACTTGCGCGGCGCTCTTCGGGCGTTTCAATACCGTGATCGACGGCATTGCGAATGATGTGATTGAGTGGAGCCTCAAGGCGGGCCAAGATATCGCGGTCAACTGGAACGTCGGCGCCGACAATATCAAATCGAACGCTCTTGCCAAGTTGGCGGGCCACATCACGAACCATGCGCGGGAATCCGGAGACGCCCTCGCCGAATGGTCGCATGCGGCTGCCGATCACTTCGTGATAGAGCGCCGTGGATACTTCTTCGGTACGACGGAAGAAATTCTCAAGGTCAAAGATTCGATCTGCCAACGATGCCTCGGCGCGACCAACGGCATCGCGGGCGACGGAGATGCGTGCTGGGTCGCCACGGCGCATGGCTGCTTCAAGGGATTCACGTGCGCGCGTCAATTCGCCGCGGACGGCGCCGAGTGCGCGTCGCAGGGCAGGCGATCGGCGGCCTTCAACCATTGATTCGCCAGCGAGCTGCATCATGCGGTCGAGGTTGTCAGCATTGACGCGAACGGCCCGCGATTCCGGTGCAGCTACCGCAGTGGCCGCCGAAGCGGCGGGCATGTCAATGGTGGGAATCGGGCGTTGCACTACGGCGTCCACGCGGCGCGGTGCGGCGGGCGGCGCAACAACGGCGCGGGTTTCGGGGGCGACGGGGGTGGCGGTTACTGGTGTTGCAGCAACGGGCGCTGCTGGAGGTTCAACTGGGGTTGCTGCAACGGGCGCCGCTGCCACGGGAGCTTCGGCCACCGGTGCTGGCGCCGCAGCAAGCTCTGGCGCGGCTGTCGGCGCGGCGGAGAGTGCAATCGTCAGCGTATTGATCTCGCTGGCGTTCTGCGTACTCCACTCTGGAAGGTCGGATTCCTTCTGTTGGGAGATACGTTGCAGAAGATCGGTTCCTTCAAGCAGCTGGTCGATGCGTCCACGAGTGGTGCGCTCCTGACCCTTCTGAATTCGAACCAACGCGTCTTCCATATGGTGGGCAACCGCCACTGCGGCATCAATGCCAACAATGCGCGCCGCTCCCTTGATGGAATGTGCTGCACGCATGAGCGGCACGATGATGCCAATGTCATCCGGGGCGCTTTCCAGCTTGAGCAGACCGTCACTCAGTGCCGCGCAGTGGGTGTCAACCTCTGCGCGAAACAGTTCGTACATTGAGAATCCACCAAGATCGCTCATGATGTGGCTCCGCGGAAGATGGAGAACAGGCTATGAACGTCAAGCACTACGGCTTCACCTTCGTCGATTCGGGCGAGCGCCCGTGCGCAACCAGTCTTAGCTGCGGAGACAGTCATTGGCGGCGCGCGCAGTGACCGTTCGTCAACGTCAGTGACGCCCACAATGGAATCCACTTCAAACGCCCATCGTTCGCGACCTTGCTCGGCCACTACCAGAATGGAGTGCTCGCGCTTCGCCGGTGCAGGAATTCCCAGGGCAGCTTCAATCGACATGCACAGCAGCAATTCACCGTCGTGATTGGAAAGCCCGCGGAAGATCTGGTTGCTGCGATGCGGAACGCGATGGATGGTGCCCGCCGGAACAACCTTGGCAGCCTCTCCAGCCATGATGGCAAGAATTTCGCCGCCAGCGCGCATGGCCAGCAAACTGATGCGTGACCGAGACCGCTCGTCAAGCGGGGCGGCAAGTGCAGCGGTGGCGCGGTCAAGGTCTGATTCGGTCAGTGGGCGAGTGAGCAACTGCTCCAATCCCGCGACGGCCGCATTTGCAGGCTTGACTAATGACAGCGTGCGATCTTCACTCATGATGTTCCTTTTGCGGCGCGGGCTCGATAGCGCTGTGCCAGTGCGGCGTCGCCGCGGCGATCGGCCAAGATTGCCAGATGTAGCAACGCTTCGACATTCTGTGGATCCAAGTACACCACCTGTCTCCAGGCGCTTTCGGCCCGTGTTGAATCCCCGAGACCCAAGTGAACGGACCCCAGCAACTCCATCAGCGCGAGCGAGCGATCACCTGTGGAGTGAATGCGCTCAGCGATATCCGCGGCTTGGCGCAAATTGCCCGCATCGGCGGCTGCACGCGCGCTCTGCAGCATCTTTGATTCAGTGGGCGCGATCGAAGGAACGGGCGCTGGAGCGTGAGCGGGTGATGGGGCGTTGCTGAAAAGTGGTTTGTATGGTGCCGTGGTAGCGGGCCGTGTTGGATTTGTTTGCGTAAACGGCGCGCGATCGCGGTCCGCCCATCGATCCGACTGGAAGGGTTCAGGTGACTTCTGAGTAGTGGCCGCAACGGTTTGTCGCGCGAATGCAAACGCTCCGGGTTGTCCGCCCTGCACTGATTCAAATCCACTTTCAAGTCCAAAGAGCGCTGGTCGCTCAGCGTGGCCGAGATACAGAATGCCATCTGCGTGGAGCAGGGCATCAAGCTGCTCGCCAATAGCTCGGCGTCCCGCATCGCTCAAATAGATGGCAAGATTTCGGCAGAACACGGCGTCAAAGGAACCGCGTTCAAGTCCGAACAGGGCCGCGGGCGCAGATCCCTCGCGCAGTTCAACGCAGGCACGCACTTCCGGAGCGACACGAACATTGTTGGGAAGCACCGTCACGTACGTCTGTGCCCAATTGGGAATCTCGCCACGGGCTGCCATGCGACCAAGATCACCCGACCGCGCGCGTTCTAACGCGTCCGGGTTTGGGTCGATGGCCAAGACCTGAATGTCATCCGGATGAACCCCGGCGGCAAGCGCCGTAGCAGCGATCGAGAATGGCTCGGCACCAGTGGCGCACGCTACTGACAGTGCACGCACTGGGCGGCGTGACTGGCGCATGAATTGTGCGCGCAATGTTTCGAACGAAGACGGATACCGAAATAGCCAAGTCTCTGGTACCGCGATTTGCTCTCTGAGTTTGCCGAATTCAGCGCTGGAGCGCGCCGCAAGGTCGGCATACGCATCATCACTGGCGATACCAGTGGCGCGGCGACGTTCGGACACGATGGAGCGAATAGCCTCGGGCGACGTGAGCGCCGAGTCAAGGTGGGCGGCCCGAAGGAGGTCGCCGATTCGCTCCAATGCGCTCATGCGCCGTCCCTCGGAACGAGTGCACTGGCGGGGGCGGACAGTTGCGGATACGCCTCCGCGAGTGCCCGAGCGTCAAGCCGTTGTGCTGCTTGGCCCTGGTGCTGCAAAACAGCACCCAGCCACGCGACCGACTGTGTTCCTGCGCCCCAGGCACCGGACTCTTCCAAGTCTGCGGCGTCCTCAATACGATCGACAGCCATCGCAAAGCGTGCTCGTGTTCCTTCGCCGAACCCCGTATCAATGAGCAGGATGCGTGCGCCCAACGTTCGCTCGACGCCGGTGACGCCGGCAAGGAGGGTGGCCGCATCGACAAGCGGCACAAACTCGCCGTGCACATCAATGACGCCAGTAATCCACGGCGGGGCACCCGGAACCGGGCGTGCACGCACCAGTGGATGCACGGCCTGCACCCATGCCGCATCAACGGCGTAACGGTAATTGGCGACTACAAAGACAAAGGTGCGCATGGGTTCTCGATTCAGGCGCGGAGTTGGAATGCGGCGATGGCGGTCTTGAGCATGCCAATGGAACGCTGCAGGATGTCGGACGCGCGACCGAACTCCTTGACGGCGTCGCCGGAGGCCTTGGCGTTGCTGGTGAGTGTGGTCATCGCCTCAGAGATTTGCGTCGCGCCCGATGACTGACTACGCATACCTTCGCGCACAGTGCCAAAGCTACGGCTTGATTCATCAACACTACCGATGATGTCAGACATGCTGCGCCCGATGGTTCGCACATCGGTCACATTGCGCCGAACTTGCTCACTGAAGCGGTCCATTTCCATGACTCCGCTGGAGACGGCGCCTTGCATCTCTTTGACCATGCGCTCAATATCAAGTGTGGCTTGTCCGGTCTGGTCGGCAAGGCGTCTGATTTCGCGGGCAACAACCAAGAATCCGCGACCGTACTCGCCAGCCTTCTCGGCCTCGATCGCTGCGTTCACGGACAGCAGGTTGGTCTGCTCAGCAACCTTGGTGATGGTGGTGACCACACCGCCGATGTTCACGGCCTTCTCATTGATGGCAGCCAGTCGATCGGCCACGCCAACAGTGGCATGGTCGAGCGACTGCATGGCGCCTTCCATGGTCTCCAATTGCACGCGACCGTCTTGTGCCAATTTGGAGGTTGAGGTAGCAACATCGTTCACGTGGTCCATTTCGCGAACAAGTTCTTGCCCGGTCGCGTTGATTTGTCGAACTGCTGCAGCAATCTCAGCGCTGGTTGCACCGAACGACGCAACTACTTCGTCCTGCTGACGTGCCGTGCCAGAGAGTTCAGTCGCTGTGCTGCTGAGTTCGACACTCGCTTCACGCACCTGGCCGACCAGTGAGTTCAGATCATCGGTCATGCTGTCGAGTGCGCGGAACAGGTCGCCGGTTTCGTCTGCCCGGGTGGTGTTGGTTGACAGTCGAGTCAAGTCACCGGCGGCAACTTGTTCTGCGGCCTTGGCGGCAAGATCAATGCGTTGCGCTTGGCGCCTTGATGGGAAGTAGATCACTGTTGCCATGATCACAAGCCCAATAGATGCCATTGCTCCGCTGCGGTACGCGCTGCTGATGATTGGACCGGTCACCGCACTCTCCGACTTTGCTACGACAGCCATCCATCCGCCCGCTGCAATCGGGGCTGCCGCAAAGTAGGACTTGCCGCTCGCCACGGGGTCTGGAAGTGCATCAGAAGTTCCGGCTGCGTATTCCGCAATGACCTTCTTCAGATTGACGCCTTGCGGCGTTTCGTCAATGGCCTTGGTGCGCCATGATTCTGGGTTGGAAACAAACGTCCGCTGCGTACCGTTGGACGCCACCACGAGTTTGCCCTTGGCGGAAACAATGTAGATATCAATGTGCAGTTCAGCAGACAGTTGATCGATCTCGACCTGTAGGTCTGAAAGCGCTCGGTCGGCAGTGACCACGCCTTGGAACTTGCCATCAATGATGATTGCGCAGGCGTGCTCCACCATGGTCTTGCCATCAAAGTCATACGGCTCGGTCATCATGGGACGGGCATCGCGGCGGCGCTCCCAATTTTCCTTCGGCCCCACGTAAAACAGACTGTCTTCCATGCCCATGTTCTTCTTCAAGGCGATGCGATCATTGCTGCGCCAGTCGCGGAACCAGTAAGGCACAAAGCGGCCGGAATACTCGGAACCGTTTGCAGGAAGGGCGCCAACATCGTTGCCATCGGCATTGGGCTCGTAGGCGAGACTCATGCCGGTGATTGAGGGGTTGGATTCGAGCGCCGCTCGTAGGGCGCGAGCCGTCATCTCCCGCTGGCCAAAGAGACCGGCGCGCTGTGTGGAGGCCATCATTTCTGCAGCAAGCAGACCTTCGCGATTGAGGGCGTCGATATTGCTGGCAACCGTCGCAGCGCCGTCCTGAACCAACTCGCGCTCACTTGCTAGCGTCAGGTCATAGTTGCGCTGGATTCCGAGTGTCACTATGGCGGCAAGCACTAAAGCCGCTGGCAGCACGGTGGTCAGGACCATTTGCCCGAGAAGACTCTTGAAAAACGGACGTCGTGAATCGCTTTTTGCCATATTCGGGGAGTCTACCCGGATATGAGACCTTAATCAGTCGCCCATGTGCGCCAACGGGACGGATCGGATCTCGTCAAGGCGCGCAAAGAAGATGTCGACCAATTCCGGGTCAAAGTGGCGCCCGCTCTCGTCACGGATGTGTTTGAGCACCTGTTCTTCGCTCCACGGCTCCTTGTAGGAACGCCGACTCAACAGTGCGTCCACCACATCGGCGAGGCCCACAATCCGAGCAAACAGGGGAATGTCTTCGCCGCGCTTGCCAGTCAAGCGTGTGAGCCCGGTGGCGGGGTCAATGGTCGGTCGGCCGTCAAGTTCCACGTAGCCGGGGTATCCCGTGCCGTCCCAGCGCTCGTGATGGTTCATTACAACCTCTTGCGCGGTTTCGTCAAACTGTGTTGGACTATCAACAAAGAGTTGCGCGCCGATCACGGTGTGTTGCTGCATCTGCCGCATCTCATCAGGTGTAAAGCGGCGGGTACTCTTGAGTAGAGCATCGCTGATACCGATCTTTCCAACATCGTGAAGTTTGGCAGCAATTCGCAGTCGGTCGCGTTGGCGTTCGAAGCCTGGCCCTTCGAATCCGCGCCGGCGTGCCCACTCATCAAAGATGACCAGTGAATAGGCCG
>CAMDCW010000155.1 GCA_945890745.1 Phycisphaera mikurensis NBRC 102666
GAAGAAGTTGCGCAGGCATTCGCAGAACTTGGCGAATTGTCAGCGCGGGTGCCCACATCGTTGTGCTGCGATACTGAAGGCGAGTTAGCGCGCGCGTGTGAGTTACTCGGCGAACACGCCGGCTCTGCCAAGTTGGCGACGCTGCGCCAGCACGTCCACCGCGGCTTCATTTGGGAAAGTGATAAGCCATTTGCTGTGGTTCCTCAGCATGAGGTGCTGCACCGATTTGGAGTGCGCCGCCGCGTGCAGCGGGTTGGTGCCGCCACTACGCGCGATGCATTCATGCAATTCGGCGCGGGTGATTATGTGGTGCATCGTGACCATGGCATTGCACGCTTCCATGGCCTGCAATTGATTGGCGGTGGAGAAGAAGAGTTCCTCACCCTGGAATTCGAAGGCGGCGCCAAGATCCATGTGCCCGCCTCCAAGATTGACTTGGTTCAGAAGTACATCGGTTCGGGCGCGGCGCGGCCAACGCTGGCAACCATTGGTGGCAAACGTTGGAAAGCGCAGAAGGAACGTGTACAAGAAGCGGTCCGCGACATGGCCGGCGAAATGCTGCGCATTCAGGCAGCGCGTGAGGCAAGCGCAGGCATTCGATTCCCGGAAGACACCCCGTGGATGCATGAATTTGAAGCAGATTTCGCATGGACGGAAACCGAAGACCAACTGACAGCGATCGCAGCAGTGAAGCGCGATATGCAATCAGCGCGCCCGATGGACCGGCTGATTTGCGGCGACGTGGGATTTGGAAAGACCGAAGTTGCCATTCGCGCCGCGTTCAAGGCGGTGGAGAGCGGTCGGCAAGTAGCGGTGTTGGTGCCAACAACCGTGCTTGCTGAGCAGCACGAGCGCACTTTTCGTGATCGATTCCGTGCCTATCCGTTTCGCATTGAGAGCCTGTCGCGCTTTAAGACTGCCGCCGAGAGCAAGGTGGTGTTGGCGGATCTTGCCGCGGGTAAGGTTGATGTCGTCATCGGTACGCATCGCATCCTGAGTAAGGATGTAGCGTTCGCGGACCTGGGGTTGGTGATTGTTGATGAGGAGCAGCGATTCGGTGTTGAGCACAAGCAGCGCTTGTTGGCCTTTCGATTGTCAGCAGATGTGCTGACGCTGAGTGCCACGCCTATTCCGCGCACGCTGCACATGAGTCTTCTGGGTATTCGCGATATCTCGAGCTTGACTACCGCGCCGCTGGACCGCCGCGCCATTGTGACCGAGGTGATTCCTTGGAATCCCCGGCGCATTCAGCAGGCGATTCGGCGTGAATTGGCGCGGCAAGGCCAGGTGTTCTTTGTTCACAACCGGGTGAATGACATTGAGAAAGTGGCTGCAGAAGTGCAGGCCATGGTTCCCGATGCGCGCGTCTTGATCGGTCATGGCCAGATGACCCCAACCATGCTTGAGGAAGTCATGCTCAAGTTCATGCGTCATGAGGCAGACATTCTGGTGTCAACCACGATCATCGAGAGCGGCATCGACATTCCAATTGCCAACACCATGGTGATTCATGATGCAAACATCTTTGGGCTGGCAGAATTGCACCAGTTGCGCGGTCGTGTGGGGCGCTCCAAGCACCGTGCCTATTGCTACATGACGTTGCCGCAGGATCGTGTCATGACTGAAGACGCCATGAAGCGATTGAAGGCGATTGAGGATTACTCCATGCTCGGCGCCGGATTTCGAATTGCCATGCGCGATTTAGAGATTCGCGGCGCTGGCAACCTCCTGGGCGCGGAGCAAAGCGGACACATCGCCACGGTCGGATACGAGATGTATTGCCAACTCCTTGAGCAAGCAGTGGGCGAATTGCGTTCGGAAGATCGCGTGGTGCCCAGTGACACCATGCTGGATATTGGTATCGCCGCCAGCATTCCGCGCGGCTACGTACCGAGTGACCTGCGCCGGATGGAGGCGTACCGCCGCATTGCCATGGCGAAGGATCCTGCGCAACTCGCCAAGGTGCGCGCCGATCTTGAAAGCGCGTACGGAGCACCACCCGCGGCGGTACAGACGCTCCTTGACCTTGCCGATGTTCGCCTCGCTGCCACCATCATGGGCGTGCGCAGCGTGGCGCGGCGCGAACAAGATGTGGTGTTCCGCACCGTTGATCCAGGCGCTCTTGAGACGCGGCTCGCTGGAATCCAAGGAACGGTGCGCGTCGTTGGCCAGCCTGACGAGCACGGGGTGGTGGACGTCTACCTCCGACCGGCGAAGGCGTTCTTGACGCCAAAGCCGCTGTTGCAAGTGTTGCGGCGCCGGTTGGTGGGGGAGTAGCAGGGCGCTCGCGTGGACTCCTGAATTCCTGCGTGAATCTCTCGGGAGCTTGCACGAATATCGCCTAAAAATGCACCGACCGCGTGCAGGCGTGGAGCACGCGGTCGGTGGCTGTCGAATATTTGAGTCGACAGAAGTTAGTGCTGGCGGCGGCGGCTTCCGGTGGCGATGCTGCCGGCTGCCATGAGCAGGGCGATGGCGCCTGGTGCAGGAACAGCCGTTACGGGTGCCGAGGTTGCGCCGGAGACGACGACCTCGTCAAACTTCCAGGTGGCGGTCTTGCCGGTCGCGTTGTAGCGCTTGCCGGAGGTAGCCACAAACTTGTCCGCGTCCGGCGCATGGATGGCCATGACTCGGAACTGGAAGTCTGCATTGTTGTCGATACCGGCGATGCCGCTGAGGTCGAAAGTGAAGCGTTGGAAACTCTTGGTCGCCGTCACTCGATAGGCACCATCGTTGTCAAGGCCGGTGGTGATGAAGGTGACGCCGCCATCGATGGAGTACTGGAATTGCGCCCAAGCACTGGACCGAACGCCGTTCTGCTGCAGGAAGCTCACGGAGATGCCATCAAAGGCGGTGGTGTCTGCGTCAAATTGAAGCCCGTCGTTACCCGAGCGAGTGGCCACGCTGTCGAAGTTCAGCACTTCGAGCGCACGATTGATCACTTGGGTGCGCGCATTGCGTGACTTCTTCACTTTGCTGACGTTGGCGGCGCGGAGGGTGGTCTCGACCGCGTTACCTTCGCCGGTACCGATGTCGGCAATGGTGGTCGCGGCGTTGAAGCTCCAACTCGTTACAACTGCTCCGTGAGCGACGGTCGACAGGAGCACTGCGGTGCTAGCGATGAGGGCTGTTTTGATGTTGTTTGGCATGGTTCGTGTCCAAGGCCTTCAAGGGGGAACGTGAGCACTGTCCGGAAGGGGAAACGTGCTCGTGGTCGCGGCGAGGGGACCGTGACACCAAGGGAGGCGAGAACCATGCGTGGACTGTGTCACTCCTATTCAAATGAATGTGCGGATTTTCACAAGGTCCAAATAATCTTTACGATTGCTCAGGAAATACTTCCCATTCCCATAGATGTGTCACCGGGCGCGTCCATACTGATTGAAGTTCGGAGAGGCGTCATGCGGCGCCTCACGCATGGACGCATTGGGCGCGATGGCTTCGGAGGATCCGAAGTGCAATCGAACCCTGAACCACAGAAGGAGCTAGACGATGGCGAATCTCAACAAAGTGATGCTGATTGGAAATCTCACCCGCGACCCGGAACTCAAGCACACGCCCGGCGGTCAGCCGGTGTGCGAGTTCGGATTGGCCGTCAACCGAAAGTACCGGACGAAGGAAGGCGAAGATCGTGAAGAGACGACTTTCGTTGACTGCGAAGCGTGGGGTAAGCAGGCTGAAGTCCTCAAGCAATACATGAGTAAGGGCAAGCCAGTATTCCTGGAAGGTCGCCTGAAGCTCGACACCTGGGAAGATAAGGAAGGTGGCAAGCGCTCCAAGATGCGCGTTGTCATTGAGAACTTCCAATTCCTCGGTACCGCAGGTGGTGGTGGCGGCGGCGGTGGTGGTGGCAGCGGTGAGCGCTACGTCAGCGAAGAGGGCGGCTCGTCTGCTCGCTCTGGTGGACGTGGCGGCAACGCAGGCTCATCAAACGGCGGTGGAGCCGCGCACCAGCACGTGAGCGAAGAGGAAATTCCTTTCTGATCCCGGTGCGCCAAGCGGGCGCATAACGGCTATCGGAACCACGATGTCCGCCGCGGAGGCCCCTATGGGGCTTTCCGCGGCGGCGTCTTTCTGCCATAATGCGCGGCTCGCCTTGCTTCCGACTACGCGGTCGGTTGCTTTCCAAAGGTTGGGCCCCGAGGCAGCCCTAACTTGACGCGGCATAGCCGCAAAAGGACAGCGTCATGGCATCAAAGAAGATTGAGCTCCTGCTCAACCGCACCATCGAAAATCTGGGTCTCGTTGGAGACGTCGTCAAAGTGAAGCCTGGCTTCGCTCGCAACTACTTGCTGACGCACGGTTTCGCTGAGGCTCCTACCCAAGAGAAGATCGAGGCATTGAAGGACCGCCGCGCGCAGGCGCAGGCTGAACTCTCCAAGCTCCGTTCCGAGCGCGAGGCTCTCATGGCCCGCATGGAAGGCGCCGCGATCAAACTCATCCGCAGCGTCAACGACCAGGGCGTCCTGTACGGCGCCGTCACACAGCGCGACATCTCGGATCAGTTGGTGGTTGACGGGTTCATGGTTGACATGCGTGCGGTTCGTCTGCAGAACCCGATTCGACGCATCGGTCAGTACAGCTGCTTGATTCAGCTTGACCGCGATCTCAAGACGGAACTCACCATCGACGTCCTCCCAGACCGCGCCCTTGAGAACTTCACCGCAGCGGCCGCCGCTGCTGAGGCTGTTGAGGAGGAAGAGGCTGCCCCGGCTGCCGACGAGCCTGCCGCCGCCGCCGAGGCGCCAAAGAAGGGCAAGAAGTCCAAGAAGGACTGACCGCCCACTGATGGCTCGCTTCCCCTGCCTCCAGGTGGGGCCCTTGCCTCCGGGTGGGGACGGATTCGAAAGGATCCGGGAAAATAGTAACCCCATAACGCGCCACCCAACCCGGGTGGCGCGTTATCGTTGACGCCCGTGGGTTGGCGCTGCCGGTCCCTCTTGACGAATTTCTGACACTTGTCGCTGAGACCTGTTGTACCGATGCCCACCAAAGCGCCGATATTGAATTTACGTGTGGAGCGCGCACCGCATGGCGGCAGTGCGAGTTCCACCCCGGCACCGCGTACGGTCGCGGCGGCTGGCATTTCAGATGTTCCGCCGACTTCCGCTCAGGACGAGCAAGGCGACCTCTCCATGACGACAGCAGTAGTTTCTAAACGCGAGACACTTCCAAGTACTCGCAGTTCCGTCACGCACAAATTCGCAATCAACGGGCACGAGGGCTACCTGACGGTTGGTCTGTTCGCCGATGGGCGACCGGGCGAACTCTTCATCAAGATGAGTAAGGAGGGCTCGACGCTCTCTGGCCTCATCCAAGGTTTCTGCCGCGCGTTCAGTTTAGTTCTACAGCATGGTCTCCCAGCAGCAGAGGCGGCCGAACGTTTCCGTGGCATGCGCTTTGAACCGATGGGTGCCACCAGCAACCCCGACATCCCGGAAGCGCTCAGCATTCTGGATTACGTGGCGCGCTACATCCTGCATCACTACGGTGAATGATTGACCGCGCAGGCGTGCGCCTGACTCCATCCGAATCGATAAACAAACAGGCCGCGCATCACACGATGCGCGGCCTGTTGAATTCACTGCGGATGGCAGCGGAGGATCACTCCTCGCTGGTGGCTGGGGCGTCCTCGCGGAGCTTGACCTCGTCGGCCGTGCGCTGCGCGGCTTCGACGTTCGACATCTGCTCGTCGGTGAGCTCATCGTTACGAACGATGAGCGCGCGGAGCATCTTTTCACTGAGGCGGCAATCGCGCTCGATTTCCTTCACCTTGCGGGTGTCGGCGGTGAAGCGCGTCAAGAAGTACACGCCGCGCTTATTGCCCTTGACGTCGTAAGCGAGTCGACGCTCGTCCCACTTCACCAAGCTGCACAGGGTGGCTTCACCCTTGGAGAGGCACTCCTTGATGTGGTCAATCGCGGCCGTCAGGTCAGCGGATGCTGCCTGCGGGAAGAGGAACATAGCCTCGTACTTTCCGTTTCGAATCTCTGTCGTTGTCATGTGGTTTCCTTAGTTGAGTGACTGTTGTTGCTATCAATGGCCGCGCCACGCGTGGCCTTGGTGTTGAAACGATTCATTGCCTCCTGGAGTCCCTTGCTCGCCCACACTTCAGCTGCTTGCGCGGCCTCCGTCATGGACGCGTCCGCCAGCGGTTGCTGGTCGGGCGAGAACTTCCCAAGCACGTAGTCCGACTGCGGGATACGCCCTGGCAGATCGATTCCGATCCGCAAGCGCGCCCAGTAGTTTGACCC
>CAMDCW010000156.1 GCA_945890745.1 Phycisphaera mikurensis NBRC 102666
GTTGTGGAACGCGGTCGGCAATCTCTGACCGAGCTTCGCGGTGGACGCGTGCGCAATTCAACCTCCGTGACCTATGCGGTCGAGATCACCCCAGAGCGGGTCGGCAGCATGCAAATTCCTGCACTCACCGTGCTCGTTGACGGCAAGGACCTCCGCAGCAAGCCGCAACGAGTGGAAGTAATGAAGAGCGAAGCGGGCAACCTATTGTCCGCGGAGGTCATTGGCCTACCAGCAGAGGGCTATGTTGGGCAACCGCTCGATTTGATCCTTCGAATCAGCGTCCGTGCTTACAAAGACCCGTCGTATGGACAATTGAACGAGTCGCAGATGTGGCAACTTGTTGACTTACAGGGCAGCGAATGGGGCGAGTTTCAGCAGCAGGTCGCCGAGCTGCGACAGCGCAATGCCGCGCCGCGCGCCCAGCAGGAAGTACGCAATGGAGCGACGTACTTCAATTATGAATTGACGCGCCGGACGTGGCCGCCGAAGACCGGTGCACCAGACATCGGCACGGTTCGGATACGGATGACGTATCCACTTGCACTTCGCGAGGTGCAGAATCTGTTCCTTGACCGTCAGCTCACTATCAGTGAGTCGCGCCCACTCTCCGTCACGGCAACGGCGACCGGGATCACCATTCTTCCACTGCCGGAGGTTGATCGCCCCGCTTCGTTTAGTGGCGCCGTTGGTGCGTTTGCTATTGCCGTCACGGCCAAGCCAACAACGGTTGCAGTCGGGGACCCAGTGACGCTGACGCTTGCCATCACCGACATTCGCGGCGGTGCAAATTTGGAAACGCTGCAGCCCCCTGCCCTCGCAGCCGATATGCAACTGGCCAAGGAATTCCGCATTCCAAACGAACCGCTGTCCGGCGTTGTGAGTGGCAACACCAAACGCTTTACCGTGACGGTTCGACCGCTTCGCGCCGGAACGGCCGCCATTCCACCCATTGAATACAGTGCGTTTGACCCGCAGAATCGTGCCTACACGGTCAGCCGAAGTCAGCCGATTCCCATCACTGTGACCCCAGCAAATCAGATGGATCTTTCCAAGATCGTCACTGGCGCTGCGGGTACGACAACCGACGCATCAGCCCCCGGAACACAACTGACGGAAGTACAAGGCGGCTTGGTGGCCAACCGCCCCGTTACCGACGCGCTTCTTGCTGACGAACGATTGCACACGGGCCCGATCGAACTCGCAGGACTAGTGCTGCCGCCGGTTGGAGCCGCAGTAGCACTTGCCTTCCGAGTGCATCGCGCCCGGCACGCGCGCGATGGTGGCCTTGCTCGTCGTAGTCGTGCGCGCCGAACCGCCGATGCACGATTGCGTGCCGCGACCGACGCCACGGGACTCGCCGGTGCGATCACTGGATTTGTGGAGGACATGACTGGTCGCGCGGCGGGAACACTCACGCGCGGTGACCTGGAGCGCGTCCTCGCAACCGCTGGTGTTGATCACGAACTACGAAACCGTATCGCTGAGTTCCTTGGTCACTGCGACCGTGCCCGGTATGCAGGGGCTGCCACGCCAGCCGAACTGGCGGCCGAAGCGCAGCGTGCCATTGATGCACTTGATGCCGCGCGCCTCCGTGCAACGAACGGGGGTGCCCGATGAACTGGTTCATGAAACTCTGCATAGCGCTGTGCGTGGTGACCTCCGCGGTATGCGCAACCGAAGCCTCCGCTACTGACGTCGACCGGACAACCGGCGCCGCGCAGCGCGCGCAAACGGCATACGAGCGCGGCATCCAACTCCGCCGCACTGACGCAGCGGCGAGCCTGGATGCTTTCCGCGAAAGCGCTCAGTTGTGGGAGCGAATCCGTACCGCCGGTGCAGAGAACGGACCACTTGAATTCAACCTCGGCAATGCATACATGGAGTCTGGTGACATCGGCCGCGCGATCGCCGCGTACGTGCGCGCCGAGCGATTCATGCCGGGCGACTCCGACCTGGAACACAACCTGTCCCGCGCCCGTGCGGGAGTAAAGAGTTCCTTCGAACGAACGGGCGGCACGCTCCTGGTGGATTCCGTGGCACGCTGGTGGCACCTAGTGCCGCGATCAGTCCGAATGCTCCTTGGTTGGCTGTGCTGGCTTGGTTTCTGGGGAACGCTGATCGCCTGGTTCATCCGCCCAACCACGCAGCGCGGTGGCGCAGGCGCTGCACCGGGCGCCGCATGGCGCGTGGCGATCATCACGCTCCTGTGCGGGGCAACACTCTTTGGCGGCAGCGTGATTGCTGATGAGTACCTCCACACCAGCCGCCCGCGCGCGGTGCTGGTGGAGAACGGCGTCACGCTCCGAAAGGGAAACGGCGACGGATTCGAACCCGCCTTCGTGGAAACGCTTGGGCCCGGCGTCGAGAGCACCGTCATTGAGACGCGCCCGGGTTGGCTGCGCATCGAACTACCGGATGGCCGTTCCGGATGGATTCGTGAGACGCAGGCCGCGCAGTTGTAAATCGGCGTGCCGGTCGATGGACTCGGAGTCATCGGAGTCATCGGACAACATCGCCATCGCCAAAACAAAAGCAAGCTCGCCCCGCGATGATGCGGGGCGAGCGAAGCGGAGAGGGTGGGATTCGAACCCACGAGCAGGCAAGCCCGCTGCTAGTTTTCGAGACTAGTCCCTTCAACCGCTCAGGCACCTCTCCGGGTGGAACGGGACAAAGACAGTATGCGCGGGATCGGGGCGTCGGTCAATTCCAACGCACTGCAATCCCGATGCGAAGTCAGCGACGAGGCGGAGCCTCAAGACCGCTGGCTTCCCAATCAATGGTGATCTTCTCTTGCACGATCTCGTCGATGACGACTTCGAAGTCGGTCCGACCATTGCGCTCAACGAGCGGACGGGCTCCGTCAACGAGTTCGCCGAGGCGACGCTGGATCAGGGCGGTCAGCTTGAAACGGCCGCCGAGCTTTTGGACGATTTCATCGCTCTTCAATGCGTCAATCACGAGCAGGCTCCGATAGGAAAGACCGAATGTGCATGGACCGTTCACGAAGGGCACCGCCCAATCGCGAGCCGAGCAGTATAGCCCTGCCCCGCGTCGCCGCAAAGAGCCGAGAATATGCCCACCCCTGCCCCGGTACCCTCCTCCGGTGCCTCCAAGTGGAAATCAGCGATTCCCGGCCGTCCTGCACGTCAAGCGCGGCGAAGATTTCGACCGTGCCTACGCGCAGCGGCGCCGCCAGGACTGCGGCGGGCTGATTGTCTACGCGGCGCGCAATGGGCTACCGATCACGCGCATCGGACTCAGCGTCTCCCGCAAGGTTGGGAATGCCGTGGCTCGCAACCGATTGAAGCGACTGCTGCGCGAGGCGTTCCGCGCGGTGCAGCACGGATTACCAACTGGCCTTGACCTGGTAGTGGTTGCGCGACGACATAACGAGTGGGACGCGGAGCGGTATCGAAACGCCTTGGAACAATCAGCGCGTGCATTGCATGCGTTGATTCACGGCACCGGGTCGTGACCACATCCGCCCCAGGGGTTACATCGCGCAATGCGGCATGCTGCAAGCCACGATCCACGCACTGCGCCGTGCCGCTCAATTGCTTCCACTCCGTAGACCGAACATGATGGCTGAAATCGGCACCATCCACGGGTGAGCCATGCAATGCGGCGTTGATAGAAATGAATGCCGCCAATACATGCGCGTGCCGGGAATCCAACGTTGGACATCGGCGCATTGCCTGGCACACCTTGCGCAGCACCATCGTCGGTATGTGCCCCGCCACGTTCCGCCCGCACGGTGCCATGGTCGGCCTGACGCTGCTCAGGCATGTTGCACCGGATTACTTGTCCGACCAACGCCCGCAATTTCAACTTCAACAACGTCGCCCGCCTGCAAGAACACCTTCGGCGAACGCCCGAACCCCACCCCGGACGGCGTTCCGGTGATGATCACCGTGCCAGCCAGCAGCGTGGTGCCACGCGAAAGCTCCGCAACAATGCGCGCCACGGAATGGATCATCAATGAGGTTGACGAATCCTGCATAACCACGCCGTTCAGGCGGGTAATGATGCGGAGCGCCTGCGGATCCGGCACTGCCGATGCTGGGGTAACAGCACTCATCGGGCAGAAGGTGTCAAAGCCCTTGCCCCGGCAGAACTGCCCGCCACCACCCTCGCGCTGCCACCAACGCGCGGTGACATCATTCGCGGCGGCGTATCCACCAATCACGGTGAACGCCTCCGCTTCTTGGACATCCTTACACGTGCGACCAATGATGACGGCCAGCTCGCCTTCAAAGTCCACCTGCGGTCCGTGCTCATCGCAAATGGCGGGGATGACGATCGCGTCGCCGTCGGCACAGAAAGACGCGGGGTTCTTCATGAACATCACCAACGCGTCGGGAGCCTTGCCTCCCATTTCAGCGACGTGGTCGGTGTAGTTTTTTCCGATCGCAAGAATGGCTGGAGGAGGCGTGCGCATGGCACGAAGGCTACCGGACAGCCCGCCTGGGAATCAGCGCTTGCGGTCCATGGAGCCTTCCTTGCGCTCCTTATCCTCTGCGGCACGCTTGCTCTCACGCTCGGCCTGACGCACGCGGTAGGCCTCCATATTGGGCGGCTCCGGGAACAGATTCTCTGCCTTAGCCCCGCCTGAACCAAGTGGGCTTGCAGCCAGGTCTGCCTCAATCCGCGCACGCGCCGAGTCATAGACCATGGCGCGTTGATCTTCCGGCAATCGGTTGTACACCGTGAGTCGATCAACCAGCGGAAGCGACTGATCTTGCATGATGCTCACCAACACGTCTTCCACGCTGCGCTCCAGCGAACCGATCAGATCTGCAAGTCGCGCGTCGCCCATCTTGGTGCGGAAGTCAGTGAATCGGTTGGTACGGAAGTACTCAGTGAGATCGCGCGCGTACACCAGCGCCTCGTCCAGCACCTTCTTCTTGCCAACCAGATATCCCTCCAAGAAGCCGCGCCGCAGGATCGCAGAGAGATCAGTGCGCGCAATATCCGGGACCATTTCGTATTCACCGAACGTGGCATTTCGCACGAATACATCAACCGGTGCCACGTACTTATTGTTGGGAATCAGTCCACCACGACCGCACAATTTGTCCAGTTCATCAAGCAGCTTCTGTGCTTCCTCAACCTCACCAGCGTGGTACAGCTCGCGCACCGCCTGCGCCATGAAGTTCTCATAGAAGTCAACGAACGTATCAGGCCCGCCGCCGCGCGCCTTGTAATGCTTGCTGTACAGCTCACGGAAATAGCGATCGATCGACTTGATCCACCGAATGTCATAGAGGCGCGTTGGATTGTCCGTTGAGAACGGATCGACGCGCATCAGACCGGAGTGCGCCAGCGCCTGCATCGCCTGAATAGTGGTGCGATCGTCATTGAGAATCCGGTAGATGTCCTCGTCGTTGTTGTATCGCTCCGCACCAATTTCCGCGCCCGTCTTGGACCAGTAGAACGCATGTGACTGCGGATGCCGCCAATCAAAGGGGCCAAATTCCCGCGTGTAGCGGGCCATACGCGCTGGCTCCATGTTGTAGTCATCAATGAGAACACGCTTGCGGAGGAACGTCACCAACTCATCAATCGCTTTGGCGTTCGCGGGGTCGGAGAAGACATCGTCCATGGCCGCGTACGCCGCATCCCGGCGGCGGAACTGATCCTGCAAATTGAAGAGCTTGGCGTAACCCGGTCCGGTGCGCACCGAATGCCAACGCCCGTACATAAACAGGAAGTCACGGTCGAGCTTCACCTTGTACTTGGGATCGAACGCCTGCATCTTTGCCTCAAGCGTGGCAATCATGGTGGCGACCCCTGGATCACGCGCCACCAATTCTTCATAGGTGTCCGGTGCATCGGCAATCGCCTGTAGCCATGCGGCACGGGCGGAAGATCCTGGTGGTGGTTCGCCTAGCAGCAGGTGCCACTCCTTGGCGAGTTCGCGCTTGTAGTACAGGTGCGCGTCGTCGCTCAGTCCGTCGACCTTGTGCGCAAACCACCACCCGAGCTCTTTGTAAAGAATCAGGTCGTTGGGGTTGTACCGAATGCCCTTGTTGCGAACAAGATCAATGCCCTCGTTGACCAGCCGCCAGCGCTCTTCAGGAGTACTGGTCATCACCGAGAGGTTGTAAGCCAAGTTGTGACCGTGGAACGCCCACACTTCGCCAAAGCGCGGCTGCAATTTGGTGATCAGATCAGCCAAGCGACGTGCGTCGTAGAACTGCGAGAGTTC
>CAMDCW010000157.1 GCA_945890745.1 Phycisphaera mikurensis NBRC 102666
GAACTCGCGCCCATGCGCATTGTGGTGGATCATGATCGCTGCCACTCATGCGGCGTATGCACCGCGGTGTGCACCAGCAACGTGCGAGTGCATGAGGAAATCAAAGACTTTGGCATGGTGGTCGATGCCGGATGCATGAAGTGCATGGACTGCGTCAGCAGCTGCCCGAACGAAGCACTGAGCTTTGGAATTGGAAAGCCAGCGGTACTGATTGATCGCACTGCATCTCGCTCCGCTGCTTCTGCAGAACGACGGTGGGACCTTTCGTGGACAGAAGAGATTGTCTTTGCGCTGCTTGGTGTGCTGACGCTCTTTGCAGTGCGCGGCATTTACATTGGCGTGCCACTTCTCTTTGCATCGGGAATCGCAGCGTGCACGGTGTTTGTGTCATGGAAAGCGTGGCGCATCCTGCGCGACCCATCAGTTTCATTTCATGGAATGCGATTACGCCTGAAGGGTAAGTTGGCACCATCCGGCATCACTTGGCTGGCCGCCACCGCGTTGCTCCTCGCCAGCGTTTCGTACGTTGGTGCACTGAACGGCATCACGTGGCTGGCAGACCGCGCCGATGCGCGCGTCACCCTTCCAGCGGAATACATCTTCTCCACCGATGCGCAAGCGCCGGAAGCATCCATGCAGCAAAGCGCCGAACGCGCGCTGCAGCTCTATGCCTTGGTAGCAGCCGCGCCGGAAGGCTGGTCGATCATTCCAGCCGGATGGCGCCAAGTTGACCTGCGCCGCGCCTATCTGAGCGCAGCGATTCGGGATATGCCAACGGCTGAACGTCTGGTGCGCGGCTCATGGAAACGCGATGGAGCCGATGAAGCGACCGCCGCGGTCATCGGGCGAATCATTCGTTCGTTTGTCTCACGTACGCCGGATGCCATTGCGTGGTACGACGAAGCCCTCGACGCACATCCGGAGTGGCAGCGCTTGCGTGAAGAACAAATCACGTGGCTTGATCAAGAAGGTGAATACGCGCGAGTCATTCAGAGCGCTCGGCAAGGGCTCGCGGCGCGTCCCAACGATTTGCTGGCCATGCGGCGCCTGTCGCTGGCGCTGGTCGAGCGCGGAACCATGCCACTGGAAATTGACGAGGGCGTTGAATTGATTCGGCAAACCATCAGCATGGTTCCCAACAATGGATTTGCCCACGCCGCACTTGCGCGCGGCCTCATGCGCCAGCAGAACTTTGACCAGGCGATGGCGGAGTTCGCGCGCGCCCTGGAGCTGGAGCCAAACTCTGAAGTGATTCGGTCAATGTTTGAAGAGGCCCAAGCGCAGCGCGGGGCGGCCGAGTCAGGCGGTTGACCGCGCGGGTGGCGGGGGCGTTAACTCGCCGATCCCCACTGGCCAAGCAGGACTCCCAGGTCGCCACCTCCAACGACGCCGTCATCATCAAGGTCAGCGCCGCAGTCATAGCCGCTCGTGCCCCAGGCGCCCAGCAATGTGCCGAGATCTGCCCCGTTGGTGGCGCCATCCTTATTCAAGTCACCCACACCGGCGGCACTGCGCGCGAGCCGGACCGCTACGCCGCTATCAATTCTTCCCCAGCCGGTGCGTTCGTCGAAGCCTGCATTTGCAACATCAGTGCATGACTGCACGAGCAATTCAATGAGTTGTGTTGGTGAGGCGTTCGGCGCAACCGCGCGCATCAGTGACAGTGTGCCGGTTGCAAACGGCGCAGCCATACTGGTGCCGGACTTGAACTCAACGCTTTCGGTGCCGACGCAGGAGAGAATGGAGACGCCCGGAGCGGCAATGTCAACCTCTGGTCCGATTGCGGTTGATCCCGCTGGAGAGTCGAGCGCATCAAGCGATCCAACCGCAAGCACTTCTGCCCAACGCGCTGGCCACGCCACGCCACCCAAGCCGGTGTTTCCTGACGATGCCACTAACAGCGCGCCACCACCAATGGAGTACGTCACCGCGTCGTGCAGGTACTGCGTGCCCACGGAATATTGCAGACTCATGTTGATGATGTTGGCGCCATGATCGGTGGCCCAGACCAGGCCATCGGCCAGCCAACTGGAGAAGCCAGTGCAACCACTCAGAACAACCACCGGCATGATGCGTGCCCGCCAATCAAGGCCAGCGATCGCTACTCCGTTGTTGCCAGAAGCGGCTGCAATTCCAGCGACGTGCGTGCCGTGATCGGAGCATTGGTCAGCGACATCAGTGGTGCCAGCCGGAACATTCCAACCGGCAATCATGCGCGGTGCAAAGTCAACATGTGCAGTCATGCCGCTATCCATGACGGCAATCACGGTGGATGCTGAACCGGTACTCACATGCCACGCAGCGCGCGCGCTGACATCAGCGCCTGGTAATCCGGAAAGCCCGTTGATGATTTGACCAGTGTTCTCCAGCCCCCAGCACTGCGCGTAGTTCGGATCGTTCGGCGCCGGTGCATCGCTGGCAATGCCACCGATGACATCTAACTCGGCAATTTCAACGGTGCCACGTGCGGCCTGAAGACGAGCAATCAGCGCGGGTGTCGCGGTGCCTGCAGGTACGGAAATGTGTTGCCAACGATCAAGCCCAAGAGCGGTGGCGCGCGCAGCATCACTGAAGCCAACCGTGGATGCGCGTGTGGCGCTCGTTGCACCTGCTTGAGTGAGCACCTTGGTCAGCGTGGCATCGCGGAGTCCATTCGCTTGCGTGACAGTGACCACGTGGTTGACGTCAATAGTGATGCGTGCACCGGCTACGAGTTTCACCATGACATGGTCGCTCGACCATCCACCCGTGCGATCCGCGGCCCACACCCATTCGTCCGCGGCACCGACTGCAAGCGCTGGCGCTGTTGCCAACACCGGCGGCGCAGCGCCCATTGTTGGCGCAACAACCATGACCGCGACAAGCGCGGCGCTAGAGAGGAGTGGGTAGGTGAGTAACGTCATCTGCAGAATCAATACGCGCCCCGGCAGCCGGGTGGTCGGGAAAGTCGGAATCTGTTCAACAGTAAGGTGTGAGCGCTCCGGCGCCACGAAAATCGCCCGAGTCTTCCGTGAAAGTCCGGGAACCCACCGTGGAGCCCCAGATTTGCGGCGAACACGCGCGACCGATAGCATGAGGACGATCCATCCGAGTATCCGGATGGTCGGATTGATCCCGTTCCGAACGCACATTTCTCCCAGTATTGGAGCCGACATGTCTGACAAGCGTTACCTGTTCACCAGCGAATCCGTCTCGATGGGCCACCCTGACAAGCTTGCTGATCAGATCAGCGATGCCGTCCTCGACGCGATGCTCGCGCAGGACCCTTCGAGCCGCGTGGCATGCGAAACCCTGGTGACCACGGGCCTGGCAGTCATTGCTGGTGAAGTAACCACCAACGCCGTCGTCAACATTCCTGACATCGTTCGCGAAGCAGTCCGCAAGGCTGGCTATGACAGCGGAGACAAGGGCTTTGATTACAAGAGTTGCGGCGTCAGTGTGGTGCTCGGCAAGCAGAGCGCGGACATTGCCATGGGTGTTGACCGCGAAGGCGCAGGCGACCAGGGCATGATGTTCGGATTTGCTTGCAAAGAGACTCCGGAATTCATGCCGCTGCCGATCGCTCTTTCGCACGAACTGGTGAAGCGCCAAGCCGTTGTTCGTGAGAAGAACATCATCAAGGGTCTTCGCCCTGATGCCAAGAGCCAAGTCACGGTTGCCTACGTTGGCCTCAAGCCAACGCGCATTGATACGGTGGTGCTTTCCACGCAACATGACCCGATGTGGAACGGCGTTGCTGGGCAGAAGAAGCTCAAGGCCGAGGTCATCAAGCACATCATCAAGCCAGTGCTTGGTAAGTGGTGGAACGATCAAATCATCATCCACGTCAATCCAACCGGGCAGTTTGAAATTGGTGGTCCGCACGGCGATTGCGGCCTCACTGGTCGCAAGATCATTGTGGACACCTACGGTGGCCGCGGCCGTCACGGTGGCGGCGCATTCAGCGGTAAGGATCCGTCGAAGGTCGATCGCAGCGCTGCGTACATGGCTCGATACATTGCCAAGAACATCGCCGCTTCCGGCCTCGCCGATGTGTGCGAAGTGCAGCTGAGCTACGCCATCGGTGTGGCCAAGCCAACCAGTGTGTTGGTTGATATGCAAGGCACGGGCACGGTTTCTGACGAATGGCTCGCCGAAGAAGTGCAGCGTCAGTTTGAGCTCACCCCCAAGGGCATCATCAAGTCGCTGGGTTTGCGCAAGCCGATTTATCACGCCACCGCTACGCACGGCCACTTCGGTCGCCGCCCGGGCGAGTGCGGTGAAGGCACCTTCAGTTGGGAGAAGACCGACAAGGCCGCTTCGCTCCGCAAGGCCGCTGAGAAGGCGGGCGTGATCAACGCTCCGCACGCAGTAGTTGAGGCGAAGCCAATCAAGAAGTCTGCCGGCACGGCCGGTTCCAAGGCGAACTCCAAGTCCACTGCCAAGACCAGTTCCAAGGCCAGTTCCAAGGCCAGTTCCAAGGCCAAGCGCCACCTGGCAATGGCATGACCGGAGCTTCTGAGTGACCGTCCCCGCCGAAAGCACATCCGTCACGAATTCCCCACGAATGTCAGCACCATCGCCTGCCCGCGTTGCGGCCCTTGACCGCCTCGCGCGGCAGGCGGGTCGCTTTCCTGATCTTGAGTTTGTTGACATGGGCGTTGCGCCCACTGCCGACGGCATTGCTCTTGATGCCCGTGATGTTTCATTGGCACGCGCCATTGAACACACGGTGGCGCATCGTTGGATGACGCTGGCCGCCATCGCGCGCGCGTGCATTGATCGACGCTGGGAAAATGTGGATTCGCGCGTGCAAGCGGCATTGCTTGCTGCCGGTGCGCAACTGTTCTTGTTTGGCAACGTGGCCGATCACGCAGTGGTTGATGACACGGTGGAGTGGTCCAAGGGCAAGGGCCATCGCGGTGCCGCCGGCTTCGTGAATGCAGTGCTGCGCAAGATGATTGACTTGCGTGGTGACTTTGTAGAAGGTGCCGACGCCGCTCCGCGTGTGTGGCGCGACCGGCGCGACCTGGTGCCATTGGCTGATGGTCGTGCCATGCGCCTGAAGCGCCCGGTGTTCTCTGATGATCGCGTCTTGCGCGTGGCTGAAGCAGCCAGCGTTGGGGAGGATCTCTTGCTGCACTGGATCAATTCGGCTGGTCAGGACATTGCTTTCAGTCGCGCGGTGCATTCGTTGCGCCCAGCGCCGACGGTGATTTCTGGTGTTCCGGAACAAGCAGTGCTGCCGGGTGCGCCGTTCGCATCCAACCTCACGCCTCATAGCGATCCCGGTTCGTTCGTATGGAACGGTGATCATTCGTCGCTCATCGCGCTGCTCACCGCCTATCCGGAAGCGCGTGTGCAGGACTCCGCCAGTGCGCAACCAATGCGGCTGGCCGACAGCCTGCGTCCAAAACTCATTCTTGACGCGTGTGCTGGGCGCGGAACCAAGACCCGTCAACTGGCGGCGTTGCATCCGACAGCGGAGATTGTTGCCACCGATGTGGATGGTGCGCGCTTGCGTGCACTTGCGCTGGCGTTTGTTGATCATCCACAGGTGAAGGTCACTACGCCGGAGGGCTTGCGCCGGATTGTTGGCCAGGTTGACCTCTTGGTGCTCGATGTGCCGTGTTCCAACACGGGCGTTTTGTCGCGCCGGCCGGAAGCGAAGTACCGATTCAATCGGGCGCGGCTCGATTCCATCACCGCGGTGCAGCGCGATATTGTGGAAGAGCATCGCCCGTTCCTCACGCCCAACGGCTCGGTGCTGTACAGCACTTGCAGCCTGGAGCCGCCGGAAAACCTGGCTCAGGCGCAGTGGGCGGCGGGTCGGATTGGCCGCCGCGTTGCCCGAACCGAGGTTCGCGAGCCTCGTGGCATGCCCGGGGAGCCGGATTCGGCATATGCAGACGGTGGCTTTGGCGCGCTGATTTCGCCCGCCTGAACCGATATCGAACCGAGACAACGCGCCGGCGTGCAATATGTGCGCCGAGCATTGGTATGATTTTCCGATTCGCCAGTTCGGATCTACCGCGGAGTCCTGCATGCCAGCGCCGATGACCGTTACCGAGATTCTTGACCCGCAATGCGTGGTCGTTCCACTGGTCGCTCACACCAAGCGAGAAGCCATCGATGCGTTGGTTGATGCGCTGTCGCTGACTGGGCGCATTTCCGATGCAAGCGCAGTGAAGAAGGCGGTCTGGGAGCGGGA
>CAMDCW010000158.1 GCA_945890745.1 Phycisphaera mikurensis NBRC 102666
CTAGCGCAACAGTCCGCACTTCGATGATGGTTGAAGCCTCTGCCTTTCGTTTGCATAGGTGACACAGGTCTTTCCCCGAATCCCCTAGTCCCCCTTACTTCTCAAACGATCGAAAGAACACTCAACATGAAGAACATGAACACAATGACCCTCCTGGCTGCTGGAACCTGCGCGATGATTGCGGCGAGTGCGGCGAATGCGGCGGTTGTCGTCGGGTGGACCATGGCCACCGCGGTGACGGCTACCACCGGCTCGAGCTACTCGTACGGCGCCGCCGATCAAGGCGCACTGGTGTCTGGAAGCATGCTCAGTGGCACTCACTCATCTATCTCAACGGCTTGGAGTTCACCATCTGGAAACGGCAGCACTTATGCATTGAGTTCCAACGCCTGGAATGTTGGCGACTACTACCAAATCTCCTTGGCGACTACTGGCTATAGCGCCGTTTCAGTAGCCTGGGATCAAACACGCAGTGGCTCCGGTCCTGCTGGATTTGAAGCGGTCTTGAGTGTTGATGGTGGCTCGACATTTAGCTCACTCGGGTCCTACACAGTGAATGCAGTGACTTGGAGTGCATCGGCGCCTGTTACAACTTCAAGCTTTGGATCGGTGGCTAGCGCAGCAGATAACCAAGCCAGCGTAATCATTCGGTTCAAGGTGGTCACAGCTGGTACAAGCACAACAACCGGTACAAATCGCATCGACAACATCGTTGTCAGTGGTACAGCCATCCCCGCCCCCGGCGCCATCGCCCTCCTCGGCGTCGCTGGCCTCGTCGGCTCACGCCGTCGTCGCTAAGCCTCGGCTTCGATCTCCTTTGTCTCACTCTCCGCCGCGCGCCCCGTTCAGAGGCGCGCGGCGGTGTTTTTCCTTCACCTACTATGCGCGGCTCGGCGTTTCGCCGTGTCCCACCTGCCATGCTCCTCGTCGCCTCTGATCTTTCCAAGTCCCACGGCCTGCGCGAACTCTTCCATGGAGTCAGTATCAGCGTGGCCGACGGTGATCGCGTGGGCTTCATCGGCCCCAACGGCGCAGGCAAGTCCACGCTCCTGCGCATGCTTGCGGGGGCGGAAGAGCCAGACGAAGGCATCGTGCGCACGCAACGCGGCGCAGTGATCGTCTACGTCCCACAGCGTGATGACTTTGACGACGGTCTCACTCCGCGCATGGCCGCCACCGCCGCCGCTATGAAGGCAGCGTCGGTGCACGGCGATCATCACGAAGCCGAAGTGCTTGGCAGCATGATCCTTGGCAAGCTCGGCTTCCCCGAAGCGCGCATGGACGAACCCGTCGAGCGTCTCTCCGGCGGTTGGAAGAAGCGCCTCTCCATCGCCTGCGGACTTGCCGAAGCGGGCGGCACGCCGGACCTCTTGCTCTTGGATGAACCAACCAATCACCTGGACGTTGAAGGCATCCGCTGGCTTGAACAGTTTCTTTCGCGCGCCTCCAACGACATTCGTGCCGGCGCATGCGTCTTCATCACCCATGACCGCGCATTTCTTGAACGCGTCGCTACCCGCGTGGTGGAACTGAGCCGCGCGTATCCGCAGGGAACGCTTGCCGCCGAAGGCAACTACTCCGAGTTCCTCCGCCGCCGCGGTGAGTTCTTAGAAGGCCAAGCGCGCGCCGAAGCCGTACTTGCCAACGAAGTGCGGATCGACGACGCCTGGCTCGGCCGCGGCGCGCAGGCCCGGCGCACCAAGGCAAAGGGCCGCATTGAAGACAGCGCGGAACGCCGCGAAGAACTCGGCGCGATCGCCGAACGCAACGCCGCCGCCGGTGCGGGTGGCGCGCGCGTTGACTTCACCGCCAGCGGTCGCCGAACACGCCGCTTGGTGCATGCCACCGGTATTTCCAAGGGCTTTGAGGGTCGAACGCTCTTCCGCGACCTTGACTTGGAACTCATCCCAGGTGACCGCTTGGGACTCATGGGCCCAAACGGCAGCGGCAAGACCACGCTCCTGCGCATCCTCTGCGGCGACCTTGCCGCCGACGCCGGCACCGTGCGCTTTGCCGATCCCAAGCCGCGCATTGTGATCTTGCGCCAGCAGCGCACTGACATTCCGCCCGACACACTCTTGCGCGATGCCATCTGCCCGCACGGCGATGTTGTTGACTTTCAAGGTCGCCCCATGCACATCACTGCGTGGAGCCGTCGCTTCCTCTTCAAGGACGCGCAACTCTTGCAGACCATCGGCACGCTTTCGGGCGGCGAACGCGCGCGCGCACACATCGCCGCCATGATGCTTGAGCCCGCCGACATCTTGGTGCTTGACGAACCCACCAACGATCTTGATATCCCCACGCTCGAAGTACTTGAAGAAGCGGTCGAATCATTCCCGGGCGCCGTGCTGCTGGTCACCCATGACCGCACCATGCTCAAGCGGCTTGCCAAGACCATTGCAGTGATCGGCGCGCCCGACGCGTCGGTATCAGTAGTAGCGAGCCTTGATCAAGCACTTGCATCACTTGAACGCGCCGAACGCAGCGTGCAAGAACGCGACCGCGCCGCGCGCAACGCTGCCACCAGCACCGCCAATGCTGCGAACGCCGCCAACACCAACAGCGCCGCCAACGCCAACAACGCATCCGCCGCTTCCCCCGCAGCGCAATCGTCCGCCGCAGACACTTCCGGCCAACGCCGTCGCCTGAACTTCAAGGAACAGCGCGAGTTTGACGGCATGGAAGCCGCCGTTGAAGCCGCCGAACGCGCGCACGCACTGGCCGAAGCCCGCGTCGGTGAACCCGGCATCGCCGCCAATCACGCCAAGATGGCCGCCGCCTGCCAAGCGCTTGAAGTGGCGCAACTGGCGGTCACCAAGCTCTATGCGCGCTGGCAGGAACTGGAATCAAAGCGCGGCGGGTGAGCGGGGCACAGAATCCATAGCGGATGGCGATACGCTGACCGCATGCAATTGAACGCTCCCCGTGTCGCGGCCGACGGTTCTCACGCCACCACACCACGGCACGCAATCATCCGAGGGGCGGCGCGGATGGGTGCGCTCCTCTTCATGGTTGGCATGCCTGTCACTCTTCTCCTGCAAGCATGCGGGCCGATGCGCTCCGGTGCCTTCGACACACCACTGAATCCGCAGCAGTCCGTGGTGCAAGCATCGTTGACTGCTGCCGGAAGTAACGCCGCAGCGATCGAATGCTTCCTTGCCACCTATGAACATCCCGCCGCGGGCGTTGCCCCGGACGCAGAAAAATGCATCGCCGCCCGGTGGCTCGTATCCAACATGCGTGGCCACGGGTTTGTGTTCTTTACATTGCAGGACGCCAAAGGCAACGACATTCCGTTTGATATTGATCACTACCCAACGCTCGACGCAGCGCAGTTAGCGCTTGACGCCATTGAGAAGGAACACGGATCGGTTGACTTCAAGATGCGCCGCTTTGACCCCGATCTGGAGCATGTTTCGTGCACATTTCTCTGTGAGAACCTGGAGCAAGCATTCGCATCCTGGCGCAACGATCCGTGGATGCGCGGCGTTCGCTTTGAAGTATTTCTTGAATCAGTGTTGCCATACCGAGCATCCAACGAACCGCTCTCCCCGGGCTGGCGCGCCGCCGCACGTGCACGAATGGCGCCAGACCTTGCGAAGCTTGGCCCAAACCCCACGCTGGCGCAAGTCACCAAATCCGCCATCGACGCCGGTCACGCATGGGTTCCCTTTAGCGACCGCTACTACATGCACCCCACTGATCAGTCGTACGCAGACATGTGTCGCACCAAGCTCGGTCGCTGCGAAGACATCACCAACATGATCACCTTCGCTGCGCGCGCTTCGGGTGCCATGGTGGCCAGTGACTTCACGCCGTGGTGGGCAAACCGTGACAACAACCACGCATGGGAAGTAGCGGTTGATGCCAACGGGCAGGGCACCGCCGGTCTCTCCAACCGTGCTGCCAAGGTGTATCGAAAGACCTTCTCCGCGCAGGCCAGTTCGCTGGGCGCATGCAAGAGTGAATCTGACAAGGTGCCAGGCTTCCTGAAATCAAGCACCATTCGCGATGTCACGGCGCAATACGAACCAGTGACGGACATTCGACTTGATGCATTTCCAAGCGCACCTGCAGCAACTGGCATCACATTGGCGCCACCAGCGGGCATGCCTGCCAAGTTTGTTTATCTTGCAGTATTCAACGGTGGCGAATGGCGACCAATAGAGTGGTGCCAATGCCAGAACGGCCGCGCCACGTTCAAAGACATGGGTCGCGGAATTCTCTACCTCCCGGTGTGGAGTAACGGCACGGAGGTTGCTCCAGCCGGTGCGCCGTTCACGGTGGACGATGGCGGACGCATGCACGTGATCCCCGATTCCCCAGGCGCGGCCGGTGCCTCGATCACGTTGGAAGCGTCAGTCACCATTCCCGCAACGCCCGATCCGGACACGCAACGCACCAAGACGCGCGTAGCGGTGCGACCAGGCGTTGAATATGAGTTGCTCTCATGGACTGCGCCCGCAGGATGGAAATCCATCGGCAAGCGCACCGCCATGGCGGATACTTCCACCAACGTTTCGTTTACAGGCGTTCCCTCGGGCGCGCTGTGCTGGTTGCGCGCCGCCGACGGACGTGGCTTGGAGCGCCCATTCACGGTGGTTGATGGCCAACAGGTCTTTTGGTGACCGCACGCGGGGGTGTCGCCTCTAACAATGTAAATATTTGCAGGCATTTGTCTGTACATCTATTGCAATGCAAGTAAATTTCCCTATATGAAGTCCGCCGCACAAGCGCTTGGTCGTCTCGCCCCGGAGCAGCTTCTCGCTGCGCAACAGCAGGTGCTGGAGCAAGTGGCGCGTGCTGCGCCGCTCTTTGAAACGCTCACCGCCATTTCGCGCTACTCGGAAGCGTCCATCCCAACCATGATGGCCTCCATCTTGGTGTTCGACGAAGCTACGCAATCGTTGCGCAAGGGTGGATACGGATGCCTGCCCGCCACGTTCGCTGACGCAGTGAATGGAATGGTGCCAGGACCCGCCACCGGCAGCTGTGGAACCGCCGCATTCCGCCGCGAGCGCGTCATCAGTGAAGACGTTCGCATCGACCCGCTCTGGGGCGCCTTCCGCGAATTCGCGGCCTCCTACGGAATTCAGTCCGCGTGGTCGTCGCCCATCCTGAGCGCCGATGGACGCCTGCTTGGCGTGTTCGGCATGTACTACGGCGATTGCCGTACACCCACTACGGAAGACTTGTCGTTTGTTGACCACTTCGTCCACCTCGCCGCTGTTGCCATTGAGCGGCATCGCGTCGATGCTGATCGCGATCATCAATTCACGCACGACGGCCTCACTGGTCTTGGCAATCGTCGCAAGCTTGAGCGCGAGGTCGCGCGCCTCGTCGCTGATCCCAACACAACGCCTCGCTGCATTGCCATCGTTGACCTTGACCATTTCAAGATGCACAATGAGAACCTTGGCCACCGCGCTGCGGACCTGCTGCTGCAGGACGTGGGCGCGCGTATTTCCGAGGCCGCTGGTCTTGGTGACCTGCCAATTCGTTTCGGCGGTGATCAGTTTGTCCTGATCACGCCTGCAAACAATGAAGCCATGCACGCGCGCTTCAGTCGGTTAATCACGTCGTTTGAGCGTCCATTCGTGGCTGACGGCCTCCCTATTCGGCTTTCGGTTTCAGCCGGCATTGTTGAGTGGGATCCGCACACCACCGACTTTGAGGCGGCCCTCTACCAGGCTGAGCAAGCATGTATCGCCGCCAAGCAGCGCGGTCGTGATCGGTGGGTCGCCTTTAGCGCCGAAGATCGCCAGCTTGCCGACGAGCGCCGCCGCGTGGCGCGCGTCCTGGCTGATGCCATTACCGCGCACAAGGTGTTCACGCATGTTCAGCCGATCATCGACCTCACCACCGGCGCGCCGGTCGGGTTTGAAATGCTCGCCCGCTTGGCGGACCCGCCGTCGGGAATGATCATGCCTTCGGTGTTCATTCCAATTGCCGAAGAGAGTTCGCTCATCGATTCCCTGGGCATGAGTGTGCTCCGTTCCACATGCCAACTCTTGGCGTCTTCCGGCTCGCAGCTTGACGGCATGACTGCCAATGTCAATGTCTCGCTCCGCCAGTTGATGCGCGACGGATTCCCAAAGGCCGCCGCTGCCGCCGCTGCAGAGCACGGCGT
>CAMDCW010000159.1 GCA_945890745.1 Phycisphaera mikurensis NBRC 102666
ACTGAGGCATGTGATTACTTCCTTGAGTTTCGTTCGCCACCAGCGCGTGGTGCTTTCACCGGTCCTGGTGGACGCGGTGGCTTGGTTGGTCCACGACGCGGAGTCGATGGCTTCGTGTCACCGCGACGACCAACGGGCGCTTCCAACCGTGCGCCACCGCGACCCGTGCCACGGGGCGCGGCGCGACCTTCGTCGCGGGGAGCGGAGCGACCTTCGCCACGGGGAGCGGAGCGGCCTTCGCCACGAGGCGCCGCACGGCCTTCGCCACGCGGTGCCGTACGACCTTCACCACGCGGCGCCGCACGACCTTCGCCACGCGGTCCGCGTTCGTCATCCTTGCGCGGGGCGTGGCGTCCTTCGCCGCGACGTGCGCGTTTTTCTTCCTTGCGTGGCGGGTTTCTTCCCTCGCCGCGACGGCTTGCGCGCGCCGCTTCTGGCCGACGCGCAGCACCCGGGCGAGCCTTGCGGGCGCGAGCCTCGGCACGGCGAACGGCCATATCTGGCTCCGCTTCCTTGCGCGCAGCGCGTTCTTGCGGCGTAGCGAAGGCGTGTTCCTTGAGAACCGCTAGTTCCTTCGGCGTCAACTCACGCCACTCGCCTGCCTGCAATCCCTTGAGCTGCAACGGTCCCATGCGCACGCGTCGCAATTTCTTGACCGGGTGTCCAACGGTGGCAAGAATGTCGCGCACTTGGCGATTGCCATCCTCACGCAATTCCATATAGAGGAGCGTGCGCGCTGCATCACGCTTCAGAATCACCAACTTTGATTTGGAAGCGCGATCGGGCTCATGTCCCTTGACGGCCGGCGCAAAGATGCTGCGCTCAAGCCGAGCGATATCTGAATCTTCAACGCGTCCGCTGACCATGACCTCATAGCCCTTGTACATCTCAAAGCGCGGATGGGTCAGCCGATTGGCAATGGCGCCGTCGTTGGTCATCAGCAAGAGACCAGAGCCATCGATGTCCAGGCGACCCACCGGATAGAGCCGGGCATGGGACGGATGTTGCACAAGATCCACCGCCAGCGGACGCCGCTCTGGATCGCTGTTGGTGCTGACATAGCCCTTGGGCTTGAAGAGCATCACATAGACGTCGCGCTCTGGCGCCTTGATACGTCGACCATCAAACTTAATGTGATCCTTGACCGGGTCGACCCACGCTGGAAGGCCGTCGATCCGGTGACCGTTGACCGTGACGCGCCCCTCCTCCACGCTCTCCTCGCACGCCCGGCGCGAGCCAATGCCCGCGTCAGCGAGCACCTTCTGAATGCGCGGTCCCCGCGAGTCGTCTTGGTAGGGGTGGGTCGGTGATACGAGGCGGCGCATCGCGCCATAGTAGCCGGAGCGGGGTATGGTTCGCGCCATGTCGATACTTGCCGCCGCCCTCCTGTTACTGACTTCTGGAACGGGGCCTGCTGGCAGCATCGGCGCCCCGGCGCTGGTCCTACCGCTCGATGCACGCACTTCGGTGGGTGCGGTCATTGCCGACGCTGGACGGACTGAAGATGTGCGCCGACTTTCCGCGCTCTTTTCTTCCACCCCAACGCTCTTTCCATCGCGCGGACTGGTTGGCGCCGTGCGGCTGGGATTCACGCAGCCGTTTGCCGTTCCAGAAATTGCCAATGCGGTCACGCAACCTGCTGCGGAAGGTTCGGCCCGACCATACCGGGCGGTGGCACGATTTGCAGCACGCGCATTCGGAATCGAATGCACCCTCGGCGAAGAACAGAGCAACATGCCAGTGGCGGATCCGCAAGGTGCATTGTTCGCTCTGGACTTTCTTCTGAACGAATCAAACCTCATCATCAACCAAGCGCTGACGAGTGCACTTGGTGATGGAAAGCGCGAACGCATTGCGCGCGCGGCGATTGCCAGCGCCGAATCCACCACTGCACGCGCTGCGCAATTGCCGGATGCGTTGTCGCGCGCTATGCAGGGATCAGCCAGCATGGACCGCACTGCATTGGTGCGCGCTGCCGGACACTTTGATACCGCACTTGCCGTGAGCGGTGACTGGAAGACCTTTGATACCGAAGCGCTCCCCGACGAACTTGCAGGTGCCGTGGATGGAACGGTCTTGTCCACGCAACTGGTGCCAGAAATCGGTTGGCTGGTGATTGGCGGCGCCGGCGCAAATCGCTACGACATGACCAAGATTGCAGCAGTATTTGATATCGCCGGCGACGATCGCTACGAATGGGGTGCGGGCGTTGTGGCCAGTCGGTTGGTGATTGATATTGCAGGAAACGACTCATATTTAGGGACGCGCGCAGCAGACGGCGCCGCGCCGATTGCGGGCCCAGGTGGTGCCGCATGCGGCGTCTCGGTCATCGATGACTACGCTGGAAACGATCGCTACGAATCCCCGCACAATGGTCTCGGCGCGGCGGTCTTTGGCGTCGGCATGCTGGTTGATCGTGCGGGCGATGACACATACGTTGGCGGAACATGGACCGTCGGCGCAGCGTTCGCTGGCATCGGTGCGGTCTGCGATCTTGGCGGCAGTGATCAGTACTCGTCGGAAATGTTCTCGCAAGGGTGCGGTGGACCAGGTTCGGCAGCGCTGCTTCTGGACGCAAGTGGCAACGATCGATACCGCGCTGATGGAACAACCGCCAGTGCATATGAAACACCAACGGTGCACGCGTCATTTTCACAGGGTGTTGGATTTGGATACCGCGCAGGCGCAGCGGGCGGCGTGGGCGCGCTGGTTGATGGGGCAGGAAATGATCGGTACGAAGCGGGTGAGTTTGGTCAAGGCTGTGGCTACTACTTGTCCATGGGCATCCTGCGCGACGAGGGCGGCAATGACCTCTACTACGGAAATCGCTACGCGCAGGGCACTGCAGCGCACCAAGCGTTTGGAGTGCTCTTAGAACGTGGCGGCGATGACATCTACTGGAGCATGACGGCCGCCGGTCAAGGCGCTGCGTGGGACATGTCGGTGGCGGCGCTGGTGGATCGCGCGGGTGATGATCGCTATCAAGCAGACGGCCTCTCCCAGGGAGCCGCTGCGCAACAAGCGATCGGCATGCTGATTGACCTGGCGGGTCGCGATGATTACCGCGCGGCTGGTGCGAGCCAAGGCGCGGCGGACAGTAACGCGTACCACTGGGACACCTCGCGTTGCACGAGTTTGGGCGTGCTCCGCGACACGGAAGGGCCGAATCGCTTCAGTGCTGGCGGCGCGGACGGAGAGCAGCGCCTCACCGGCAAGCCCGATGCCAAAGATGGAGTCAATCAGTGGGGCGTGTTCATCACTCGCTGAACCCGCAGCAACGCGGTCCGTACACTGCGGGCTATGACCAACGCGCAGGCCAATGCAACGCATCGCGGCACACGGATATCGGATGGCAACGCCGTCACTATGGTGACCCGGCTGGCTCGCGTGGCACATCTCTTGTACCGCCGCTCCATGGCTGATGATCTGCCGGCGATGGCGTCCGCGTTGGCATACAAAACGCTGCTGGGTCTGATTCCAATTCTGATTGTGGTGACGTTGGTTGCCAAGACGCTGATGGGCGCGCAATTTGCTCCATTCGTTGCTGGTTTCATCAGTTCACTGGGCTTGGACAACATGCGGATCGTGCCTCCGACTGATGGCACCGCTGCACCAGGCGGCGCGGTTGCGCTGGGAACATGGGTAGAAACACTGGTCACGCAAGCATCAGAGATTGACCTCAGTGCACTCGGCTGGGTGGGCGTCAGTGTGACCGTCCTCAGCGCCATCTGGCTGATGACCAGCATTGAGCTGAGTTTCAATCGCGTCTTCCGTGCGCGGCAAGGCCGAACCTGGCTGCGTCGGTTCGTGCTGTACTGGTTTGTACTCACCGCTAGTCCGCTGCTCATTGCAGCCATCCCACTGCTTTCGGCGGTGCTGCGTGGCGCGGGCACAACACCTGGCATTGGTTGGATCGTTGCACTGCTCGGCACGGTGTGGAATGTTGGGGTGCTCTGGGCGCTGCTACTCACGGTGTACCTAGTGGTGCCGGCCGCTCGGGTTCGACCACAATGCGCAGCCATCGGCGCCTTCTGCGCCAGCGTGGTGATCATTGGATTGAAGGGAATGCTTTCGGCGTACTTTGAACACGCGTTCGGTATGAGCAGGCTGTATGGATCGCTTGGACTTGTTCCCGTATTTATGTTCTGGATGTGGGTGGTCTGGGTGACGGTGCTGGGCGGGCTACAAGTAGCGGCCTTTGCACAGACCATTCGCGCACGCGGGTTGGATGCGGGTTCGGGCGCTGACGATGACGCGCACGCCGATCCAATGTTGGTCTTGGCGGTGATGGAACAAGCATCAACTTCGTGGCGCGAAGGGCGCCCCGTCAGCCGCGACAGTATTGCGGCGGAACTGCACATGGACGACCGGCTTTCCTCGGAACTGCTTGAAGAATTAGTTCGTGGCGGATTTCTGCTGCACACCGACGGTGACGCTTACGCGCCAACCCGGCCGCCAGAAGACATTCGACCCGACCAAGTTCTCAAGGCCGTGTTTGCGCATTGTGCCGGCGAAGAAGGCGTGGAACGATCACGAATCGCCACCGCACTGCGCGCCGCGCAACTGGAAACCGCTAGCAAGATGCGTATTGGAGACCTTCGCGCCGAGCGCACGAGCCGATAGACTGCTTGCTTCATGTCCTCGAAAGATGCCAAGATGGATTACGTTGAGTTCACGCACCCAGGCGGATGCCTGGTGGCCAAGATCATCACCCCCAGCGTTGGGCAAAATGAAGCGCCGTTGATTCGTGAGCAAGTGCTCGCCGAGTTCAGCAAAGCGACGCGCGGGCGTTACTTCATTCTTGACTTGTCACACGTGTCACTCGTCACGAGTTTGGGGCTCGGCATGTGTGTGGACCTGCGCAACTGCGCGGAGAAGGCCGGCCTGAAGCCCGCCGTCTTTGGTCTCAATCGCCACCTCCTTGATCTCTTTCGCTTGATGCGGATCGAGCGGCTGTTCACCATCCTGTCCACGCGGCAAGAGTTTGACTCGGCCATCGGGAAGTAAATCCATGCGCTTCACGGCCATCAATCCGATGAAACCGACGCAGACCATGCAATCCTCTGCACCGTTTCGCGCTACCCGCGTGATGGCTGTGGCGGGCATGGCAACCCTAGTAGTCCTCGCCGTGGTGCCCGCCGGCTGCTACCGCAACGTGGTGGGAACCACCGGCACCGGCGCCGACCATTACGACGTGCAGGAGCCCAACATCGAAAAGGGCGAAAGCTTCTGGTCCGAACCAAAGCCCACCGAGAAGGTGCCGAACCGCTACACGGGCACCTCATTACAGAAGAACACGCGCCCGGCGCCGCAACCGCTCGCACCGAAGTTGCCGCCGCAGTAATCGACGCATTGAATGCTGCATTTATAGCCGTATTTACAACGGCAGCCGCAGCAACCGCCCCGCCCTTTCCCGCCTATCATTTCCGACCTACCTATGGGCATCGAAACAGCACTCCCCGTCGACAGCATTCTCACCACCCAGTTGCAGCGCGTGGTGAATTGGTCCCGCCGCTCCAGCGTTTGGCCGATGCCATTTGCTACCGCGTGTTGCGGCATTGAACTGATGGCTACCGCCTGTAGTCGATTCGACCTTGCGCGCTTCGGCGCCGAAGTGATGCGCTTCAGCCCGCGTCAGTGCGACTTGATGATCGTTGCCGGACGCGTCAGCGTGAAGACCCTGCCGGTCTTGCAGCGGATCTACATGCAGATGGCGGAACCAAAGTGGGTGATCTCCATGGGCGCGTGCGCAAGCACCGGTGGCGTGTTCGACACCTACGCCGTGGTACAGGGCGTCGATCAGTACTTGCCGGTTGATGTCTACATTCCGGGTTGCCCGCCGCGACCAGAAATGCTCATTGAAGGCATCATGGCCATCCAGCGCGTGATCGACAATGATCAGATTCCGCGCGACCCAAATGGCAAGCGATTGCCTCTGCAGATTGCACTGCAGCCCAACTATCGCCCGCGCGTGCAGCCTGCGCCTGTCACGATCGGCGCGACCTAAGTCGACCAACTAAAGACGACCACCGCTGCCGGAGTGCTTCTTCAGACACTCCCATGGCAGCGGATATTTC
>CAMDCW010000160.1 GCA_945890745.1 Phycisphaera mikurensis NBRC 102666
AGGTACGAAGGGGTACCGATCGAGCCATCAGCGCCAGTTGGAATGGAACCACGCGGAGCACCATCACGGATGTCGAACGAATCAATGCGCGCGCGGTCGGGACTGAGGGCAAAAATTCGGTCCCCGACGACGGCTGGAGTCAATGCATCCGAAGGTTCCAAACGCGCGGCAGCATCGCGCACCGGTACTGGGAATCGGCGGAGCCAGCGCACCAGACCATCCCATGGATCGATCGCCGCAACCGCCCCGGTAGGGGTTGATACGTAAAGGACGCCAGCTGCAAGTACTGGCGCGTCGGCGGCGCGCGAGGTGCCAAAACGAACGCTGCCACTGGAGGCAAGCACACGCGCCCACGCTGCGGGGCGCGGCGCTTCAACATCAATTGCTACCAGCCAACTCACCGTTTCCATGCGCACCGAAGTGCGCCGCGCGGCAATGATCACGCGCCCGTCAACAATGATCGGTGCGCCCTGCGGCTGCAGGCCATCAAGGTCCGCGCGCGTGTCAAGGCGATCAAGGCGGGCTTCCCAACGCAATGCGCCGGTGGCTGTATCGAGGCAGGTAATGCGTCCGGTACCGATTCCCGTTCGATTCGCGCCGAGTTGCATGGGTGCAAGCGCAACCACTTCATTCGGTGTGGCAGCAAGCATGCGCATCGCGAAACCGGCTGAATCAGCACCGATATGTGCACCCGACCAGAGCGGGCGACCACTGAGGCAATCAAAGGCGCGGATCACGCCGTTGTCATCCACAAAGACACGCTCGCCGACACACGTGGGCGCGGTGGATGACTGCAACCGCTCCGGCTGCGCCCCCGACAATCGTCCGACGCCCGCCTGTGCCAGGGAGCTCGCGGTGACGTCGAGCGGTGCGTTCCACGTCTCGCTCCAAGTCGCCGCATCAGCAGAGGAATCAAACAGACCGGGGCCCAACGGGCCAATGGTGATTTCCGCAGGCGGCGTGGGTATTGCCAGTGCGGCGGCACGAGCGCCGGCGACTTCGATTGCATTCAATGATCCGGTTCGATCGGCTGCGAGCGCGTCGATGCGGGCAAGCGCCAATTGAGCGCGTGCAGGTTGTCCAAGCCGCGCAGCGACCGTTGCAGTCATCGACGCGTGATAGAGCGCACGACGGCCAGCAAGTAAATCATGGTCGTCCACTCGATCAAGGTATGACGATGCCGCCGCCACGCGCCCGCGCGTCAGGCATGTCTCCGCCAAACGGAGCGATGCTTCCAGGCCCGCCTCGGTGTCGATACGGCGGGAAGCAAGTTCAACATATTCACCGCGTGCCAGTTGCGCGTCCGCATCGGCGGAAAGTTCGCGCCGGAATGCGCTCCGCAATGCCGCATCTGCCATCAGCATGGCATGCACGCGGCGGGACACCGGGACGAACACATCGGCGTCAAGTCCAGCGCGCACCAATCGATCTGGTCCGGCATCAAGTACTTGCACAAGAAGCCGGACGGCTTCGCGCGGGTTCGCTTTGGCTTGATCGGTGGCCTGCTCGATGAGCAGCTGTGACGAGGGAGAGTCATCAACGGCAGGCAGCGCAAGCTCCTGCGCCGCCACTACCGGCGTCAAAAATCCCAAGAGGGCTGCCGCGATGTGGGCAGTGATCGTGAGGCGGCGGCCGATGGGCGATGGGTACTTCATGGGCAGACGAATCTTGGGGGGACAGGCATCCACTCGGAAGGTGATACATTCTCGCACCGATGCTGGACACGCGCCCATTGCCAATTCTTCAGATTGCTGCCGGAGCTTGGCTGCTGGCGGCCGCGGGGTGTGCTTCGAGCCCGAATGTTCAGGCGGTGAAGGCACGGGAGCGGGCGGTCACTGCTGAGGGTTCACAAGTTGAGGTGACGGTTGAACTACGCAACCCGAACGACGCCCCGGTGGAACTGACCACCTGGGATTACTCGGTGATCGTCAACGACAAGACCGCCTATACGGGGCGTTGGGTGGCATCGCTCACGCTGCCGCCCAACGATCGCATGCTGGCGGAACTGCCGGCGTTCGTTCCTGCATCGTTCGGGGACTTAACTGGTGCAGAGTGGCGTATCGGTGGGCAACTGACCTACCGTGCCACCGGCAAGCTTGACAAGCTGCTCTATCAGCTGGGTGTGAACCACTTGAGCAGCACCTTTGGAACTGGTGGAACAGGCATAGAGAAGGCCGCGGTGGTGGCTACGCCGGCACCGAAGACTGAGGCGCCGAAGTAGAAGTCACTCGCCGCGCCGCGCCTGTGCTTGCAATGCTGCGCGGTCAAGGTAGTACGCCGACAATCTCGCGTGAACACCCACGGCACTCGGATCTTCCGGTGCAAGTTGTGCGCAATCGATCTGCCGATAGGTTCCATCGGGTTGCATCTGCCACGACGACCGTCGATCATCAAGGCAGATTTGCAGAATGTCCCACAGCGTTCCGCGCGCGTCGCGACTACGCACTGGAGTGGCAGCTTCAACCCGGGTTTGCAGGTTGCGATACATCCAATCCGCACTGCCGATATAGAAGTCGCCGTCCAACGGATCAGCTTTACCCGCACCGAACCAGAAGATCCGACTGTGTTCCAGGAACCGCCCCACCACTGAACGAATCTGAATGTTCTTACTCAATCCCGGCATGGCCGGACGCAAGCAACAGAAACCGCGCACGATGAGGTCTATCTGCACCCCAGCTTCACTGGCGCGGTACAGCGCGTCCATCACTCCACGATCTTCCAGCTGATTCATCTTGGCAATGATCCGGCCTGAGCCACCGGAGGCTGCTATCTGCGCCTCGCGATCAATCAACTCAAGGAAGCGCTTCTTCATGGCCACCGGCGCCACCAACAATTGCCGATATTCGCGCTGTCGTGAACGACCGGTCATGTAGTTGAACAAATTGACGAGGTCATCGGTGATTTCCGGATCGGCGGTCAGAAGACCAACATCTTCATACATGCGCGCCGTGCGGCTGTTGTAGTTCCCCGTGCCAATGTGTGCATAGGAACGGAGAGTCCCCTGCTCCTCTCGGACTACCAACGCTGTCTTGGTATGGGTCTTGTATCCAACAACGCCGTAGGCGACATGGACGCCCGCATCTTCAAGCTTTCGCGCCCACAGAATGTTGCGCGCCTCATCAAAGCGCGCTCGCAATTCAACCAGCACTGCTACCTGCTTGCCGCTCTCAGCGGCGCGGATGAGACTGGCAATGAATGGGCTGTCACCCGACGTGCGATACAGGCTCTGTTTGATGCAAACAACCTTGGGGTCGGTTGCCGCATCCTCAATGAACTTCTCCACCGAGCGTTCGAACGACTCGTAGGGGTGATGCAGCAGAATGTCGCCAGCGCGAATGGCTGCGAAGATGTCTGCATGATCATCCTCCAAGCCAGCGGGCGGGAGTGCTGCCATGCGCGGCCAGTGCAGATCAGCAACGTCGGTGTCAGCAATTTCGTTCAGGGACCCGTAGTCCACCAAGCCTTCGGTTTCGTAGACATCATCGGCATCCACCTGCAGTTCTTCCATCAGGAACTTCAAGATTCGCGGATTGGCACCGGCAGCAATTTCCAAGCGAACCACGCGCGCAAAGCGCCGCTCCTTGAGCAAATGCTGCGTGGCTTCCAGAAGATCTTCGGTGTCTTCACTGTCGCGCTCAACCTCTGCATTGCGGGTAACGCGGAAAGCAAGAACCTTCAGAATCTCCATGCCCGGAAAGAGATCGTCAAGGTTGTGCTCAACGATGTCTTGCACGGTAATGAAATCGTTGCTGTCCTCAAATCGGTACAGGCGCGATGGAATCTCCGGGACTTTGACGCGCGCAAACAGTTGTTCACTCTCACCCGGGCGGCGCAACATGACTCCAAGAGAAACACTCATGTTGCTGATGAACGGGAAGCGGTGGCCGGGATCAACCGCCAGTGGCGTGAGAATCGGGAACACGCTGCGTCGAAACCACGTTTCGGCTTCTGCGCGTTGTGCCTCACCGAGATTCTCCCAGCGCAAGATCCGAATGCCATGTGGGACGAGCGCGGGCATGACGCGATCGCGCAGGATGATCGCCTGTCGATGCGCGAGCGTGGCGACCCGGGCGCGAATCCCGTCGAGTTGTTGCACCGGGGTGAGCGCCTCGGGGACAGGTCCGGAGACGCCGGCTTCAATCTGCCTCTTCAAGACGCCGACGCGCTTCATAAAGAATTCGTCGAGATTTGCTGAGTAGATTGAGAGGAAGCGCAGACGCTCCAAGAGTGGAGTACGCGCATCGGCAGCAATGTCCAAGACACGTGCGTTGAACTCAAGCCATTCGATATCGCGATTGAGGAACCGCGCGGGATCGTTGACATCAATGGTCATCACCGTGCGGCTCGCTGGCACTGCCGACGCTGGAGCTGGAGCAGGGGCGATGGACGGAGCGGACGACGAACTCGGCGTGACGTCGGTCATCGTTCCGTGCCTGTAAATGGATTGATGTATGTGGCGGTGCAACCGGGCGCTTCCCCGACGCTCACTGATTGCACGCGTACTCCCATCGGCAGGGTTGGAATGATCTGCACAGCGATGTACTGCGCCACCAATTCGGCCGACGGGTTGATCTGATCAAACGGGGTGGTCGTGTTCAGATTCTGATTGTGGAAACGACCGATGATGCCGTCGATGGTTCGCTCCAAGGCGTGGAAGTCGACGAGTAGGCCATCAGCATCCAGACTGGTGCCTGCGACGATGACCTGCACCGACCAATTATGACCATGGATGGTCTCCCGCACCCCGCCGATATCCAACGCGTGGGCGGCGCTGAAACTGCGCTCGATCTGATTGAGATACATGAAATGGTCAGTATAAGCAGAGTTGCCGGTCATTCCGATACCCTGATCATCACTTATGCAGATCACCCAAACAGCAGAAGCCCCGCTCATGCTCAGCGTTTCCGGCGCTCGCGGAATTGTTGGACGCACCATGACTCCGGAGATTGCTGCCGCCTATGGCGCTGCATTTGGGTCATTTCTGAAGGTCACTACTGGCAAGGATCGTCCGCTGGTAGTGGTGGGGCTTGATGGACGAATCAGTGGTCCGCCCCTTGCCGCTGCCGCGATCGGCGGACTGATGGCCACTGGATGCGATGTGATCGACATTGGTGTTGCCATGACTCCAACCGTCGGAGTGATGATCAGTGAGCGCAAAGCCGACGGGGGCTTAGCAATCACCGCCAGTCACAATCCGATTGCGTGGAATGGAATCAAATGCTTGGACGGCAACGGACTGGCGCCGCCGCCTGCGATTGCCAAAGAAATCGTTGATCGATTCAAGGAGCGTCGCATTGATTGGTGTGAGCCGCTTGCAACAGGCAAGTTGACGCATGATGGCAGCGCAGCGCGAGTGCACATTGATCGCGTGCTGCGCAACGTGGACGTTGCCGCCATTCGCGCCAAGAATTTCACGGTGGTGCTCGATAGCGTGAACGGCAGCGGCTGCGTGCCTGGTCGCATGATGCTTGAAGAGCTTGGATGCACGGTGGTGCACATTTACGGCGAGCAAACCGGTGTATTTGGGCACGTCCCGGAGCCGCTCGCAGAGAACTTGCTGGACTTAGCGGCGGCGGTGCGGGATTCCAAGGGGCACCATTTCGCTAGTGCTGCGTGTGGATTTGCTCAGGATCCCGATGCAGACCGATTGGCAATTGTTGATGAGCGCGGAACATTCATCGGCGAGGAGTACACGCTGGTGCTTGCGGCCCTTCGTATGTTGCAGCGACATGGAAGTGGCGCATTGGCAACCAATCTGTCAACGAGCAGGATGATTGACGATGTGGCTGCGCTGTTCCCTGGTTCGCATGTCGTGCGTACTGCGGTGGGCGAAGCAAACGTGGTGGCTGGGCTCCGACCAGTCAATGGAATTCTTGGCGGCGAGGGCAACGGCGGTGTGATTCTGCCCACAGTGTGTTGGGTGCGCGACTCACTGAGCGCGATGGCGTTGGTGCTGGAACTGCTCGCGCACCAAGGAAAGCCGCTGTCTGCGGTGGTGGCGGACCTGCCGCGTTGGTCGATGGTAAAGAAGAAATTCGAACTGTCAGCAATCGGCGGCATGGCAGCCGTAGCGCC
>CAMDCW010000161.1 GCA_945890745.1 Phycisphaera mikurensis NBRC 102666
TCCATGCACTTCATGCATCCGGCATCGACCACCATGCCAAAGTCTTTGATTTCCTCATGCACTCGCACGTTGCTGGTGCACACCGCGGTGCATACGCCGCATGAGTGGCAGCGATCATGATCCACCACAATGCGCATGGGCGCGAGTTCATCAACGGGTGCAAAGAAGCCGCCGTACGGACACCCATAGGTGCAGTAGCCCTTGGAACCAAGAAGCCACACCACCAAGATGCCTGAGACAAACACAAAGGGAATGCCCATGGCAAGACCCGGGAATGTTGCCCAGAAATCCTGGGTCATCACCTGCGTTGTGAAACCAGGCCAACGCAGGTCCGGCTGAATCCACGGCGCAACAGCGAATCGATAGAACAGCGGCCACACAAACATGTAGAGCGCGAGGCAGAGAGGTAACCACACCAGCAGGCGTGATCGAAATGGCTTGGGGCGAATGCCGACGCGCGCGAGCGCCCACGCTGTTGCGTCCTGAATTGCCACCCAGTGGCAGCCCCAACCGCAAAACCATCGTCCCAGTAGTGCGGTGGAAAGCAGCGCCACGCCAAAGAAGATTGCGCCCACCGTGATGATGCCATCTTTCACGGTCTGCATCGATTCACTTGGCTCAATGGGCGCCAGCGTGGTGCCCAGCGCCAGCCACTGCACCAGGTGCCCAATCATGAAGAGCCACACACCGGCGAGCACTGCGGCACGCACCCAACCCCGGCGTGATCCGAACGATGTTCGCTGCGACGCACTGGCTGAAGGAAGTACCGGAAGCGCGATCGAAACGGGGCGGTCGGATGTTCGTGGGGTACATGAGTCCATCGCGCAGGGAATCGTACGCCGTACCGGATGCGGGGACTGCCAACCACGGGCCATATACTCCGCTGATCCCGCAATGGAAAGTGATCTCTACAAGCTCCTTGGCGTTTCCAAGACCGCAAGCGCGGATGACCTGAAGAAGGCGCATCGCGGGCTGGTGCGTAAGTTTCATCCAGACGTCAACAAGGAGCCCGGTGCTGACGCGCGCTTCAAGGAAATCCAAGAGGCGTATGACATTCTTGCGGATCCAGAAAAGCGCAAGATGTATGACCAGTTTGGCATTGCCGGTGTGAAGAGTGGCCCCACCGGTGGCGGCGGACAACGCGGTGGTCCGGGAGGCGGCGATCCGTTCGGCGGCGCTGGACCATTTGGTGGTGGCGGCGGCGGCGGTCAGTCATGGCAGAACGTTGACCCGTCCACTTTTGAAGACGTCTTTGGTTCGATGTTCGGGCGCGGCGGACCACGCAGTGCGCGCGGACGCGGCTTCGGAGGATTCGAAGGCGATGAAGAAGACGATGCGCCGCAGCCAGGCCGAAACGCGCCCGCGTCGGAGACCATCGACTTCACCACGGCGGTGCTGGGCGGAACGCGGTCGTTCCGTCTTGAAGGTGAGTCGATCGAAGTTCGCATTCCTGCGGGCATTGCGAGCGGAACGAAACTTGCCGTACGCGGCAAAGGCGGCGTGAGTGCAGCGGGCGGTCCGCGTGGTGATCTGATCATCACCATTCATGTTTCGCCGCACCCGTGGTTCCGCCGTGAAGGCGATGACATCTTGATGGATGTACCGGTGACAATTGCCGAAGCGGCGTTGGGCACCACCGTGCGCGTGCCGTTGATTTCTGGCAGCGTGCAACTCAAAGTTCCTGCGGGCGTGAAGAGTGGCCAACACCTACGGGTGAAGGGCAAAGGCATTCAGCCCGCCAAGGGGAGCGCTGGTGATTTCCATGCGGTGATTCAGATTGAAGCACCCAAGGAACTTGATCCGGCGGCGCGTGAACTGCTTGAGAAGCTGGCGGCATCGCTGCCGAACCCGCGCACTGGCGCGCAGTGGAATCAGTGATCCATTCAATCGGGGCTTCACCTCAACGGCGATAGCGGCGGCGCGTTTCTTCAATGAGCGCGAGCACTTCTGCGGCATTGGAAACCATGACCCACGCGGCGTCATAGTGTCCTTCGTGTCGCGAACTAAAGGTGATGGTGCCGGACCGGAGCGCGCGGTCGATGCGGGTTTGCAGTAGCTCCACCCGTTGCAGGGCGTTCAAGTTGGCGGAGTACACCGTGGGTGCCAAGACGCCGCGCCGGCGTAACACGCGGCGATCGGTGAGTACATAGACACGGCTTGCCCATTCCGCGCCAGCGGCTCCCAGGCGAGCGCAGATGAGCACTGCTCCGGCCTGGAGAACCAGCCACTCCCATGATTGCTGCGCCCATCCGGCAGTTGCAGCAGCGAGCAAGGTGACGACCACCAACACCGAGACGCCGCGGGCGGAGCGCAGCGCAATCCACGCCAAATTTGGGCGCCACACGCCAACAATGATCTCGCTTGGCTCCAGCATCGACGCCGCAAAGAGCGGGATACCAGCCTCGTCGAGCGCAGTGGTCGCAAACGACGTGCGCTCCGATTTCACGGGGCGCCCGCTGCTGGATGAAGGATGCGCACCTCGGGGAGGTTGCGGAAGCAGCCATCAAAGTCGAGGCCGTAACCAACTACGAATTCATCGGGGACATCAAAGCCAACAAACTCGCACTTGGTAGCAAGTGCGCTTGGAATGGTCTTGCGGAGAAGCACTGCGGTGGCGAATCGTGCCGGATGCTGAGCCTCAAACTGCTCACGCAGGAAGTTCAACGTGCGGCCGGAATCCAGCACGTCATCAATGACTAACACGCGGCGCCCCTGCAGTTTGGCGGGCAGTTCACCAAGCGGACGAACGCCCTGACTGGTGGTGGCATCGCCCGGGTAACTGGAAACGGTGGCAAGCGTGATACGCATGCGCACCGGCATGTGCCGCACCAAATCGGCAGCAAAGATAAACGCGCCGGTCATCACTGGAACGATCACTACGTCGTCGTCACCTTCGCCCATCCACGCGACGATCTCGCGGGCGAGCGCAGGAATACGAGCGGCAATGGCGTCGGCGGACACCACTACTGATCCAAGCGTGGCGCGCGCGGCAGGAGATTCTCCACTCATCAAGATCCCTCTCTCAGTTTGGAAACAATCCGTTCATTGACGGTCTTGGCATCAACAGCACCACCGGCGAGTTTCATCACTGCGCCAACAATTCGACCAATGGCATTCATCTTGCCCGCGCGCACGTCGTCGGCAGCCTGCGCGTTGGCGGCGACGGCTTGTGCGATCCATCCATCAAGTGCGGCGTCATCGCGCACTACTAAAAGACCGGCGCGCGCTGCTGCTTCGGCGGCGGTATCCGAACTGCCAGCCAGGGCATTCACCAGCGCATCAACATTCTGTGCTCCTAGTGAGCCAGACTCGCGCAGCGTCACGATGCCGGCCACCTGCTGCGGCGAAAGTCCGGCGCGATGCAAGCCAACGCCCTGCTCATTTGCGCGCTTTCCTAACTGATTCAACAGGAATTTCCCGGCTGCATACCCCGCTTTGGCAGTGCCGCCGAGCTCGGCGACGCACGCTTCAAAGAAGTGGCACGGATCGCGGTCTTCCACCAGTGATGCGGCGTCTTTCTCTTCCAGGCCGTACACGCCCACGTAACGCGCACGACGCGCGAGTGGCAACTCCGGTACTTCCGCGTGCACGCGTGCGAGCCATGCATCGTCAACGACGACGGGCACCAAGTCTGGGTCAGGGAAATATCGATAGTCGTGCGCGTCTTCCTTCTCGCGCTGCAGCACAGTGACGCACTTGACATCGTCCCAGCCGCGCGTGCTCTTGGCACCGGGACCCATGACTTTGCCGTCTTCACGCCAACGCGTCACTTGCGCCTCGGTCTCAAATTCAATGGCGCCGCGCAAGGCCTTGAAGGAATTGAGATTCTTCACTTCAACAATCGGCGTCTTCACTTCGGCGCCATCGGCAAGCTCAATGATGACGTTGATGTTGGGCTCGAAGCGCATGTGGCCCTTCTGCATGATTCCCTCAGTAACACCAAGGAATCGGCAGACCCCGCGCAGTTCTTGCGCAAATGCAACTACATCTGCTGCACAATCAAAGTCTGGTGCGGTGACCACTTCCAAGAGCGGCGTGCCCGCGCGATTGAGATCCACCAGCGAACCTTCATAATGGTGCCCACCCGGCAATTCATGGCCGAGCTTGCCGGTGTCCTCTTCGAGGTGCGCACGAATGATTCCAATGCGGCGCGTTCCACCGGCTGGCACTGGTAAATCAAACGCGCCGTCATGACAGAGCGGCAGGTCATATTGACTGATCTGATACCCCTTCGGAAGATCGGGGTAGTAGTAGTTCTTGCGGTCCCACTTGGAGCGGCGCGCAATGCTGCAACCGAGCGCAAGTCCCACCATCATGCTCATCTCCACAGCGCGCAGGTTCATCACTGGCAGCGTGCCGGGCAGCGCGGCCACAGTTGGAGTCACCAGCGAGTTGGGTTCGCGGTCATAGAACTCTGGATTGCCAGGACTACCTGCACGCGCAAACATCTTGCTGCGCGTGGCGAGTTCAATGTGGATTTCAAGACCAACTTTGAGGCGAACCCTCTTGATGGCCACGGGTGCTGCAGCGGGCATCGGCGGATCATACGGATGCGCAGCAGGGGTGATTCACCCGCATGGAATAGTGGCAGGCGCGGCGATGACGCAATCGCGACCATTGCGCTTGGCGTCATAAAGCGCTCCGTCCGCGCGGGTCAGCAGCAGACTGATGATGGTGTGTGGGCGCGCAGTGGCAACGCCCACGGAAGCGGTGATATCCAAATGTGTGGAGTGACCCACAGTGATCGGGGTGGCAGCGATACACGCTCGCAGGCGCTCGCCGACCGCCTGAGCAGAATGTTCGTCACAGTCCGGAAGGACCACCGCAAATTCTTCGCCACCGTACCGAGTCACTGAATCGACCGGACGAGCAGCGGCGCGAAGCCTTCGTGCCACCTCCGCGAGCGCCAGATCCCCAGCACCGTGGCCGTACAAGTCATTGACTTTCTTGAAGTGATCAATGTCCAACATGGCTAATGAAATCGGTTGTCCGCTTACAGATGCTTGCGCGAATTCGCGCTCGAGGATGCTGTCAAGACCACTGCGATTCCAAACACTGGTGAGATCATCCATCATGGCTCGTCGCTGCGCTTCACCAAGTTCCGTGATCATGGACTTCTGTGATGCCGTCAACTGACGCCGATGGAATTCATCTTCCGTGATCGCCGCGAGGTCCCGCAGGTAGCCAACATCGATCGCCGAATGGTGGCGCGGTTCGGTGTCCATGACGCTCAAGGAGCCAATTTTTGCGCCGTTCGGCGAGCGAATAGCGATACCGGCATAGAAGCGCGCGTACGGCGCATTGATAACCATCTCAGAGCGAGCGAAAATCGGATCAGCCAATGCGTCGGGGATGAGCAGTGTGCCGTCATGATCCATGACCCAGTTTGAAAACGTATCGGTGCGCGGCAGTTCGCTGATCACCGTGCCCACGCGCGACTTGAACCACACTCGCTGATCGCCCACCACCGAGAGGGTGGCAATGGGCGTTGCAAAGATGCGCGCAGCGAGGCGGGTAATGCGGTCGAAGCACTCCTCGGCTGGCGTGTAAGTGACTGCCAACCGTTCGATGGCCGCGAGGCGCTGTTGCTCGGTAATGGTGTCTGATCGACGCGTGTTTTGCGACATTGGTGAAGTTCGAAAGTAACTCGGAAGAATGACACGGTGGCATTCAGGGGCGGACTCCGCAAGGGTAATACCCCGTAAATTCCTAAATTTATGAACAAGTAGCAATTTGGGGTGGGATTTGCGCCCCGGGCGCCGAAGCCCGGCGGCCGCGACTGCGGACGCCGCGGACCGGGCACCGCCCGGGACGCACCGTGGCCATGAAGCGAGACAGCGCGCCGCCTTTGAGGCGTCGCGCTGTTCGAGCGTAAAGGCCGCGGTGGGATTTGCGCCCCGGGCGCCAAAGCCCAGGCGGCCGCGACTGCGGACGCCGCGGACCGGGCACCGCCCGGGACGCACCGTGGCCATGAAGCGAGACAG
>CAMDCW010000162.1 GCA_945890745.1 Phycisphaera mikurensis NBRC 102666
CCGGCAACAACCACACACACCTCCGGCGTAGCAAGGCAACGCGTGCCGAGTGCGGTGCGTTCCGCTTCGACCGCGACGATGACCAGGATGCGTTTCATGCAGGCGCGCGAAGGAGCGCGGGTAGTTCAGTCAGCGCTACTGGGCGCTGCTCGCCGCTAGCAAGATCTTTCAACATGACACGACCGTCCGCCAATTCCGCGCCAAGTAAGACCGCAAATCGCGCGCGCTGCTTGGATGCATCGGCAAGCAACTTGCCCACATTGCGTGTGGCCTTGTAACTGTGACGAACGTGCAACCCTTCGCCGCGCAGGCGAGCAACCAAGCGCGGCAATTCCGCATCAGCCGCGGGATCAGCAGTTGCAATCACGAACGCGTCGGGGCGCGGCAGCAATTCCGTGCCATCGGCTGGTAGGAGTCCACGATCGGCAAGCACCAGCCCGAGCACCACATCGCCCATACCGAAGCCGATTGCAGGCGTCTTTGGTCCGCCGAAGAGTTCAACGAGTCCGTCGTATCGGCCGCCACCTGCAATGGCGCGTTCGCCGCCGGAAGCTTCGTGAATTTCAAACACGGTGCCGGTGTAGTAAGCCAGACCGCGCACAATCCCGAGGTCAAACTCACACCAATCGGACAGCCCCGCAGCCACCAGTGCGTCGCGCAGGAGAACGAGCTCTGCCAACGAATCCACTGCGATGCCCGCGGTGGTGGCCAGCACGCCAATGTCATCGGTGATCTGCACGCGCGTTCGCACCACGGTTTCAAAGCGCGCCAGTGCATCGCCCGCAAGACCCAGTGCTGCAGCGCGCTTGGTGAATTCTTCCGGCGCCATCTTGTCACGGCGGTCCAGTAGTTCAAACGCACCGGCGATGGACTCATCGGCCACACCCAGCGCACGCACAACATTGGCGGCGGCCACTCGGTGACTGATCTTGACACGCACATCGGTGGCGCGCAGACCAAGCCGCGCGAGTGCCGCAATCGCAACGCCGATGATTTCTGCGTCGATCGCCGGACCTTCAGCGCCCAGAAGATCAACGTTCCACTGATAGAACTCGCGCAAGCGCCCACGCTGCGGGCGTTCGGCGCGGAAGAAATTAGGAATGGCGAACCACTTGACTGGCATCGGCAATTGCGCAGCGCGTGCAGCGGCCATGCGCGCAAGCGTTGGTGTGAATTCCGGGCGCAAAGCGTAATCATCACTTCCACCAGCGCGGCGGAAACTGAAGAGTTCGTTCACAATTCCTTCGCCACTCTTCGCTGTGTACAGCTCAAGATGCTCAAAGGTGGGCCCGTCAATTTCGTCGTAGCCAAACGCAATGCTTGCATCGCGCCACGCGCCTTCAATGCGACGACGGACAGCCATCTCGGCTGGATAGAAATCGCGGGTGCCTTTCGGAGACTGGAACTTCATAGGACTCTTTGCAATTTCATTGGGACAGACCGCACACGCCATTCAGCGCTTGGCGGGTTTGATGATGAGCGCGCACGCTAAACCAGCCAACGTCCACGCAATCATTCCATCAATAAATAACACCATGGAGAATGAGTCGGGAAGGTGGAAGAAATTCCAGACCACTGCATGCGACGAAAGCATGGCGAAGGCCGGGACCACAATTCCAAGCGCCAATCGATCTTGCAATCGCGCGCCGAACTTGCATGCCACAGCAATGATGGCGGCCAGAAGTGCGGTGCCGAAGAGTTCAATCATGAAGCCGCGCACCAATACCGTGGGCGACATTGGGTCAACACCCTCGCGACGCAGGAGCACAAGCATGAGTGGCCCCTTGCGATGCTCTTCACGGAACGCGTTGGTAGCGATGGCGGATTGCTGCCCGGTCATGACTGCTGTGGCGGGCGGGGCGGGATAGATATACGCACCGTCCGCGGCCGACGCGGACTCAAAGGTTGCCGCCAATCCGTCGCCGCCGGGGAGCGGCTTGATTGCAAAGTCATAGATACCAGTTGTCCAAGACACCGCGCCCCAGCCAAAGGCAAGGACCGTACCGACAACGATCGCAATCAGCATGCGTGTAGACATGCCTACAAGGCTAGCAAAATCGCGCGCAGGACTACTTCACTTCGGAAAGTGCTACCGGGCGACGCGTTCGTGCGCAGCGAATGGCTGCCTCAAGAACCCGTTGTGTTTCATAGGCGTCTGCAAAATCAGGGATGGCTACCACTGGCTTCTTGCCGCCAAGCACCATGACCGTGTCCGCCGCTTGGCTCACAAAGCAATGTTCGTAGCCCAGCACATGCGCGGCGGGCCAATAGTTGCCCGCGTAGGGATGAGTTGCATCGGTGCACATCACTCGGCTCCAACCGCGCAGGCGGGCGGGCAGCGTGTGATCCCACCACTGCAGTTCGTTCATGCGCTCAAAGTCAAACTTCAGACTGCCCTTCTCGCCATTGATCTCAATCTGATTGCGATTCTGGTTACCCGTGGCAAGGCGCGAGGCCTCAAAGCTGGCGATCGCGCCGCCAGACATACGCGCCATAAAGAGGACCGCATCATCAACGGTGCTCTTGCCCTTGCGGCTGCCACGAACGGCGCGTTTGGCGCCCTTGCCAGCAATGGCGCCGCCAGTGGTTTCGATGATGTCGCGCTCCTTGATGAAGGTCTCCTCAATCGCGCCCACCACTTCGGTCACTTCTTCGCCAGTAATAAAACGGGCCATATCGATGATGTGAGCATTGAGGTCGCCATGCGCCCCGCTACCCGCAAGTTTGCCTTGAAAGCGCCACAGGAGCGGCGTCGATGGGCCGCCCCAATCCTGGAGATAGCTCGCGCGCACATGGAAGATGCGGCCAAGTTTGCCTTCGTTCACCAACTGATGCGCTAAGGCCACCGCCGGGCAACGGCGGTAGTTAAACCAAACGAATGTCTTGATCCCCTTGGCGGCTGCCTTCTTGGCGGCATCGCGCATGCGGCGGGCGTCGTCAAGGGTGCCCGCGAGCGGTTTCTCACACGCCACATGCTTGCCGGCGGCAAGAGCGGCGATCGAAACTTCTGCATGGACGTGGTTGGGGGTGCAGTTGTCGATCAAGCCGATCTGCGGGTCGGTGACCAAGTCTTGCCACTCATCGCTGCAGCATTGCCAACCCCAGCGCTGCGAGAATTCAGCCACATCCTGCACTTTGGTGCCAGCCACCGCCCGCATGTTCACTACCAGCGGTAGGTCAAAGAACCGGGGGGCGGACATCCACGCATTGCTGTGGGCCTTGCCCATGAACTTGGTGCCAACGAGCCCGATGCCAAGGGTGGTGTGCTTGATTGGGGACGGTCGCTTGGTGGTGGTCTTCTTGCTCATCGGGGGTCGCGCTTTCTGTAGGGCGCGTATCCTACTGATCACCTATGGGAACTTCCGAACACACCGAAATGTCATCCGCGATCACCGCCCGCCTTGCACGCATTGAGCACGAGCTCGCCGCAGCGCGCCGCGACGCCATGCGTTGGCGCACTGGAACGATCATCTTGGGCGCGGTGGCACTTGCTGGCGGCCTGGTTGCCGCAACGCAGGTGGCACGCGTTGAAGACGTGATCCGCGTTCGACGCCTTGAAGTTGTTGGCGAAGGTGACAAAGTGGTCATGCTTGCGCAAGCTGGTGACACTGGCGGTCAACTTGATGTCTGGTCAAAGGGCGGCGCGAATGTGGTGCGTCTGTCGGCTGGCACGGACGGTGGCGACCTGGCGATTTGGAATCTTGTCGGTAAGCCTGTCGGCGGTCTCTTTGCAACACCGACTGGCGGTCGCGTTGAAATCGGTGACGTTGACGGCACCACGCTGGCAACATTCGCGCGCGGCGAAGAAGGCGGCGCGCTCGTTCTCAATGGCTCGGGCAACAACGCCAGCAGCCTGCGCGCCGAAGCAGGCGCCGGTGGAGCAGTCATCAGTATGCGCCGCCCCGGTGGCGAGCTTGGCATGCTTGCTGGTGTGGCGCAAGGTGCTTCGGTACTTTCGATGCGCAATCAAGCTGGTAAGGAAATCGTCTTTGCCGGCGGTGCAGAAGATCAGACCGGCACACTCCGTATCGCCGATGCATCAGGCAACGAATGCGCAGCGTTCCTTGCAGTTGCTGGCGGTCATCTGACTTTGAAGGACGGCGCGGGTGCAGTAGCTGTTTCGCTTGCAAGCGCGGGCGCTGGCAAGGGCGGCGCGATTGAAGTGCTGAACGGATCAGGCGCTGCTGCCATTCTCATGGATACCAAGGAAGAAGGCGGCGGTCGATTCATGGTTGGAACTTTGACCGGCGCTCCAGCATTCATGGCTGAAGCAACCGGATCAGCAGGAACCCTTGCCGCCTACATGCAAGAGCGACGCGTGGCCGCGATTGGCGGAGGCAAGACGGGCGGGCTGATGAATCTGCTCGACACCACCGGTCAGGCAATCGTGGTCGCTGGAGCTGCAGTTGATGGCGACGGCGGCGCGATCAGCGTTCGCAATTCGCACGGGGTGCAGATCGGGCGCCTGGGCGTTGATGCTGCTGGCGCCGGCGAGATGGCCGTCTACAACGCATCGGCCACTATGAAGAAGATCATCGAAGCGCCGACGGCTGCCGCAAAGTGAATGTGAGCCCCCCAATGACTACTACTGTTCAAGACATCGCCCGTGTTGTATTGGAAGAGATCATCCCTGCATCGGGAAGTACGCCCGCACGCGTGTGCATTTCCATGCCTAACTCCGCGTACCGCGTGGAGCTGGTGCTGGTTGGTGATGCCGCAACGCTTGCAAGCAAAGTAGGCAAGCGCATCAACGGTTCCGTGCGCGGCAAAGCGTTGCGCGCCTGGCACGCGAATGCAGGCGGATGCTTCATTGAGCCAGTCTGGGGCACGCCCCGGATTGTGCAGGGACGCGTGTTGGCTGTCGATGTGACTGCCAACGCCGTGCTTCTGGAGTTGGCGTTCCCAGCGTGGGTGACCATTGAGCCGGCACAAACGGCGGGCTCATGGCAGACCGGTGACATGCTGAACTTCTATGTCGAAAGCGGCATGACTTTCACGCCGACCGCGTAACAGCGGACGGGGCCGCGGAGCGGATCGCTGCGGGCTGCATCGCAAGGAAATTAGCAAGAAGACGCGGACCTTCAACGGTGAGGAAACTCTCCGGATGAAACTGCACGCCCTCAAGCGGCGCTGCGCCACCGGGAGCTTTCCAACGGATGCCCATGATCTCATCACGCTCAGTACGAGCGGTGACTTCAAAGTCCGGGTGAACCGTGGCTGGGTCAATCACCAGCGAGTGGTAGCGCGTGGCGATGAACGGGTTCGACAGACCAACAAAGAGTCCGCGTCCATCGTGATGAATGGGACTGGTCTTGCCGTGCACTGCGATGTCATTACGACGAACGGTCATGCCGTGGACATCACCGATCGCTTGATGACCAAGGCAGACACCGAGTGCCGGGATGCGCCCCTTGAAGTGCGAAAGCAGCGCGCCGCTGATGCCGGCCTCCTTCGGCGTGCACGGGCCGGGCGAAATCACCAGATGCGTGGGGGCAAGCGCCTCGGCGCCCGCGACGTCGATGGCATCATTGCGGATGACTTCGATGCGCAGTGCGGGATCAATCTCACTGAAGCGCTGGACGAGGTTCCAGGTGAACGAGTCATAGTTGTCAATCAGGAGGAGCACAGCCCCGATCATAGGAAAGCCGCGGGCATTAAATAGGTGCCGTTCACCCCTGTCCCCATTTTCGCCGCATCACTGCGCTACCAACAGGGTCAACACCACGCTCTGCGGAACACCCCCATCTGGCCGCAGGCGCCGAAGAGGACAGGGCCGCGCTCAGCGGCCGTCCTCGTAAGGCGGATGCGGGCCAGTACGAAGGCGTGCGGGAAAGTGAGTTGAGCCGCCCCCCGCCCCCTCCGTTGCGCGCGGGACCCTCGGACGCGGACGGCTGCGCTCCACAAGGTTCCGCTTAGCCTCGGGCGAATCTGTTCGTCCGGTTGGCACCCACGGGGCGTACGTCCAACTGCCGGACTTCTCAGTT
>CAMDCW010000163.1 GCA_945890745.1 Phycisphaera mikurensis NBRC 102666
CGATTCAGTACCTACGCCAGCTGGTGGATCAAACAGGCCATCAAGCGAACCCTGATCAACGCGGTACAGCCCATCCACATTCCTGCCTACATGGTGGAATTGATTGCGCGCTGGAAGCACACCAACCGAAAGCTTGAAGAGAGCCTCGGTCGCCAACCCACCTTGCAAGAGTTGGCCACGGCGATGGGTCTGCCAGTCAAGAAGCTTCTGATTGTGCGCCGCGCCGTCAAGGCGTACCACGCCCCCAGCCAGTCACCCACTGGCGAGGACGGCGAGGGAGCAGACCTTGCGGACATCTTTGAAGACACCCGCAACCGTGCTCCCGAGCACGACATTGAGCGCAAGGAAGACTTCTCCACCATCCTCAAGCTTCTTGATTCCATCGACGAACGAGATGCACGCGTGCTCCGCCTGCGCTTCGGTCTTGAGGGCAAGGAACCGCTGACACTCAAGCAAATTGGCGTGGAGGTTGGACTCACGCGCGAGCGCGTCCGACAGATTGAAGTCGAGGCTCTCAAGAAGTTGCAACTGCAACTGACTGACGCCAAACCAAGCCGGTTCTTCCGCGAGAATATGCCAGTGGAGAGCACTGAGAAGGCTCGACCGGGTCGCAAGCGCAAGCAAGCACCGGATGCGTGACAACGTGATTGTGTGAGAACTGGCAGGCGCGATCATGACCATGACCAGCGCACCACTATCACATGAAACGTCGCCTCAGGGCTGACGTTGTCTCTGGACGAACGTTGCCGCTCGCCTTACGCGGTCTTCGTGCGAACCGGGTTGTAGAACGGCATCTTGACGACCTTCGCCGTGGTCTTCACCTTGCCAAGATCAAGTTCGAATTCCGTACCGACCGCGCTCATCGCTGCGGGCACATAGCCCATGGCAATGACCTTGTCGAGCGTGGGGCTGAGGCAGCCGCTGGTCACGTGCCCAACGTGCTTGCCACCCTGATAGAGCAGCATGCCTTGGCGCGCGGAGCGACGACCCTCCACCTCAAAGCCAACCAAGCTGTTCTGTACGCCATCAGCCTTGATCTTCAATAGCGCCTCTTGGCCAATGAAACGGCCTTCGCGCGTATCCACATCACCCTTGTCAAGCTTGACCGCAAAGCCGAGACCAGCGCTCAGCGGGTCGATTTCTTCGCTGATTTCATGGCCATACAGAGGCATTGATGCCTCTGTGCGCAGCGAATCGCGCGCGCCCAGGCCTGCCGGCCGCACCATGGCGGTCACGCCCTCTTTTTCACGCAAGAGCATCGGCAGAACAAACTTGGCGACCGTTGATCCCATCACCAGTTCCACGCCGTCTTCGCCCGTGTAACCAGTGCGGCTGACGGTGAGTTTGGCAATCATCAGGCTCTTTTCAGCGAAGCGGTAACGCTTCAGCGTGGGAATTTCGCGGCTGAAAGTTCCCACGATCTCAAGGACCTTTGGCCCCTGAATGGCAGCCATCGCAGTGTCTGCGGTGACATCTTCCATTTGGAATGTCATGTTCTCACGCGCCTTGATCGACCCGAACCAGTCGAGGATCTTCAGGCGGTTTGAGGCATTGACCACCATCATGTAGTCGTCTTCCTCATAGCAATAGACCAAGACGTCATCGCGCACCCCGCCCCGCTCGTTGCAGACCAGCGAGTAGCGCACCGTGCCACGCTCCATACCCATGATCTGCCGCGTGCAAACGCGGTCGAGGAACTTACGGGCATGCCGACCAGTGATGCGCAATCGACCCATGTGGCTGACATCAAAGAACGCGGCGCCGGACCGGCACGCATGATGTTCGTCAATGATGGATCCGTACGACATGGGCATCTCCCAGCCGGTGAAATCCACAAAGCGAGCCCCGCGCTCGGCGCTCCAGTGATGGAAAGGTGTACGGGCAAGATTGGCAGTGCTCATGATTCGGGAGAGGGTAGCCGAAGACATTGCGGCGCGACTATCCTCGCAGATCGAGCATGGATCGCCTCGGTACACGAACTCCCCGCCGGACATCCCGTCCCGGGCACCTCGGCGACGTACTGCGCAACGCCCTGTGGGTAACGCTGATCGCCTGCATTGCCTTCTTCGGCAGCGCTCGCGCATGGGCTCTTGATCTTGAGGACGAAACGCTGGCGGACCGACCGGTGTCATCCATCAAGGTGGTGATCCGCGGAAAGAAGTTAGCAACTGAACAAGAGATCCGAAACAACCTGCGCATCGCCGCCGGGCAGCCCTTCGATTCCAAGGTGGTGAAGAACGACGTCTCTACTTTGTACCGACTTGGTCGATTTGGACAGGTGTCTGCGGATGCCACCATCCTTCCAGACGGCAGCGTCGAAGTTTCCTACACCGCCGAAGAGCAGCAGATCGTCAACAGCATCGACTTCGCTGGCAACTATGTGATCACCGATCAGGAGTTGCGCAAGGCCGTGCCGCTGGCCACCGGTGCGCCGCGCGATGACTTCTTGCTGGAGCAATCGGTGTTCCGAATCAAAGAGCTGTACAAGGGGCGCGGCAACTACCTGGTTGACGTCAAGGTGGACGAGAGCAAGCTGGACCAAGGGTTGCTCCTCTTCCAGATCATCGAAGGGCCGCGCGTCCGTATTCGCGAGATTGAGTTTGTTGGCAATCAGGCGTTTGCTTCAGAACAACTTGAGGCGCAGATCAAGACCAAGCCGTGGATCTTTCTGTTCCGCAAGGGTGAGCTTGAAGAAGACCTCTTGGTGGAAGATGTTGCCACCATTGACCGCTACTACAAAGACCGCGGGCATGTGGACGTTCGTGTTGATCGACGCATTGAATTGAGCTCCGATCAGCGCGAAGCAAAGATTGTCTTTGTGATCGCAGAAGGACGCCAATACCGGCTGCGAAACATCGTCATTAAGGGCGAGGGCGGCAATCCGCCCCAGATTATGACGCGGGAACAAGTTGGCAATCTGGCCGTCATCCAACGCGGCGATCCATTTCAGCGCAACCTGATCGAAAAGACCAAGACGGCCATCGTGCAGGCGTACCAGGTGATGGGCTACATCGATGCCCGAGTGGGTGACAGTTGGGTGCGCATTGGCGAGGAGCCCGAGGTTGACCTCCTGCTCAATATTCGCGAAGGCGGCGCCTATGCAACTGGCTTGGTAGAGATTCAAGGCAACTATGTCACGCGTGACAAAGTGGTACGTCGACTCGTCCGTTTCCAGCCAGGTCGCCCGATGGACGGGCGTGAAATCAAGAACACTGAGAAGCGGCTCGATCGCTCCGGCTTGTTCCGCGAGCCGCGGGTAACCCCACAGGCGCCGGATGCTGATGACAAGGGCACTCGCGATGTCTTGGTCGATGTCAAGGAGAAGCAAACCGGCTCGGTGAACTTTGGTGTTGGTGCAGGAACCGACTCTGGCTTGTTCGGCGAGATCTCGCTGAAGCAGCAGAACTTCGACCTTGCTGATACGCCCAATACATTTGATGAATTCACCGGCGGCCGCTCCTTCCGCGGCGCCGGACAGACCTTCAACCTCGCTATCGCGCCGGGTATTGAAGTAAGTAACTACAACGTCTCGATCGGTGATCCGCACCTCTTGGATAGCGATTGGGGTGGCAACACCGCGCTCAATTACCGCACTCGGTTCTTTGACAGTTACCTGGAAGATCGTGCCAGCTTGCTGTTTGGAATCAGTACTCGCATTGGTGATTTTTGGTCATTCTCCGTGAATCCCCGGGTGGAGAGTGTCACGCTGACCGACTTCGAGGACCAAACCCCGGTGGAGGTATGGGAACAGCGCGGGCCAAGTTACAACAGCGCCGTTCTGATGGAACTCACACGCACCGAAGTAGACAACCCCAGTCACCCCGGCCGTGGTTCACAATTGGAGTTACAAACCGGATACCACGGCATCTTTGGCGGCGACTACGCGTACCCACAGGTGGGCATCAACCTGACGCAGTTCTTCACAACCTACGAAGACTTCCTTGGGCGTAAACAGGTTCTGCGTCTGCGTACGCAGGCTGCATACATCTTCTCAACGGATGCCCCCGTGTATGAACGCTGGTACCTCGGCGGGCGCACCCTGCGTGGCTTTGCGTTCCGTACTGTGAGTCCGAAATCCAATCGGATCATTGGCAGCAACCCCCCTGACACGTTCACCACGCAAGACACCAATGTGCCCATCGGCGGCAACTTCCTATTCTTTGCGGGCGCCCAGTACGAGATCCCAGTCATGGGTGACTTCCTGTCCGTAGTGACGTTCGTTGACAGCGGAACCGTGAACGACGACGCCTGGCTCGCGGAGTACCGCGTGGGCGTTGGCGCGGGTCTACGAATCTTCATTCCACAGTTCGGCCAGGCGCCGATTGCCCTGGACTTTGCCTACCCCCTCATGAAGCAGCAAAACGACGAAGAACAGGTGTTCAGTTTCACCATCGATCTGCCCTTCTGACACGCTGCCATCGGTGGCGGCGGCTGCGTACACTGCCGGGATGAGCAACCAACGGACCTTTGCAGGCATCTTCGTCGCGGCCATTGCTGGGGCAATGGTGACCGCCGTCTCGTACAACGCCGGCGCCTCCGCACGCATGGCCCCCGCACCCACCCGCGTCGGCACCGTGGACTTGGTCAAAGTGATCGAGCGGCTGAATGAGCGCAGCGACTGGGAAGTGCAGATCACCGCACTTGGCAAAAAGGTCCAAGACGAATTCACCGCCAAGCGAAAGTCCGTTGAGGAATTGGCCAAGACCATGGAGACCGCCGCCAACGATCAAGAGCGGATGGGAATTCGCGACAAACTGGCATTCGAACAGCTGCAAATGGAGCAGTGGGAAAAGATCAAGAAGATCGAGGTTGATCGCGAGCGCGCCCTGATGTGGCAAAGCATGTACCGCAATGTTCGGGCGGAGAGTCAAAAGCTGGCGGATGCTGAGGGCTGGGACGTCATCCTGGTGAACGACGGTGTCACCGACATCCAATTGCAGCGCGATTCCAAAGTGCCGCTTGAGTCACAGGCGCAAGAGCAAATCGTTCGCCGCCGCGTCCTGTTTGCAGCAAAGTCCATTGATGTGACTGATCAACTCGTGGTACGCATGAACAACGCGCGCGGCGCCACTGCTAAATCAACCACGGGCGACGCAGTTGCTCCAGCAGCAGCTCCGGGTGGCGCAGTTGCGCCTGCCCCAGTTCCTGCGCCTGCACCGAAGTAAATTCACCCCGACATGAACACCCCGACGGTTTCAGTTTCATGACAACTACCATGAGAAATACCACGATCGCCCTTGGCATTGCCGTAGCCGTGCTTGTCGCCGCAACTGCATTCCCCGACCGCCCTTCCCGCGTTGCCAGTGTTGATGTGGAACGCATCTTCACGGCGCTTGATGAACAAAAGTCCATTGAAGCAGCCATCAAGACGCTTGGCGAAAAGATGGTTGGTGAGAAGGACCGCATGAGCCGGGAACTGCAGGACCTCAATGCTGAGCTGGAGAGCTACAAGCCTGGCACCCCGCCCTACAACGACACGCTGAAGAAAGTGGAAGGCGCCATCGGTACGATGAGCGCACAAGATCAGTTTGGCCAGTTGAAGGTGGAAGCAGAGCGTGCCAGTGGCATGCGCTCGCTGTACATCAAGGTGCGCGAAGCGGCTGCCGCGGTCGCTAAAGAAGGCAAGATTGACTATGTGATCATCAACGATTCGATCCCGCCGATCGAACCAGCGGGATTCACTGCTACTCGGCAGCAACTTGCCATGCGCCGCATTCTCTTTGCAGATAATGAGCTTGATATCACCGACGCCGTGATCGCTCGAGCGAATGCTGAGTTCAAATCGCGCGGTGGTACGCCGCCGTCTGGCATCACTGCGCCACAAGCTGCCCCCAAGCCATGACGAACGTCCTGCACACTTCGGGATCGATTGCCGAATTGGTGCGCGGCACACTGGTTGGACCCGGAGACCGCCCCGTGCGCGGGCTGGGCACCGTGATTGATGCAGGCACCGACGAACTCACCTTCATT
>CAMDCW010000164.1 GCA_945890745.1 Phycisphaera mikurensis NBRC 102666
TCGTCTGGCAAGATGGTCAGCGGAATGCCAGTGGCGTCACGAACGCGCTCAAGGATCGTGAGGACTCGCCATTCACCCGGTTGTGTGCACACGATCTGTGTCGGATTGAGCGCGGTAATAGCGCGCGTGAGCTCACTCTCGAACGCGCCGGTGTTCTCTGGGTCGTCGAGATTGATGTATCGAACGCGAACCTTTCGATTGATCAAGTCAGCAGCAAAGTGCCGCATGGCCGAAAGAAACAGAGCGGTCCGCTGGACATGACTCGGTACATGTTGCGATTCGCCTGCCACTTCCATCATGAGTACGGTGTCATCCGCTCCCAACGTCCGAATAAGGGGCGCATCAAGGTCAAGCTGGTCTCCGAAAATGACAGCAAGGCGACCTCCGCCTGTTTGGGGCGTCGGGCGTTTGAGCGCAGCCGGTGGCTTTCGTGGCATGGTTCGGAATACTAGGGATGACCGGGTGCGGAGGGTTAGGCAGCGCGATTCAAATGAATCGCTAGGAGTAATCCTTTGTTTCAAGTCTGAAAATTTATAAAGACATAGATGCGTTGATTATTTGTGCCTGATCGAATTCGGTCAGTTCTCGCATGAAACAGCACTGCGCCGCCGCAAGTTCGCGTATGCCATACGTATGGTCACAACTGAACTCCGCACGCATTCCGCATCGTTCACCCGCACGCTTGCTTGCACATGCGCAATCTCCTTCGTACTCGTCGCTGCTTCGTGTGCCCCCACCGCGGCGAGTGCGACTTCTGCCGTGGCCACGCCGACTACCACGCCCTCATCCGCTGCTGCGGGTTCGCTTGCCTCGCCCGCCGTATGTCCCGTCCCGCGCGCTCCCACAAGTGTCAGCTCGGCCGATCGCGGAACACAGCCGTATGACCGTGACGTTTGGCAGACGCTTCTCTATCACCATGCAAAGATTCGTCGCACCGTGACCATGATTGATAACGGAGTCTCGGCCGTTACAGAATCCGATGATCCCGCAGTTGCCACGCTCATTAAAGACCACGCCCTCGCGATGCGAGATCGGATGGTGGAAGGCCGGCAAGTTCGCGTTTGGGATCCCGTGTTTAAGGAACTCTTTGCCCGGCACACCCATGTCAAGCTTGCCGTGGAGCTCACCGAGAAGGGCGTCCGCATTGTGGAAACTGGCGATGACGCAGAGACGGTCCGCCTGCTCCGTTCGCATGCATCCGGCGTCTCGGATTTCGTTCGCGTGGGAAGCGCAGCCGCACAGCGCGAAACGCCGTATATCAACGATTGATTCATGGGGCACAGGGTGCGCCTTGCGCCACCGCGTTCGGTCGGTCTCAAGCTCAAGCCCAACCTCAACTGCGACCGGAATCGTCGTTCGGTTCGCTCGTCCACGCACATAAATCACCCCGGTCAGTTACCCTGTCTGACCGTGCTCGGCCACCTGCTCCAAGTTGAAGTTGAAGACCTGATCGCACAACGCGATTGGGTAGGGCTGCGCAGCGCGCTCAATGATCTGAACGACCCGGATATTGCAGAAATCCTGACTGATTTGCCATCCGATGATGAGGGTGTCATCTTCCGGCTCCTCTCGCGGGATCGCGCGGGTGCGGTCTTCTCATACCTGCCAGTTGAGCAACAAGCTGAACTCATCGCCTCGCTGTCAAGCGAGCAGATGCTTGAGCTGGTGAATGCCATGACGCCCGATGACCGCGTCTCGCTGCTTGATGATCTGCCAGCAGAAGTCACGCGGCGGATCTTGGATTCGCTCAGCCCGCAAGCGCTCGCCGCAACGCGCACACTGCTTGGCTACCCCGAAGGCACCGCCGGCCACGTGATGACGCCGGAGTACATCAGCCTCTCGCCCGGCATGACCGTTGCGGAGGCGCTCGATTCCATCCGCCGCTCTGAGCGACGCGTGGAGACGCTGAACGTGCTTTACGTGGTTGATGCCACCGGCGCGCTGCTCTTTGATGTGCGTCTTGGACTCCTGGTCAGGGCAGACCCGAACGCGCTGGTGGGTGATCTTGAGCAAGCCACGCTGGTCTCCATTCCCGCACGCACCGATCTTCCTGAAGTTGTGCGATTGTTCAAGCGCTACGACCGATCCGCTCTTGCAGTCGTTGATGAGCGCGGGCACATGCTCGGCATCATCACTGTTGACGATGCGCTTGATATCTCCCAGACGGAAGACACGGAGACGCAACTCCGATTCGGTGGCGTGCAAGCGGTGGATACGCCGTACTCACGCACTCCGTTCTGGCAATTGCTGCGGCAGCGCGGAGTATGGCTTTCCGTGTTGTTCTTTGGCGAAATGCTCACCGCCACAGCAATGAGCCACTTTGAAATGGAACTGGCATCCGCCGTGATGCTGGCGATGTTCATTCCGCTGGTCATTTCCAGCGGTGGAAATACTGGTTCGCAAGCCGCCACGTTGGTGGTGCGCGCGATTGCTCTTGGTGAACTGCCAGGCACTGCATGGCGGCGCGTGTTCTTGCGTGAACTTGGCACCGGCGCAGTGCTCGGAAGTTGGCTCGGCTCACTCGGGTTTATTCGGGTTGTCGTGTGGCAGTCATTCGGTTGGTATGACTACGGCGGACATCCATACCTCGTGGCAACAGTGGTGTGGATTAGCCTGGTTTGCGTAGTGTGCCTGGGCACCATCGCGGGCAGCATGCTGCCGTTTCTACTGCGCGCACTCCGAATTGATCCGGCAACAAGCTCCGCGCCAGCAGTTTCGACACTGGTCGATGTCACTGGCCTCGTCATTTACTTCTTGGTAGCCAAGGTGATCCTCACCGGCACACTGCTCTAAATCGCCTGAAGAGAATCGAATCATGAACCTGACCTACGGCGATTACCTGTGCGTTCCGCAACTCATCTCCCTGCAGCGCCCGCTCTCGCACCGCCCGGACAGTGCGGACCCTGAACACGATGAGATGCTCTTCATCATCATTCACCAGGTGTATGAACTGTGGTTCAAGCAGCAACTCCATGAAGGCGATCGACTTGCTGAATGCCTGACCGCGGGCCAAGTGCCGGAAGCGTGCGCAACATTGCAGCGCATGCTCACCATCTTGAAGACCATGGTGCAGCAGGTTGATGTGATTGAAACGATTACGCCGGTTTCATTTCTCTCCTTCCGAAGCTTCTTGGCGAACTCCAGCGGATTCCAAAGCGCGCAATTCCGCGAGTTTGAGTTCCTGCTCGGCAACAAGAATCCGCGCGTCCTCACGCACTATCCAGAAGGAACACCAGACCGCGTAGCGATCGAACGTCGCTGGGGAAAGCCAACGCTGTTCGATGCGTTTGCAAAGTTCGTGGCGCTGCGCGGCTATCCGGTTCCCGCTGACCTTCTTGCCCGCGACGTCACTCAACCGCCGCAAGAATGGCCGGCGTTCCAGGAAACACTGCTTGACCTCTATCACAATCATCCCACTGAGCGCAGCGTGTGCGAACTGCTTGTGGATCTTGACGAGGGCATTCAGGAGTGGCGTTACCGCCATGTGAAAATGGTGGAGCGCACCATCGGATTCAAGCAGGGGACTGGCGGCAGTCCGGGCGTTGCCTATCTCCGAACAACGCTCTTCAATCCGCTCTTTCCCGACCTATGGGCGATCCGCACGCGGCTGTGATTCACAACTAGGAGTCTGCGTGCTTGCTTTGGCGCCTTCGCGAGCAGTCGGCCGCGGAGCGCTCGCGGGTATCTTTCGCGCATGTCGACCATCAATCCGATCATCGCTAGCTCTGCATCGCAATCACCGTGCTGCGGTCCGAACGGATGTAGTACCGATGTCGGAGCGACAGCTTCCACCCGCGCGATGAATGAGTTTGGTGATGCCACCGGGCTCAATGTTGACGGCACTGTGGCGGGCTCCATTGCACTGATGCAATGGATCGCCGAGAACCGGCACATGATGAACCCGCCGGTCGGTAACAAGTACCTGTACAGCGGCAAAGATTTCTTTGTGATGATCATCGCTGGCCCAAACGCCCGCAATGATTTCCACATGACCAACAGTGAAGAGTTCTTCATTCAACTGAAGGGCGATATCACCGTTCGCATCCGCGACATCAACGGAATTCGCGATGTTCCCATCCGCGAGGGCGAAACCTTTTTCATTCCGCCCAACGTCCCGCACAGTCCGCAGCGCGGTCCAAACACGTTGGGCATGGTGATTGAACGTCGCCGACCAGAGACTGAGCCGGAGCACCTGATGTTCTTCTGCCAAAAGTGCGAAGAACTGGTCTATGACAAAGTCTTTGTGTGCAAGGACATCGTGCAGCATTTCGCCAAGGCTATGGAAGAGTTCTGGGCCGATCCTGCGCTGTGCACTTGCAAGAAGTGCGGCACGCGCGTGATGCGCCCGTACTGAACATCCAATGATCGACCTGCATACGCACATCTTGCCTGAGCGCTGGCCGGACCTCTGTGCCAAGTATGGCTATCCCGGTTGGGTGAGCATTGAGCATTGCGCTGCATGTCGCGCGCGTTTGTGGAAAGACGGGCGGATGTTCCGGGAAATCCACTCAAATTGCTGGGATCCAACCGCACGCACTGCTGATTGCGATGCCGCCGGTGTGCGCGTGCAAGTGCTGAGTACGGTGCCGGTGATGTTCAGTTACTGGGCGAAGGCCGCGGATGCCGCTGATCTTTCGGCCACGCTGAATGATCACATCGCTGGCGTGGTTCAACACGCGCCGGATCGATTCGTTGGTTTGGGCACCATTCCCATGCAGGACACACGGTTAGCGATTCGCGAACTTGAGCGATGCGTGCGTGAGCTCAACATGCCTGGCGTGCAGATTGGTTCCAACGTCAACGGTCGCAACTTGGATGATCCTTCCGTTGTCGAAGTGCTTGAAGCTGCCGCCGCACTTGGAGCATGCGTCTTCGTTCATCCGTGGGAAATGTGCGGCGCCGATCGCATGGAGCGGCACTGGTTCCCATGGCTTGTCGGCATGCCGGCTGAAACATCGCTTGCCGTTGGCAGCGTGTGCTTTGGTGGCGTGATGGAGAAACTGCCATCGTTGCGCATTGCATTTGCTCACGGCGGCGGTGCGGCGCCGATGACCATCGGTCGTTGGGAGCACGGGTTCCGCGAACGGCCTGACTTGTGCCAGACGGCCACCAACGAATCGCCACGCGAGGCAATCAAGCGCGTGTGGTTTGACTCGCTGGTGCACGACCCGGAAGCGTTGCGGCTCTTACTTTCAGTCGCAGGGCAGGGCAAGGTGGCGCTTGGCACCGACTACCCGTTCCCGCTTGGGGAGCTTTCGCCCGGCGCCATTGTGCGCGCCGCGCCTTGGCTTGATGAAGAAACGAGGGCCAGCATTCTGCATGGATCGGCCGCAACCTTTCTTGGTTCGCGCGCCCAACACGCCGTGCGCTGCGCTGCATATGAATCACCCGCACCTCATGTGAATGCACGATCATGACTATGACCGCTCGCGCCGCACCAGTTGATACATCCGCCGAATACGCACGCCAGCTCGACGCGGCGGATCCGTTGCGCTCAGTGCGCGCGGAATTTGAACATCCATTCAGTGAAGACGGTCGGCCGTTTACTTACCTGTGTGGCAATTCCTTGGGGCTCATGCCGCGCACCGCGCGCGTCATGGTGCAAGAAGAATTGGACGATTGGTCGCGCCTTGCCGTTGAGGGGCACATGCTCTCGCGCCGCCCGTGGGTTGATTTCCACGAGCAGTTCAGCGAGCTCGGTGCGCGCTTGGTTGGCGCACGCCCCGGCGAAGTGGTGATGATGAATTCGCTCACCGTCAATCTGCATCTCATGATGGTGAGTTTCTGGCGCCCAGAAGGCAAGCGCACCAAGATCATCATGGAGCGCGGCGCATTTCCAAGCGATACATACGCAGTGCATTCCCACGTGCGGGCGCGCGGTCTTGATCCCGCGCAAGAAGTATTGGAAGTCGGCCCACGCACCGGTGAAGCGCTGATCCGCGAAGAAGACATCTTGGAAGCGATTC
>CAMDCW010000165.1 GCA_945890745.1 Phycisphaera mikurensis NBRC 102666
AGTACTGTATTCGTAAGCGGCAAACGTTGTCCGGGCTGAAGTGCAGATTCAAGCGTGTCGTTCTGTGTGTACTCCAGTCGAATGCTGTCCGCACCTGCCATCCAGATGGAGCCAGCGTCGGCGTCGGTGAAGCCTCGAGCAAGACGCAGTGCCTGATCCATGACTTCATTGAGGTCTTGAGCACGTGCAAGTTTCGTTCCCAGCGCGACAACTTCATTGAAGCGTTGCTTCTCTTCGCCAAGCAGCTCGTTCATCGCACAGAGATTGCGATTCGCAGCATCAACTTCCGCGTTGCGTCGCACCAGTTCCGACCGGCTATCTGCTAACGAACGCATCGCGCGATCGCGATCCCGCTGCGCTCGACCCATGCGGGCGAGGCTACGGATTCGGGCAACAAGCTCCACGGCATGTGGCATTTTCACTAGGTAATCATTTGCACCAGCAACAAAGCACTGTTCCTTGATGACTGCATCCTCATGCGAAGACAACACCACCAGCGGCGTGTCAGCCAGATCCGGGGTCGCACGGATACGGATGATCTGCTCCATACCATCGACGCCCGGCATCATCAAGTCTTGCAAGATGACGTCTGGGCGTCGGCTCAATGCCAAGGAGTAGCCGGTTTCGGCATCCTGGGTGGCTATGTATTCAATGTCAGGGAACGGGGCCAAGAGTCGACGCACCACTTCTGCGATCATCGCTTGATCGTCTACAAGTAGGACAAGCGTCTTGGTCTTGGATACTGGCTGTGCCGATGGGGCTGTCACAGCTCCATCGTATCGGCGGTCAGCCGCAGATGAAGGGGGCGTCGATGCGCGCGCTCGGGGCAATCACTCCCGCAAGCTGCACCGAACGCAGGCGACCGAGCGCGTGACGAACCACACGCGAGTCGGAGCGGCGATCGGCAGCACTCGGTGACTTTGGCTGGACGCGGTCAAGGGTGGCGGCGCGGATGGTCATGGTTGATGCGTTGTGCATGGTGGGTCCCTCGTCAGCTGGGCGTCGTTGCGAGCGCTTCAGTACACGTGACCGACCACCCGTCACGCGTGGATATTGTCGGCGATCTGAAGCCGAAGGTGAGCCCGCATCAGGAATTCCCCACGAAACATTGTCTCCCACCGAGCAAATGCGCTCGATAACCTGCCCAGATGCGCTGGGATTTCCCCTATCGATCGCAGCGGATGCCAACAATCGCCCACCAAGTGGTCGCCACGGGTCAGCCGCTCGCCGCGCAGGCCGGGCTGCAAGTACTGATCGATGGCGGCAGCGCCGTCGATGCGGCGATCTGCACCGCGGCCGCGCTCACCGTTGTGGAGCCCACTGCCAACGGACTCGGCAGCGATGCATTCGGAATCATCTGGGACGGCGCGCTGCACGGGCTGAACGCCAGCGGACGATCGCCCGCTGGACTTGCGCGCAGTGCGTTCGATCATGAAACAGAAATGCCGCGCCTCGGATGGAACGCGGTCACTGTGCCGGGATGCGTCTCCGGCTGGATGGCGCTGCACGCGCGTCATGGAACCCTGCCCTTCGAACGCTTGCTCGCGCCCGCAATCCGCTATGCGCGCGATGGATTTCCGGTGAGTCCGATGACCGCTGCCGGTTGGCAGCGCGCCGCAGTCCGGTACCGCGACTTTCCTGCATGGATGGCCACGTTCGCGCCGAACGGCCACGCGCCGACGGTGGGCGAAGTGGTGCGACTTCCAGACCACGCCGCCACGCTCACCGAAATCGCGCGCACGAGAGGCGAGAGTTTCTATCACGGCGTGCTTGCCGAGCGAATGGATGCTGCTGCACGCGCTGAAGGCGGCGCGATGCGTGCCACGGACCTCGCGGAGCACGCGCCGTCATGGGTAAAGCCATGGTCGATCGATTACCGCGGAATCACGCTCCATGAGATTCCTCCGAACGGCCAGGGGCTGGCAGCGCTGGTATCCCTTGGAATCCTGCAACATTTCGAGATGGGCAAGTTCCCGGCGGACAGCGCTGATTCGCTGCACGCACAAATCGAAGCGATGCACGCGGCGTTCGTTGATGTGAGGCGCTACGTGGCGGATCCGGATCGGGGCACTGGTGAAGCAGAGCAGCTCCTTCAGCCCGCACACCTGCAGGCGCGCGCAGCGAGCATTCGCATGGAACGCGCGGGCACATGGACGGCGAGTGCGCTGCCCAAGTCAAGCACTGTCTACCTCTGCACCGCCGATGCACAGGGGCGCATGGTGAGTTGGATTCAATCGAACTATGAGGGCTTCGGCTCTGGCATTGTGATTCCTGGCACCGGCATTGCCATGCAGAATCGCGGCGCGGGGTTCACGCTTGAGCGCGGGCATCCCAACGAATACGCCCCAGCCAAGCGTCCGTACCACACCATCATTCCTGGATTCCTAACGCGCGCTGGCCAGCCGCTCGCGGCCTTCGGCGTGATGGGCGGCCCCATGCAACCACAGGGTCACTTGCAAGTGGTGGTGCGCATGATGGATCAGGGCTTGAACCCCCAAAGCGCCATCGACGCCCCGCGTTGGCAGGTGATGGATGACGGCACCGTGATGCTTGAACCTGGTTTCCCCGAGTCCACCGTCACTGAACTGGCGGCACGCGGCCACCGCGTCAGCATTGACTCTGCGGCCACCACCTTCTTCGGCGGCGCCCAGATGGCCTGGCGCGGTCCGGGGGCGTACATCGCCGCGAGTGACCCACGACGCGACGGGCAGGCCGTGGGGTACTAAATCGTTGCAACGCAGCGCCAAACCGGCGACGCAAGGTCGGAGCCGCGTAAGTGCTTGCCAGATATCAACTAGTGAGCAATCAGCTCGCATTTCGCATTCCCGCTGCATGCGATCTTCATAAAAACCTGAATTGTTCGCAATGTGCCTGATGGGTGACACCCCTGCTTTACGTTCTTGTTTACGGACCATGTTGATTTTGCCCGCAGGCGATTCCTGCGAGTGATCCCAATAGGTTCGTTGTGACACGGCCACTCCGGGTGGGTTGTCGTGAGAATGCGTTGGCCGTCGCCAGCGCAGATGAATGCCTCAAGGACAGCAAGGAATTTACGTTGAAGAAGAACTCACTCACGCTCTTAACGATCGGCGCCTGCTCCGCGAGCGCCATGCTTGCCTCGGGCGCTTCGGCCGCCATCGCCACCTACTCCAGCTTTTCGTTCTGGGGCCAAGACGTCGTAGCCTCGGGTTCATCGGTGGGCACCGAAACCTTCAACTCATACAACGGCTTTTACTCTTCACCGCTGACGGGAAGTGTTGGCGGCATCAATTGGTCCGCCACTGCGACCGGAGGTCTCTTCTGCAGTTCGGGATATTTCTCCACGAATAACCCTGTTACCGCAACATTCACATTTGCTCCCGGAGTGATGGCCGTGGGCGCGAATATCTTCGGAACCAACTCTAATTTCGATATCGTCGCGGCCAGGATCACGGTGACCCTTGCGGATGGTTCCTCCTACATCGCATCAACGAGCGTTCCGACAGACTTCGTCGGATTCATCTCCAACGGAGCTGCTATCTCCAGCCTGACCATGAATGCAGTCGGCTCCGGCAACGTCTATGTCACCGCGGACAACATGTACTTTGGTGTCGTCCCTGCCCCAGGTGCGGTGGCACTCCTCGCCTGCGCCGGCCTCAGCGCCACCCGCCGTCGGCGCAACTGACCGCACTCACAGAATCCCCCATTGGCTTCGGCCAGTACAAACTCCCACGCTCCCGCGGTGCCAACGCACCTCGGGAGCGTGTGTCATGCCCGGCCGGTCGCTGCTCTATTGGCCGTGGGGTACTCAATCGTTACAACACACGGCCGAACGGGCGACGCCAGGCCAGAGCCTTATAACTGCCTGGCGCATTCACGTTTTGGGAAGTTTCTGCACATATCGCATGGGTGAGCCATGAAATCGGCGAATCAACGGACTTGTCGCGATGTTCATGATGGGTGGCACCCCTGCTTTACGTTCTCGATTGATGAACATGTTGACTCAGCCCGCAGGCGACTCCTGTTGGTGAGGCCAATACGTTCGTCATGACGCGGCAACTCCGTTTGAGTTGTCGTGAGATTGCGTTGGCTACCGCCAGCGCAGATGAATGCCGCAAGTACGGCACGGAAGTTGTTATGAAGAAGTACTCACTCACGCTGTTAACCATCGGCGCCTGCACCGCGAGCGCCATGCTTGCCTCAAGCGCTTCGGCGGCCATCGCCACCTATTCAAACTTTGGATACTGGCAATCCGACGTCACCGCTACCGGGAACTCGGTGGCCACGGAAACATTTGATAGTTACAACGGTTACTACACCAGTCTTTCCGGAACCACTGGCGGCATTGCTTGGAACGCCGACGCATCGGGGGGCCTATTCATTGGTCACATTTCGTCCGGACTGTTCTCAACAAATCTTCCAGGAGTGGCTGCGACTTTTACCTTCTCTCCGGGCATATTTTCCGTGGGTGGGAACATCTTCGGAACCGACATTGGCTTCAACTACGTCGAGGCAAAGATTACGGTGGTCCTTTCGGATGGCTCTTCGTACATTGGAAGAACGACCGGTCCGGCAGACTTCGTCGGTTTCATCTCCGACGGAGCCGCTATCTCCAGTCTGACCCTCAGTGCAACTGGACCGACGCTTGGTGGCACCTATGTCGCCATGGACAATCTGTACTTGGGCGTCCCGGGTCCAAGTTCTCTGGCACTTCTCGCGTGCGCCGGACTGACAGCAGCCCGCCGCCGACGCAGCTGATTGCCCGCCGACAACCCTGAAGTGGCTCCGGCCACCACAAACTCCCACGCTCCCGCCGTGCCAACGCACCTCGGGAGCGTGTGTCATTCCCAATAGCCCTCCACTCCACTCCACTCCACTCCGCTCCGCTCCGCTGCGCCCCCCAACCCCAACCGCCCCCAGGCCAATGTCGCGCAGCGACGAGGCCTAGGTAAACGCCGTGAAAGCCACCCATGGGACTCGACGCGACTGCCGACGCGGCCAGCGCCGCGGAGGCACCAAGCGCGAGGACCAGCTCCTTCGGCCGATCCAATCGGCCGAACGAGCGCGCGTCGCCAAAGGCGACGCGCTGGGTGGCTGAAACGCAGCAACAGGCGCTGCCCGAAGGGCACCGCCTGTTGCGAAGAGAAAGCCACCCATGGGACTCGAACCCACGACCTGTGCTTTACGAAAGCACTGCTCTACCACTGAGCTAGGGTGGCAATACCGAACCGAGAATGATACCGCCCCGCATCCCCACGCCGCTCATCGCGCGCGGGTCACCTGAGAGGCTTCCGCCACTCCCATTTAAACGTCACTGTCCTTGGCCTCAGCCGGACCCTTCTTGGGTTCATCAGCTGCGCCGCCAGAAGCCGCATCAACATCATCAAGTGGCGCGTCGCCCGATGGAGCAACACGTACACCCGGCACACGACTCTTAATGATCAAGTCGACCGCCTCACTGGATGGCAAGCTGAGCGCCCCGAATGCAGCAGCAGCAGCATCGGCAAGCGATCCGGTCGAATTCTTCACCAGTTCGCGAATGGCATCGGCCTGCGCCGTTGTTGCCTTGGAACCAAAGCGACGCGCGCCCTGACCAACTGGAGCCAAGAGCAACGTCTGCTCATCACCCTCAGCAGCGAGCGCCGCATCAATGATGGCGCGCTGGGCTCGGGTGCTGTCAACCATGGCCAACAGTGCCGCAACCGAAACCTTTACCTGACCCTCTTGCGTTCGCAGCGCATCAACAAGTCCTGCTTCTGCATCAGCAATCTTGTAAACGTTGCCGGACGCAAGACCAATGCGATTCAGTGCGTCGATTCCGTCGTTGACGTAACGCGAACTATCCGAAGCGCCCAATCGACCGCCGAGTGCCTTGGCAACCAACGCGTCCGCGCCGGCCTTGAATGCATCATCGGAAATGTCAGCGCCGAGCACCACGGTACGACCGTCATCAGCAAGCTTGTCGAGCCCAGACTT
>CAMDCW010000166.1 GCA_945890745.1 Phycisphaera mikurensis NBRC 102666
GATTCCTCGCGTGCGTTGGCAAGGCTGCGTTCAAATTCAGCCTGGGCAGCCTTGGCGGCGGCTCGAGCTTCTTCTGCGCCCTTGATTTCGCCAACGATCTTCGCGTTGCGGTCATCAAGACCCTTGGCGACCGTGGGCCAAACGAAGTACGCACGCGCGATAAAGACCACGCCGAAGACCACAAATGCTGTGGCTGCTGGCAGGATCTGGAAGGAGACCGGATTGGCGCCGCCTTCGGAGGCGAGAATCAGGAGAGCGTTCATGGGTGGCTCCAAATATGGTTCCAAGCGTGGTTCCGCCCGCGGGGTGCGGGCTTCGTGAATGGGTTCCCGCCCTTTTCAGGACGGGAACCCGAATGTGTTTGGCCGATCAATCAGCCGCGCGGATCACTTGTTGATGCCGAGCAGCGAAACAACCACTGCGAAGAGGGCAACGCCCTCGACGAGTGCGGCGGTGAGAATCATGTTGGTGAAGATGCGGCCGCCCATTTCTGGCTGACGAGCAGTGCTCTCGTTGGCCGAGGTGCCGATCTTGCCGATGCCAATGCCAGCGCCGAGAACTGCGCATCCGCCGACGATGCCGGCGCCGATGCCGACGCCCATGCCCTTGAAGTCAGCGACTGGGGCGACTGCGCCATCGGCGAAGACTGAGGCGGTTGCCGCAGCTGCGGCGATGAGGGCGAGGGTGGTGATGTTCTTCATGTGTGTGCTCCGAGGTTTGGGTTGACGCCGTGAACCGCGTCGATCAAGAATGGCCTTCCGCGGTCCACGTGACGGGAAGGGAAGAAATTGTTGGGCGTTCAGCCCTGGTTCTGTACTAGTGCGCAGCCTTCGGCGAATGAGAATCCGCGCTGACGGAACCGTGGTGATCTTCGTGGCCGTGCTCCTCATCATGATGCTCCTCGCCGTGTGACATCTGTGAGATGAACACCGCAGTGAGGAACATGAAGACGAACGCCTGCAGGAAGGCAACGAAGAGTTCGAGGAATGAGATGACCACAGCGGCTACGCCAGCAACCAGCGAAATTCCGCTGACTGCAGCAATGCCCAAGCTGCCGGCCATCGCACCAAACAACATCAGTGTGGCCATCAAAGTGTGGCCGCCAACCATGTTTGCAAAGAGTCGAATTGCCAGCGCTGCAGGCTTGATGATCAAGCCCAGCACTTCAACAGTGAAGATGATCGGAACAACAAACCACAGTCCTTTGTTGCGCACCAGATCAGCACCGCCGCACAAGTGCTCAAGCCATCCCTTGATGCCGAGCTCCCGGAATGACTGCCACTGAATCGCCAGGCATGCCCACAGGGCTAAGCCGATATTCACTGAAAGACTGGCGGTAGCTGTTCCACCAAACCAGATCAGAGACTGCTTCTCTGCTGCAGCAACTGCAGCGCCCTCGCCTGCTTCGTTCTTGGAGCCGAAGGAGTGAATGATCTCTTGGAGGTCCGCCACCGGCACCAGGCCCATGACGTTCAACACCAAGACAAAGAAGAAGAGCGACAGCAGAAACGGCAGCCATTTCTTGGCCAAGCGCTCTCCCATCACTGGCTCCAACATCTGCGTGTACAAGCCATCAACCAGCACTTCCACAACCTGCGCAAATCGACCGCTCGTCACATAGCGCTGGTGACCTTGCGACTCCGGACCAGTCTTGATCCGGCGCGAGGAATGAAGCAGGAGCGCCACAACGATCAGCGCTCCGATGACCACTGAGACCACACTCAGCTGCACATCAAAGCCGAACAGATCGGTGAACGCACTGTTCTTGTCGATGACGTGCCCAAGGGGATCGGTGCCGGAGGCAAGGATGAAGGTCATATGGAGGCGTCGTTCAGGCTTCGGTTAACCGTCCAAGCGACCGATGCGGTTTCGGCTGCCAGGCACGCGAGGTACGACCCGACGGTGGCTAAAACGGCAAACTGGCCGCCTTCGGGGAGGGAGAAGTATATCGAAACGCAGAGGACGGGAATCGCCATAAACCGTGCCACCGTGGCTCCCATCCAACGAGTGCTGCAGTCCCCTGCAGGACGAAACCGTGGGGAATAGAAGATGAACCCGGTTCCAAGGGTCAGAAATCCTGTTCCGAACACCCCAAGAAGGGCTGGAAGGACCGCTTCTGACGAGATTCCGGCGATCCGGGCTGCCGCCACGGACGCTGCGGCGGAGGCGATCGTGGCAATCAGAATGCCGATCACCGGTAGCCGAGGCGCGATCCGGATTTCCTGCTCCTTTGGGGGGGTTCGCTGCATTTCGGGTGCGGGAGCCGCCGATCCGGGCGACTGAGGCTGGTTGAACTCAGGCATCTTTCTTGTCCTCCGGGCGCCCCGCAGCGTCAAATTCACGGTTCATGCGCATGGCGCCCCGCAACAGCGAGGTCATCCCCACCACGATCCCCAATACCCCGCCCACCACCAATCCAATGCTGCCTTGCCCCCGCCACCAGTCAAAGAGGTAGCCGAGCAGCGCACCGGCCGCCACCTCGGAGCTGGTTTGGAAACCCAGTCCGGCCATCCGCATCCCAATGCCGGTTTCCCGGCGTTCCTTGGCGCGCTTGGCGCCGCGACTCGAATCCATCATGCTGCAAAGGCTACTCCGCCCGGCGCGTGTCTAGAATCCCGCCTCCATGTCCATCCGCGACAACGAAATTCTCGACGTCACTCCTAAGAAGCTCAACCGCACGGAGAGCCTCTATGTAGTCAACGTCTTCAAGGGCCTGGGGACCACCCTGCGCCACGCTTTCCAGAACATGGGCCGCAACGGTGCCAACAAGGACACGTTGTGGGTTGTGCAGTACCCGGAGCAGCGCCGCGAACAACGCGACGTTGAAGACGGCGGTATTTACAAGCCGTACTTCCGTGGCGTGCATCGCCTGAATAAGGACGAAGACGGGCGCGTTCGCTGCGTGGCGTGCTTCATGTGCCAAACCGCGTGCCCCGCGCACTGCATCCACATTGTGGCGGACGAGAGCCCCTGGCCCGACCGTGAGAAGTATCCAAAGCAATTCGACATTGATGAATTGCGCTGCATCTATTGCGGCATGTGCGAAGAAGCATGCCCTGTTGATGCCATTGAACTCACCCCCGTGTACGACATCACCGGTATGAGCCGCCAGGAACTCATCTTTGACAAGGCCAAGCTCTTGGAGATGTACGACCTGACGATCGACGGCAAGCCGATGTAATTCACTGACGCGACGCGGGCTCGGCAGCGCACATCAAGTCATTTCTTAGTGCCCTTCTTCGGGTTCTTGTTGCCACCGAAGAGATCGCCGATCTTCTGACCAATGCCCTCGACGGCATTGCCGACGCCGCCGCCCATCGACTTCGCATCAAAGATCACCTTGACCTTGCGCTCCAGCTTGACTGGTTTGCCGTTGACCTCGCCTAGCGGGCCGCGCATCTTGATACGCAGTTGCAGCGCATCACCAATTCCAAGCGATGCGGTGTTGATGAGGTTGGCAACCGATCCACCGCCATCATCATTCGGAAGCACGCTCACTACTTCGCGCGCCACTGAGCCAAGCGGATAGTTGGCGGCGATCGAACGAGCAAACGGCGGCGTCTTGGTCAGGTCAATGTCACCATCAAAGATGAGACGCGTCTTCCAACTCTTGCCCTGCTTCTCAATTCCCACTTCAAAGTCTTTGTAGGTGAGCTGACCATCGCGAATGACCACGTTCAACGGATCAATGACGCCATCGATCGGCTTCTGGTCCTTGGTTTGGAATACCTTCAGCAGATTCAGGACGTCGTTGTCAGCGTTGGGGTCAAGTAAGACATCACCAACCACTAGGCGCATATCACCTGACATACGCGCGCGATCCCCGTCGATTGGGTAGGAAAGCGCTTGCACCGTAAACACAATCGGCTTCTTCTCATCCGCAAGACGGACATCACGGAATACCGGGTTGATCGCGGCCAAGTAACGGTGCCGAAGCGGCTCGGACGGAATGAAGTCGACCGTCACTGGCTGCGCTGCCACCACACTCACAACACCGTTCTTCAGCGACACCTGCGGCGCCTTCATGTTGACAAACTTGCTACTGACCGTTGCCGCCCCGGTGGCGCTACCAGGACCTGATGAAACGACTGATGCGTCAACACTGAGTTCCGGACCGACCGCCTCTTCAAGTTCCGCGCCCATACCGAGCACTGCGCCAACCACGCGCGTCGACGCACGCGCCGCCTTGAGCGTTCCATCAACTCGAATGCGGTCAATCAGTACTGCGCCGTCCGCGCCGGCCCAATCGGTGAGCGTTGCATCAAGAGCGATCGGCACACGCTGCCCACCGGCTCCCGCAATGGCAGCGACAACCTTTACAACCGCGGGTTTCTCTAAGCCCGGAGCATTGATCGCAATAGCCACGGACTCAATGGTGAGCGGCTCGCCGTTCGTGGGCACCAACATCACCGGCTTCATGTCCAGTTTGACCACCGCAGCAAATCCAGCAGGAAGTACCACGCGCGGTGCGGTTGCGGCAGCAGCGGGACCGCCCGAGCTTGGCGCTGGGACTGGAGCGCTCGCAGCTACCGGCGTCGCAGCGTCGCCTCCGACGCGCATACGAAAGTTAGTAATCGTGGCGACCACGGCAACCGCACTGACTTGCTTCCACGCCGGCGGTTCCTTTTTTGCGTTGGGTGCATCCGGCGCATCCTCGACAGGCTTGCTCGAGAGTGCATTGAGCATCTCCGTGGCGCTTGAGGCAGGAATGGTCACGTCAACGGCACTGTTTGCAAGCGAGAGAACCCCGTCCACCAATTGTCCGTTGAGACTTGCCTTCAGTCGTTGCAGTGTCGACTCCACCTCAAAGGAGACGCCACCGGCGCCAATACTTGCGCCCTTCACCGAGAGACGCGCACCATCGCCAATTTCCTTGCGCATGGCTTCGTCAATATCAATCAACATGGCCAGACCGTCAACTTTGATTCCATCCAAATCGGCATCGGCCGTCCACGAGGCGGGCGCTGCGCCAGCATCGGTCCATGCAAAGTGTGCGTTGAGCGGCGCGAGCGGCACGCGCTTGTTCCCACTGTGTGCGGCAATCTTTGAAGTGAGTGTTCCCCGCGCAGCCATCTTGGTACCGAGCGTCACGTTGGCATCAAGCACCGTGTCGGTCAACCCAATATCTGCGGCCACACCAGGGACTCCCGCCATCACAACGGCAGGAATCCGCAGCACCGCATGAGCGGAAGCGGGCGCGGCAAACTCCCACGGGACCGTTCGCTTCAGGGTGACACTATCGAGCTTTGCATCAATATGCGTCGGCGCGGCCAGTTTCATAGGAAGTTCTGCGGCGGCCGCCAACAGTGCCGGGGACACATCAGCAGAAACAGTGGCGTCCACCGTGAGCGATTGTGGTGAGAGGCCAGCATCGGCACGCAACTCAACTCCAACAGCCTTGACCGCAACGAGACCCTTGCCATCAAGCATGGAGCCTTCGTAGTGGAACGATGCGTCCATGTTGCCCGCACTCAGTTCGCGGATTACCTTCGCTGCCGATGGGACTTCCTTGGCAAGGCGATCAGACGTAATGCCGGAAACTTGCACATCCACGAGCAGTGCTGCGCTTTCAATTTCCTTGGCCGCAAACGTCTTCAAGCCCCGCGCATCCGCGCTGACTTTCACCACTATTCCATCAACCTTCGTATCGACCGTCGCTTGCACGGCCGTTCCGATTGCTTCAGACTTCACTGAGGCACGCAGCGATTCCACCGCGAGAGTCCGCGCGCCCTCACCACTACCGATCGTTGCACTGATCGCACCGCTACCCGTCTTACTTGCAGCAATGGTTGCATCCACGCCAATGCCGGACACTGTCAATGCCTTCGGGGCAGGCAGCGATAGTGCATTGATAGTGATGGCCGCATCAACCGGCGCAGCCACGGTGACACCCGAAAGCGCAACCAACGCCGGGCGAATGGCGCGCATGGT
>CAMDCW010000167.1 GCA_945890745.1 Phycisphaera mikurensis NBRC 102666
CGTCGGGTCACGGCAAGCGTCGGCAGGCATTGCATGGCGAGCACAAAGAACACCAAGGCGGCAGCCGATGTTGCTGTATCAAAGACCGGCGTGCCGTCGGTACGAGCCATGGTGGCGACCTGTTCAATCACGCCTTGATCGCTGACATCCGCGCCGCTTCCTGCGCCGGCCAGCACGCCCATGGTGCTGACAAAGACTTCTCGCGCCATGAAACTGGTCATCACTCCGACGGTCAGTTGGCTATCGAACCCGAGTGGAGCAAAGACGGGCTGAAGCGCATCGCCAATCTGGCCGGCGAAGCTCTCTGCCTGTTGCCGGTGCGCATCGCCGTTCACGCGGGGGAATGCGCTCAGCCACCACATGACAATAGAGATCGCCAAGATGGTGGTGCCGGCATTGCGGATAAATACGTTGGCGCGATCCCACGTGACCAGCGCAGCATTTCGAATGCTTGGGCGTCGATAGGGCGGTAATTCCAGTACCAGCGCGCGTGCCGGACCGCGCAGAATGGTGCGCCGCGCAATCAGCGCGCTGAAGAGTCCGGCTGCTGCGCCCAGCGCATAGCAGCCTGCAAACGCCACCCCGGCAAACCACGCAGGCTTGCCGATGGAAAGAATCCCAATCAGTAACACGTACACCGGCAGTCGCGCGCTGCAACTCATGAACGGCGCAACCAGAATGGTGGCTAGGCGTTCGCGATCATCCCGGATCAACCGGGTGCTCATGATTCCCGGGAGCGCGCACGCATGACTGGAGAGAAGCGGCACGAACGACAGCCCGCTTAAGCCGAAACGGCGCATGACCCGATCGACCGCAAACGCTGCGCGCGCCAGATAGCCGGAATCTTCAAGCAACGACACCAAGAAGAACAGCAGGCAGATTTGCGGCAGGAACACAAGCACTCCGCCGATACCGCGCAGCACGCCATCGGCCAAGAGATCGGCAATGATGCCGTTCGGCAGCGCGGCGCGCACGCCGTCCGCCACACGTCCAAACAGAAAGTCAATCAGATCCATCGGTACCGATGCCACCAAGAAGATCGCCGCAAAGAGCGCCGCCATGATGGCAAGAAACACCCCAATTCCGAGCAACGGATGGGTGAGCGCCGCATCGATGCGATCAATGAGCGCGCCGCGATCATCATCAATGGATGCAGTTTCGGTAGTTGCAGCGCGCACGACGTCGGTGGACCACGCCGCGAGTGCAGCGGGGGTTGCTTCCGCGGGCGGCAACTTCTGTAAGCGCGCAATCAGCGCATCGCTTTCAAATGGCAGGGTGGTGACGGTGTCGAGTGCAACGTCAAGCGCTGCGAGCCCTTCGCCACTTCGGCCAGAAACGGGAACGACCGGGCATCCAAGTCGGCGCGCAAGTTCCGCCGGATCAACCCGCGAGGTGCGCGTGCGTGCCACATCCCACATATTGAGCGCCACCACTGCTGGATGTCGGTGCAGCAGTACTTGTGCTGCAAATTGCAAGTTGCGGCGGAGGTTGGTGGCATCCACCACCACCAGCATGGCGTTCGGTTCAATGCCATCAAGCGAGCCACTCAGGCAGTCGCGACACACGCGCGCTTCGGGCATATCGATGGTCAGCGAGTAGGTGCCCGGAAGGTCAACCAGTTGCAACTCGGCCCGACCATCCGGCGCGCGATGTGTGCCGATGCGTCCCTCAACGGTGGACCCCGGAAAGTTGGCAGTGCGAGCACGCATGCCGCACAGTCGGTTGAAGAGTGTGGTCTTGCCGGTATTCGGATTGCCAAGGACCGCAATGCGCGGGATTCCGTCGCGGCCATCGGCGCCGGGTGCGGTGGTGTTGGAAGTCACGCGCGCGTTTCCGGGGCGCCGGACGAACCCGGGGAGTCGGCAATCGGCGTCACGAAGATCTTCCGAGCAACATCTCCGGAGATTCCCAAGCGCGTGTTATCGATTTGCACAATGCACGGCGTCCCTGGTCGGCAGACTCGCACTTCACATTCGTGGTGCATTCCCATGGCATGGAGCAGGCAGCGATCGCCCTCCGGCAGGTCGGTCAGTTCCGAGCAATCGACAATCGCCCGTTGGCCGCGCCGCAACTGGGTCAGCGGGACGCGAATGGGCTGGGATGGGTCGGTGCGGCCAGGCATGGATGCTCTGCCGGAATGATATTGCGACTCAGTCTCAACTGCAACGTCAACCGGGGCAGAAGGGTCGATTTCGCCCGTCGCAGGCTCCGACCGAATGCCGGAGCTTCGGTACTGGGATCGTCGCGCGGCGTATTCGGCAGGTGCCACGGTGAGTTGCGGCACCTCGCCGCGCTCCCATTGCGCATGCAGCTTTCGGAGAAACGGAACACACCACTGACATCCGGTGCCTGCTCCAAGGCATTCGGACAGCTGGCTGGCTACCCGCGGACGTTCCCGCTCCATGAAGTTCACCAGTTTGCGCTGGCTGACTCGAAAGCAGAGGCACACATGGTCATCAGGATTCATGAATCAGCGCGCCGTTGCTGGCGCATGCCATCAGCGAGACGGACCAGCAGCTGGCACGATGCTCTTCACATTGAATGAGAAGAAGAATTCAATGTACGGCGCCAGCATGTAAGGAGTTTCGAACGCACTCGGCGCGGGCCGCCGGCTGTTGACGCGCACGCGCGGTTGCACAATACCGCTGAAGGCCAGATCGCCAGGATCAATGCCATTACGGGTTCGGACGCGTGCAATCACGCTTTGGTCAACGGTGATCGGCACCGTGAAGTAACGATTGCTATTCACGAACGTGGCCATGAACGAAACGTTCTTGCCGTTGGTTTGAATAGTTCCTTGATCCACGCGGCCAACCCAGATGAATTGCTTCGTGTTCTCGCGATTGGCTTTCGTGCACCAACTCGTCAGTCCGCGCAGGTGGAGGGCAAGTTGCTTGGCATCGCTCGCATCAGGCACGGTGGGGTAGGCAGTCAAGTAATCCGCTTGCATCGAAGCCATCAATCCGCCTGGCCCAATGGTGGGGTCTGCCGGAATCGGCGCCGGCATCGGTGCCGGAGGCATGAGATTGACTAGCGGTTTGGCAGGAGTCGTCGGTGCAGTTGACTTGGCAGGCGAAGTGGCTGTTGCTGGTGCCGGCGCGGGGGCAGGCGCTGGCGTGGGTTCTTTTGCTGGCGCCGGATCAGCGGCGGTGCCTGCCTCCAACGCTTTGATCCGTTCCAGTGCCGCTTCAAGGTCAGCTTGCTTCTTCGCCAACTCTAAGCGCAGTCGATCGATCTCTTGACGGAGATCACTCATTGACCCACTGGTTGGGTCCTGCGTCGCGGAACTGGTGAGCCATGCTCCCGCTGGTTCCGGAGAGGCAATCGCGCCGGTCGCCATGGTCAGGGTTGCAAGGGCAAAGGTCGAGACGATGAGGGCGGACCGCGTCAGGCGCATAGGTAAGCGATTATACCGGGTACGCCCGGAGCGCCTGTGGGGGCAATTGCCGAACAATCTGCAGCAATGTGCCGGGTGGCGCGAATACACTTTATACATAGGAGCCTCGCATGGACCGAATTCGATCACTCGTGGCGCTCGCCCGCCTTCGACTGCTACTTCAGGAGTGGATGCTTGCCTCCTGGTTTGTGCTGTCCATCGTGGTGGGAGTGGTGCTCCTCATCATCATTGAGCGCCGGGTGATTGGCGCGTCCGCAGTGATTGGTGTTCCAAGTCGCAGCGCGATGTGGTTGGTCGGATCGATCGCCTTCGCATGCGGGTTGGCCGCGCTCATTGGTTGGCTCCAAGTGCGCGCGCGTCAGCAAACCATGGAACAGGTGGCCTTGGAACTCGATGCGCGTATCGGTTCGGGCGAGCGACTCTCCACTGCATTGGCACTCTCCGCGGATGAAGCGATGTCCAGTGACGCGTTCGCGCGTGCAGCGATTGCTGATGCCGTGGCGTATGCGGGTGATCCGGATTTGATCGGGCGAGCCCGCGAGGCATTCCCGGTACGGCTTGGTGATCGTTGGTGGGTCGCTCCAGCATTGCTGGTTGCAGTGGTGGGAGCGTGGTGGTTCATTCCGCAGCGCATCACGGAAACCCCGGTACTGAAGGATGCAGATGCGGCGCTGGCTACGGAGCGCCCCAAGAGTCCGGAAGAGAAGCGCCTTGAGGAGTTACTCAAGACCGTTGAACAAACGCCCGAACTTGCTGCCAAGCTTGACGCGGAATTGGAGACAGCGCGTCGCACGCTTGATGAAGCCGCCAATGGGCCGATTCGTAGCCCAGATGATGCGGCGCGCGAGAGTCTGAAACGCATGGCTGAATTGCAGCAACGCTTGGCGGAAGTGGCTGACAGCAAGGAATCGAAGGCGTCGCGCGAACTGCGTGACTCCCTTGCAAAGCTGGATTTGCCCAAAGACCAGAACGCTGCGCGTGATCTTGCCGAAGCGCTTAAGCAGGGTGACTTTGAAGCGGCCAAGAAAGCGGTCGAAGAATTGAAGAAGGCGGCTGCTGGAAGCGAACTCTCCAAGGAAGATCGAGAGAAGTTGGCCAAGGCGTTGGAGAACACCGCCAAGCAATTGGAAACGCTCTCAAAGGATCCCGCCAAGATGGCGGAGGCGCTGCGTAGTGCCGGCATGGACCCGGCGCTTGCCAACAATGCACAGGCGCTGCAGCAGGCGATCGCGCAATCAAAGGACTTGAACGATTCGCAGAAGGAAGCGCTGCAGAAGATGGCGCAGTCCGTCAAAGATGCGCAGTCGCAACTTGGGCAGATGAGTCAGCAGATGGACCAGATGGCATCGCAGTGCAAGAACCCGGGGCAGCAAGGACAGAAGGGCGACAAGGGTCAACAGGGGCAGAAGGGTCAGAGCGGCGAGAAGGGTGAGAAGGGCGATCAGGGCAGTGAATCGCAAGGGCAAAGCGGCCAAGGTGAGAAGTCCGGCCAGGATGGCGGCGACATGACGCAGATGCTTGACCAAGCAGAGTCCGATCGCCAGATGGCCATGGCTGCCGACAGTTGCAACAGTCAAAGTCAGGGTGGACAACAATCAAGCGGCATGAGTGAAGCGGAGGCGGACAGCGCGCTGAGCGCCAGTGCTGAGAGTGCCAAGAGTGGCAACGGTGGTGGCAAAAAGCAGGGGTCATCCGGAAATCGCGCGGAGGCGGGTGGTGGCGACCGCACGTTCCGTGAAACTGGATTTGGCACCAAGCTCCAGAAGGAGAAGGGCCAGAAGCAGGATGGCGACGTGATCGCGCGGCAACTTGTCGCGGGTCAATCACCGGTGGGTGAGAGCCGCGTTGGATTGCAGGAAGTAGCCGGCACGATCGCCACTGGTTACGAGCGCGGTTCTGACGAGGACCCAGTGCCCGCGCACTTGCGCGATGTGCACAAGCGGTATTTCGGCGACCTGCGCAAGAAATTCGAAGAACGCGGCGTGGAAGCGAAGAAGCCCGCTGGAGGTGCAAGTGGGAAGTAGTCGAACGGCGCTCATCGCTGCGTGCATGAGTGCGGCGACAGGTGTCTTGGCGTTCATTGCTGGCGGATGTGATCGCACGCCCACGGTCACGGTCTATGCCAGCGCGGATGAATCCGTGGCGCAGCCCGTGTTCGATCGCTTTGAGAAGGAGACTGGCATTCATGTCAATGCCAAGTTTGATACGGAGGCCACCAAGACCACCGGGCTGGCCAACACACTTCGCGCTGAGCGGGAGCTTCCGCGTGCGGATGTCTTCTGGTCGAACGAACAAGCGGCGCACGTGGCGCTTGCTGCGGAGGGCATCACTGCGCCGTTGCAAGCGAACGGGGCGGCGGCAAAGCCGGTGGGTGATGGCGCTGCTGCTTCGCGCGCCGCGCAATGGCCTGCAGCCTGGCGCGACGCGGACGGGCGTTGGTTTGCACTTGCTGGTCGGGCGCGTGTCATCGTGTATGCCCCGGACCGCGTTCCCGTGCCGCCCACCGAATGGACTGGTCTGATTGCGCCG
>CAMDCW010000168.1 GCA_945890745.1 Phycisphaera mikurensis NBRC 102666
TCTACGCCACCGCCACGCTCATGCGCGTCGACTTGGTGCCGATGGAACTGCAGCAGTTCACTAGCGGTAAGGCTGCGACCGGCGCGCCGGCGGTCACCGTGGCAGTGAACCTGGAGGGCAAGGTCTTTGTTGACAAGGAGCCCGTGGAATTGAGCCAGATGGTGGAGCGGATCCGCGAGAAGGTTTCAAAAGATAAGAAGACCGTGGTTTATCTGGCGATTGCCGAAGGCCAAGGAACCATCGACCGTGCGCCGCTGCTCCAGGAACTGTGGGACCGGATGCGTCCGCTCAATATGACCGTCAACCTGGTGGGTCGCCCTGGTCTTGCTGCCGCGAACCAACCAAAGGCGCCCGCAGGAACCGCTGCGCCGAAACCCTGAGTCATGCCCATTCCGAGCACCGACAACGATCGCGTCGGCCGGACCCTTGCGTGGGGCATCTGCTTCTCGCTGTGCTTTCACGCCGTCCTGTTCTCGCCGCAACTGGCTGACCTGCTGACCACCAAGTCTGCAGAGGCGGAAGCCGCCGAAGCCAAAGAGGCGAAGGACCCAAAGAACAAGACCGAGGAGCAGAAGAAGGCTGAAGAGAAGAAGGGCGAAAAGAAAGAGAAGAAGCAAGGGGAGAAGGAAGAAGCGGAAAAACCCCCTGAAAACGGGGCGCAAAAGCCGCCCCCGCCGCCCGGCTCGCAGGACGCGCCACCCATTGAAACGCCCAAGCCATCGCCCGCGTATCCCGACGTTGAGGACACCTCCGTTGGTGAAGATAAGGGCGACGCCATGAGCGTGGTGATCATCGGCCGCGATGATTACGAAGAGCACATGGCGCAGTTGAGCGTGGTGTCACAGGCCGGATACCGGATGAGTGACGCAGGCGGAAACGGCGAACAGAATTACGGCCGCGGCAGCAAGGGCGATGGCGGTGGCGGTGGTGGCGCCGCGCCGAACGCCACCGTGAACACAGTGGTTGCTGATACCGCCGGAACACCATCGAAGCCAGATACGACGGTCGTTGCAGCGGCTGAGCCCGTGAAGCAACCCGAGGGCCCACCAGTTCCGCCAGAACCGGCGAAGCCCGTTGAGCCAGCACCGACGCCAACCATTCTCACGCCCGCGGTCCCGAAGGACGCCACCCCTGCTCCGCCGTCGGATGCCACGGTGCCGCCGCCGCCGACACCGCCGCTACCGCCCACGCCGGAGCCAGTCACCACCGCCGATCCCAACGCGCAACCGGCCAACCCGCCGGTGGAAACGCCGCGCGATCCAAAGGTACCGAAGCCAGAAGAACCAAAGCCCGTGCCGCCCGCGGACCGGCTGCCAGTTCCTGTGAAGCCGGACGACACTGCCAAGACCGCAGCGCCAACGACGCCCGCCACGCCGGTGCTTCCAAAGCCGGAAACCCCTGCAATTCAGCCACCTGCGGCGCAGCCCGGCGGCGGCATCGCATCCACGGAGAAGCCGCGTGATGGATCAAAGACTGATGCGCCCGGCGAGTCAGGCAAGGCGGGCGGCAGTGGCCCTTCGCCCACACCGGGTACTGGCGGCGAAGGCGACTTGAAGGACTTGGAGAGTCCTGCCACCAGCACCACCAGCGTTGATCCAAAGCTCTGGAAGAACGGCCGACTGGTGGCTGCGCAGGGCGTTCAACTGAAGCCCCGCAAGCCGCAGTTCACCATGCTGCAACAAGTCAGCAGTCTGCCCAACTGCCGACCACCAGTGGTTTCGCTGACCTTTGACGGCACCGGCAAGTGCGTCGATGTGTTCTTCAATCGTTCCAGCGGTGACAGCGAAATTGATGGCGTGCTCAAGAACTCCCTGTACTTCTGGCGAGCCGCAGGAAAGAAGATCGATGACTTGAAGGGCACCGAGAAGGTTCGTATCACCCTGCAGCTGTTGTTCTGATCATCAACCGTTGAGGCGTGCGCCCCACGACTCAAGCGTTTCGTGTTCGCTGAGGTCATACCAAAGCGGAGTGACGGTCACGAAGCGCGCCGTCAGTGCTTCCACGTCGGTGTGCTCGGCAGTGTGGAAAAATTCCATGCCGTTGCCATTGGGCCAGTAGTACGTGCGACCATCCGGCGATACGCGGCGTTCGTATCCATCAACGCCGGCAGAGACATTCATCTTTGCCACACGAATGGGTGGCATGGGTGCGTCGGGGCTCTCGGTGCGCGGGACATTGACATTCATCACGCGGTGCGCATCCAGCGGATGTTGCAAGATGCGATCAATGGCGACGCGCGCAATCTCTGCGCCGCGTGCAAACTGCGTCTTGGTGCGGTCGCCAAGGTGCAAACTCACAGCGATGGATGGAATGCCTAGGAATGCGCCCTCAACCGCTGCTCCCACGGTGCCGGAATAAATGACATTGATGCCAACATTGGCGCCGGCATTCATACCGCTCACCACCAGATCCGGGCGCGCGCCAACTCCGTACCACTCTTGCCAGAGGCACCGCGCTGCAAGTTTGACGCAGTCCGCGGGTCGCCCCTCAACGGCAACGCCGCGCATGCGCGGATTGGCCTGAACCTCACTCACCATCAATGGATGATGGAAGGTGATGCCGTGACTTGAAGCACTCTGCATGTCTGCTGGTGCAACCACTCGAATTTCACCAAGGCCTTGCAGCGCGTCATAGAGCGCAGCGATTCCGGGTGCGGTGATTCCGTCGTCGTTGGTAAGAAGAATTCTCATGTGGTGCTGGCTTGGTTTGGTTGGTTCAAAGATTGGTTGGTTCAAAGATTGGTTGGTTCAAGGAGATATTCACGGCCGCCCCATCGCACCGGCGTGCGCGCGTTCAGATCACGTGCACCATCAAAGAAGATGCGCGCGACTGCAATAGCCGCGCCTGGAAAGCACAGCGCGCTCCACACCGGAAACGAAGCGGTACGGTGGATCCAGGCGAGCGTCACAAGGCGAATGACCGGTGCGGCGATTCCAACTGCCAGCGCACCGACTGCAAATGCCCGTGCGCCCGCGTCGAGCGAATCACCATTGAGAAGTGCGATCGCCGCAAGCAGCACCGATGCGGTTCGTATCACCGGCATGGCAACCACAATCACCAAGAGTTGCAGTGCTTCCTTGCGCATACGCGCTGGATTCCGCCGGCAGCTTTCAATGTAAATCCGCTTCCATCCGGTTTGAAATGCCTTCCATGAGTCGTACATGGAAACCACCAGCATGCCGTCTGATACGGCAACGCCCTGCTCCATCTTGGCGCGCTTCATGCGGCGCGCAAAGGCGAGGTCTTCCAGCAAATCATCTTTGACTGCCGCATGCCCGCCGAGTGCTTGGTACGCCGAGCGCTCAAACAACATGAATTGGCCATTGGCAAAGGGGCGACGGCCCGTGGCTGCATTGGCACGCTTCATTGGAAAGAGCTTGAGAAGCATCAGACTGGTGACCGGCTGCACCACCATTTCAAACCAGTGCTTGTGCGTTGGGGAACTGAACAGCGAAAGCATGGACAACGCGCGAGACCGCAACAGTTGCACGGAAGCGCGCAGCAGCCGTGGATCAAAGTGTGTGTCGGCATCCGTGAACAGGATCAGTTCGCCGCGGGCGTTATCGGCGCCAACGCGCGCGGCGTTGCACTTGCCCGCCCAGTCGGCGGGGCACGATGAATTCTCAACAATGCGCAGGCGTGGATCGGCTGCAGCAATCGGTTCAAGCGCCGCGCGCGTGCCATCGGTGCAGCGGTCGAGCACAAAAATCAGTTCCAGCGCTGGATAGTCAGACGCCAGCACACTCCGAGCGCAGTTGGGGGCCATCAACTCCTCGTTATGTGCCGGGATCACCACCGTCAGCAACGGCAATGGAATGGCGGGCAGCCGAAGTGCGTCGGCAATGAAGAGCGCGCACCGCCACTCGCGCACCGCACGGATCGCCAACACCATCCACAGGACGCACTCGGTGACCGAGGCGACCGCAAGAATGGTGGAAACGGTGACGAGTGTGTCCATCGGTACCCGCGCCGCCGCGGGATGAACAAGGGTACCGCCTTCAGAGCCCCATCGTGTTCTTGAAACCTCTACGATTCGGCACCTTGGCCGTCTACACCCAACTCCTTGTTCGCCGCTATCTCTCCACGCGGATCATTCCACTCATCGCCGTCGCCGCGGTTGGTCTGTGTGTGGCACTGGTGGTGATTGTGGTGAGCGTCATGAGCGGGTTCCTTGACAACCTGCGCGCTTCGGGTCGCACGCTGATGGGGGATGTGGTGATCAGTTACCCCGTGCAAGGAATTCCCTACTACAAGGAGTTCATTGCCGACGTTCTGAAACTTCCCGGAGCCGCTGCGGCCACGCCGCTGGTGGACACCTATGGATTGCTGCGGATGCCGTATCCGCCCGGACCCAACAAGGACGTCGTCACCGCGCAGGTGTGGGCGATTGAGCCAGAGACGTTCGCGCAGGTCACTGAACTGGATCGAACCATTTGGTGGAAGCCCGCGGCGAGCGCGCAAGAAGCACTGGTGATGGCCGAGGACGACCCGCGTCGCCAACAAGACCTGAGCGGCCTCTATGAAGATGCCAAGGTGCTGCGCGACCGTGCCACTGGCCGCCCGGGTGCACTGTTGGGCATGCACGTCTCCGTCGTCAATCAGCGGCAACGCGACGGCAGCTACCGACCACGCAATTCGACGTGGTGGATGCCCAACCATGAAATCACCGTGACGCTGGTGCCGATTAGTGAAAAAGGCACTGTTTCACAGTCCAACAGCCGCGTCTTCAAAGTGGTCAACGAAGTCATGTCCGGCGTGTTTCAAGTGGATAAGAACCGCGTGTTCATTCCACTGAAAGAAGGCCAAGAATTGCTGCGGCTGGACGAAGCATCCATCGTGGATACCACGGCCGTACCGGATGCTTCCGGCAATTATCCAGTGATCGGTACATCGCCGGCGCGGGTCACGCAGATCTTGGTGCGCGCCAAAGAGGGCGTGACTCCCGATGAATTGCGCGTGCAAGTTGCCGAAGCGTACGAACAGTTCTATTTGCAAAAATCCGCCGATCCAAACGTGCGCACTCGGCCACCAGCCGCGGAGTATGTCTCCATCATGACGTGGGAGCAGCGCCTGCGCGACCTGATTGCGCCGGTTGAGAAAGAGCGACAGATGATGCGCATCTTGTTCTCGATCACCTACCTCGTCTGTGCAGGATTGATCTTGGCAATCTTCTGGTCGATCGTCAGCGAAAAGACGCGCGACATTGGCATCCTGCGCGCGATCGGTGCCAGCCGCATGGGCGTACTGTGGATCTTCCTTCGCTACGGACTCACCATTGGCATGGTTGGTTCAGGCGTCGGAATCGCGCTGGCGTGGCTAGTGATTCGCAATATCAATGCCATTCATATGGCACTGGGAAACGATGCGCCCCCGTGGCTCTATGTCACGTTCTTCCTGCTTGCTGCCGGTTCGGCTGCACTCACTGTGCGCGCGCTGACGCGGTCACGCATCTTGAGCGTGCTGCTCTGGACAGTGGCCACCCTTGCCTTGGTGGGCATCGGTACCGGATTGGTCTTGCATCGCGGCTTCCTGATTTGGGATCCAGCGGTCTACTACTTCGCCACCATTCCAAGTGAAATGGACTGGAACAATGCATGGATCACCGCCGTTGGCGCCATTGTGTTTAGCGTCCTTGGAGCGGCGGTACCCGCAGCGCGCGCCGCAGACATTGATCCGGTGCGCGCGCTTCGTTACGAGTAACTGAACCCCGACTGACTGCAACCTATGACCATGCATCCGCATAGCACCCCGCCCCACGCCGCTGAAGGAGTATTGCTCTCCGCGTGCGATGTTGTTCGGACCTACCGCATGGGTCGTGTGGAAGTGCCGGTCCTCAAGAGCGCGTCGATT
>CAMDCW010000169.1 GCA_945890745.1 Phycisphaera mikurensis NBRC 102666
TGGTTTCTCAGCGCACCGGTGAAGACTGGAAGGATGTGAAACTCTCACTCTCCACCGCGCAGCCAACGCGCGCGTCAAGCCCACCAGCAGTGGATCCGTGGTACGTGGATGTGGTGGTGCCTATGCCGCCGGTGAGTGCCGGTGCGCCAGCTCCCACCGCTGTCTATGACGCCGCACCGTCCGCACCCATGGCAATGGCCATGTCGCGACCCATGGAAGCAAACGAGAACGCAGTGCGCCTGGAACTGGAAAAACTCTCCGCAGTTGCCACGGTTCAAGAAACCGGCACAGCTGTTTCCTTTGAAATTCCCCGCCCCGTCACCATCCCAACTGACGCGTCCAAAAAACAGCGCACTCGCATTGGTGCCTTTGAGCCAACTGCCAAGTTCATGTATGTGGCGGCGCCGATCATTTCTGAGAGCGTGTTCCTACGTGGAGACATGACCAACAGCAGCGCGTTCCAACTGCTGCCAGGCAATGCGCAGGTCTTCATGGGCGGTGATTTCATCGGCGACACCGCCATGCCGTCCGTTGCACCGAAGGATGAATTCAAAGTCTACTTCGGCCCCGACCGCGCGCTCCGAGCGACCCGTGAAGTGCTTTCCAAGAACACCGGAAGCAGCGGCTTGTTTGGTGGATCAACAGTCACCACATGGAGCGATCGCATCACGCTTGATAACGGCAGCGGTCGTGAGGTCAACGTGGAACTCTATGACCGCCGACCGATCAGCCTCAATGAGAAGATTGACGTGAAGGTCAGCAATGTTGCGCCGGCCCTCAGCACCGACAAGCGATACGTGGACGGACGGATGACACAGGGCATCCTGCGCTGGGACCTCAAGGTGCCAGCCTCCGCACGCGGCCCCAAGGCCACGACAGTCAGTTGGACCGTCGATATCAGCCGCGCCAACGATGTTCGAACCACGCCACTGCCGGACTAAGCCGGATCGGTCAGAACCACCACGGATTTGCGGGCTTCTCCTCAACGATGCACTCTTGCAGGAATGCAACGGCGCGTTCGAAGCCTTCATCGATGGACATCATTGCATCTTCATGCTCAATGGAGAGCACATGGTCGTAGCCATGGCGACGAAGCATGCTGATGAACGGGCGCCAGAACTCGGTGCCGTGGCCCCAACCGCAAGCGCGGAAATTCCATGCGCGGCCCTTGAGATCGCTGTACGGCTTAGCGTCTAAGTATCCGTTGAGTGGACCTTGGTGACGATCAAGCTCCGTGTCCTTGGCATGCACGTGGAAGAGCAGCCCTGCCTCGCCGAGTTGTCGAGCGGCCAAGACTGGATCGCAACCTTGCCAGAACAAGTGTGACGGATCAAGGTTGGCACCCAAGATCGGCTTGCCCTTGATTCCGGCCTTCTTCTGCGCCAGTTCACTGAGTTTGATGAGCGTTTCGCCGTTGTAGACGGTGAAGCCAGGATGTGGTTCCCAGGCGATTCGAACGCCGTGCTTGGCAGCAAACTTCGCTTGCGCAGCCCAGTACGGAACCAACACGGTGTCCCACTGATACTTCTGGATCTCTAGGAAATCGTTCGGCCATGGGCAGGTGACCCAGTTGGGTGTTCGGTCTTGCTTGCTGCCGCCGGGGCAACCGCTGAAGGTGATGACGATGTCGGTACCAAGCTTTGGTGCCAGTTCAACAGCCGTGATGAAGTCATCGTGATGCTTCTTGGCGAACCCCTTCTCTGGGTGCACTGGATTGCCGTGCACTGCCAGCGCAGAGCAGATCAGTCCGTGATCTTTGAGCAGGGAGTTGATGCGCTCCTGCTCCTTCTTGCTGCCGAGCACCTTCTTTGGATCAAAGTACGGCTTGCCGGGCCATGCGCCCACGGGGAGTTCAATGGCGCCAAGGCCGACGTCAGCGATGTAATCGCAAACATCTTCAAGGGTGCGGCCGGCAAAGAGCGCTGACATGACTCCAAGCTTCATGACAATCCTTTCGGGGCGCAAGGCGCCGCAGGGTGACGGGCGACGACGCTCGGCTGCGCACTGCGCAACGCGTAACAGCCGAAGCCCCCAAGGGCAGCAGCACGGGCCGCCAAGGGGAGCCGCGGAGCGTAGTTGCCGCCGGGGTTGGGCTCAATGTCCGGAACGAGCCGTATCCCGGCACCCCCGGGCAACCGGGACCCCGGCGGAAACGAACCATTCGTGCGACAATCCCCCGAATGCCACTCCTGACTGCTATCGCCGCCCTGCTTGTGCAGACTGCGCCCGCCCCTGCGGCGCCGGCGGTGGTCACACAGACGGCGCCGGCGGTGGACGCGCCAGCGGCACCAGCGGTCGCCACGCAGACCACGCCAGTGAACGATGCACCAGCGGTGCCAGCGGCGAGCACCCCGCCCGCGCCGCTCACCGGATCACCCGTACCCAGTGAAGAACTTGTTGGCCCACCAACGCCCAGCACCGAGCCGGAGCCGATTCACCAGGTCTGGATCTTCATCGATCGATGGAAAGAATTCGGCGGAACGGTGGTGAGTGAGACCGACCTCATCATCACCGTCACGGACGGACTTGAGACGCGCACCTTCAATAAAGCGAAGGTGCTTGACATCATTGAATTGGTCCATCCCAAGCCCGGGCAACGCGGCTTGGTGCAACTGCGTGATGGCACCATTGTGCGCGGTGAAATCCTCAAGGACTCGCTTGAAGAAGTTGAGTTCCAAGTAGACAGTGTGCGCGGCCGCGTTCCGCGCGAGAAGGTCTACCGCGTCATGTTGGAGTTGCAGTTTGAGACGCGGTACGCGCGCATCAAAGCAGCCATCGCGCCCGAAGAACATGGACGAAGACTCGGCCTTGCCCGTTGGCTTGCTGACCAAGATCGGCTTGACCTTGCCATCGCTGAACTGGAAGCGCTCCTGCGCGACGGCGATGTTGAAGAAGCGCGCGAGATGTTGCGCGAAATCAACGCCCGCGTGAAGCTGGAGTTGGCGGTCAAAGAATCCAAGGAACTCAGCCAGAAAAAGGCTGCAAACAAGGCCGCCGATGCCGCCGCCGCTGCAGCCGAACAAACACAGGCTGCCAATGACGACGGCAACTCAGCCAAGCCAGCGCCCCGCGGCGCGCCCACCACGCGTGAGATGCTTCCCAAGGATCTGCTCTCCAACGAAGATGTGAACTTGGTTCGCGTGTATGAGATTGACTTCAAAGATCCACCACGATTGACGGTGTCTCCGGAAGGCGTTCGGCAGCTCATCCTGCGCTACGGGTCAAGCGCACTGGTTCCCGCAACCACTCAAGAGCGAAACGCGCTCTATTCAAAGAGTTCAGTAGAGATTGCTCGGCTGATGTTTGATCTCAAGGCACGCGATCTCTACAACTATATTGAAGTAGAGGAAGACCCCACTTCGGTGGCAAAGTTCCGGACCCGCGTTCACAACTCGTGGCTGATCTCCAACTGCGCTACCAGTCGCTGTCACGGCGGCGTGGATGCGGGGCGATTCTTCCTGTACACGGGTAATGCCAAGGATCAACGCATTCGTTACACCAACCTGCTGACGCTGCTCAACTTCAAGGTGGACGGCAAGCCGGTCGTCAACTTTGAGGATCCGCCCAATTCGTTGCTTATCCAGTACGCCATGACACGATCGTCGGCGCGTTACCCGCATCCGGACGTCAAGGGTTGGCGACCAGTCCTCAGCACTACCACCCCGCAACTGCTGCAAGACACCCTCGATTGGATTCGTTCCATGTACCAGCCAAGGCCGGAATATCCGGTGAAATACGTCGCTCCCAAGCTGGATGCGGTCGACAAAGCTGCGCCGACCGTGGACGGTCCGGACCGCTGACCACCCCCCGTTTCGCCCCATGCATGATGCGGGTAAATTGCTGCTTTGCCGACACACTCGCGCCTGATTGGCGCCTCACTCGCGCCGCATTGGCGCCACTCACGAGATTCGAACCATGAACCGAGCACGCATTCTTGCCGCCGCCACCCTCCTGATGTCCACTGCGCTGCCAGCGTGCAACGGTTTGCATACTCCGTCGCCTGCCGAGCAAGGCGCCAAGAAGATGACCCAAGTCACCGCGAAGGCGCGTGGGATCTCCAGCCGCATCACCTACTCCCCCGATGCGGTGTCCAAGTCACTGCCCGTGGAAGGCGGCGAAACCAAGGAGCTTGCGCAGGGACTCCTGGCACCCGCAGAGGCCGCGAAGGAATTGCGCGCACTTGCCACCGAAGTGACCTCCGCTGCCGGCAGTGATTCGCAACGCAGAGAAGCCAAGACGCTTGCCATCCGCATGCGCCGCGACGCCATGATGCTTGACCTCATGGACCTTGAGCGTATTTCGCAATTGAAGTCCGCACTTGCGGGTGGTATTTCTGCACGGCTTGCAGCCATCCGCTCCATTGTTGCTTCCGGTGATCTGAACGCGACCGAAGAGGCCGCCGCTCGTACCAAGGCTTCGCAAGGCGCGAAGTCTTCGTTTGCCGAAAATGTCGCAGCGGAAACTGACCGCGCGGATGCTGCACGCACGGCGCTGCAGCCGCTTGATGCATCGATCAATGAGAAGGAATCGAGCGCGGAATCGCTTGACATTGATATCCAGACGCTCCGTGCCAAGGCTGCCACCAGCACTCCGTCGGCTGCGTTGCCGTTGATGATTGACGCGCGCAGCAAGCTTGATGCCGCGCAAACGCTGCGCGTGGATGCAAGCACTGATGACCGCGAAGCGGAGCCGTACCGAAGCACGGTTCGTATCGTCGACCTGGCAACCAAGGAAAACGCGGAAATCACGGATACCAACAAGTTCCTTGATGCCCGTATTGATGAGTCGAGTAAGGCTGAAGTCGGCGCTAAAGCCCGCGCCACTGCCGCTGAGAAGCGAAAGAGTGAACTGGGTGCTGAAGCCGCCGCGCTCATGAAGGAGTTCATGACACTGGAGACGGAACTCTTCCAGCCCGCCCTGAAGAACGTAGAAGAGAACATCAACGGCGATGGCTTGACTGCAAAGAACTCAACCGATCAAGCAGCCATTGCGATTGCCAAGGCTCGCTTTGCAGCTATTCAGATTGATGCTGTGGATCAAGCGATGTCGCTGATGGCCGCTGCTCAATCAATGGGCGCACCGGCTGGAGATGGCGCGGAACAACTGCGCGCCCAGCGCGACAAATTGACAGGCAATGCGAAAGCTGCGCTGGTTGAAGCGCGCGATGCGCTCTCGGGCGTTGAATCAGACGCCGGCGCCCCGATGTTGCGATCGATCGCTGAATTGGCAGCAGCACTGGGAATTGAAGTGCCCGCCACCGCTGCACCGGCGGCTGCGGCGACCACGGACGAAAGTGCACCTGCGGGTGATGCGGCGCCTACGGGTGATGCGGCTCCTGCCACTGATGCGGCGCCTGCGGGCGATGCCCCGCCCGCCGATGCACCGGACGGCAGCGCTGAGGTGCCGCCAACTCCCGCTGGTGATCCTGCCGCAACACCGGGCGCTGAACCAGCCCCAACTCCCGCGGGCGAACCCGCCGCGGATCCAGCGGTTCCACCGCAGGCTGATCCAACGACGGATCCTGAAGAGCCAAACAAGTAATTCGGCACTACTTCTGCGTTGCGCGCGCACGGGCGCAGCACAATCATCACTTGTTGTTCGATGAATTGATTGCCGCACGCGCCACATCACGGACGTGCGCTGCAACGCCTTCGTCAGCCACGATCGCCGTCAGTGTGCCCATGAGCGCAGACCGAAGTTCATCCGGAATGTCGTCCGACTGAATGGCATGCGCTGCAGCAAGCGCGGCGTTCCGGCGCCACATGTCTTGATCGGCGCGGCGCAGGACACCATTCAAACGCGCGGCTTCCCAGGCGGGTTCGTCCCACCCGAGCACTTCAAGTAA
>CAMDCW010000170.1 GCA_945890745.1 Phycisphaera mikurensis NBRC 102666
AAACGGCGGCAGCCGGTTGCTGCAAGACCAGCGAGTGCAAACGATGCTCCCATCACCTTGATGAAGGTGCGGCGATCGTCATCCGATGCCTCACTCGCACCAGGCTGGAATTCATTGTGCATGTAGGCACGGAACTCTGGTGAATCGGAGAGCTGCTCGATGGAGCGCCAGTAGACGGAGCGGCGCGCTGGCCCGCCTGTCTGCGGAGCTTCAGCTGCGGCGTTGGTGGGTTCTACGGGACCGTGGTTGCAACCGTCATGCATGTGTTCTGTTCCCTGTGTCGGGGTCGTCCGTCGCCGATCGCTTTAGCGGTGGCAAGTCGAGCAGTAATCGTTGGGGTGAATGTCGTTTTTCTTGATCAACTCGAGTCGCTCGTCCTTCGTCCAGGTGTCGGTTGGCTTCCAAAGAGCGAAGACTTCTTCTGGCGGACGCACGTGATCGACGGGGTTACGGTGGCAATCCAAGCACCAGCCCATGGCGAGCGGCTGCGCGCGATGAACGACTTCCATCTGATCAACGCGACCGTGGCACTCCAAGCAACTCACTCCACGCGTGACATGCGCGGCGTGATTGAAATAGGCGTAATCACCTAGTTTGTGCACCTTGATCCATTCGATCGGCATGCCCGTCTCGTAACTCTCACGGACCTTGGCGAGGCGCGGACTGTCCTTATGAATCTGCGTATGGCAATTCATGCATGTCTGCGTCGGCGGCACGGCAGCGTGCGATGCCGTCTCGACGGTGTTGTGGCAGTAGCGGCAATCGAGACCAAGTTTGCCAACGTGCAGCGCGTGGCTGTACGGCACTGGTTGCTCGGGTTGATATTGGCCGTCGAGTGTCTTTGGACTAAATCCATAGGCAACCAACAACGAGACGTACAGCGGAGCGATCGCGCCCACAATCAATACGAATGGAAGCAGCGCGTTCGACCAGCGGGGAAACAGGAATCGGCTCATCTATTCAGATCCGTGGCGGGTGTCCTGGCAGGCGTCACACGGGGCAACGCCAATGAACATTGTGCTTTTTTTCACAATGTCTAATCATCTATGGTAAGGGCGCACCCTTCACGTGGTCAAGAAAGTCAACGGCACGCGGTGCTACCCTTGCGGCGGATGCAGGAACTCGTGCTCCATGGCGGATAAATGCTCCCGGAATGCCAGATTTGAATGCATGGAATCAATGTTATTATTGGACACTTTTTCGCCTGGCCGCCGCTCCCTGAACCTCTCCCCGTGATCGATACCCACTGCCATCTTCTTTATGACGGAATTCATGAGCGCCTCGAGCGCGTGCTTGCGGATGCACGCACGGCCGGCGTCAGTGGTTTTGTGACGATCGCCACCACTACCAGTGATGCCGTCCGCGGCGCAGCGCTGGCAAGTGAGCACCCGGATGTCTGGTGCACTTCGGGCATTCATCCGCTCCATGCTGCAGATCCCATTTCGTGGGGTGACATGCATCGCGCGGGGCAACATCCCAAGTGCGTGGCGTGGGGCGAACTTGGTCTTGACAATCATTACGCTGATCCGCCGGCCGCGCTGCAAACCAGCGTTCTCGAAGAACAACTGACTCGTATCACTGCATGGCGAAATGAAGGATTAGCCAAGCCGATTGTGATTCATTGCCGTCGTGCAGTGCCGCAGTTACTGCCGATCCTGCGCGCGAGCGGCTTGCCTGCGGACCGCTTTGTATTTCATTGCTTCACGGAGACCGCCGATGATGCCCGTGCGGTTCTTGACTTCGGAGCGTGGATCAGTTTCACCGGTGTCGTTACCTTTCGCAGCGCGCCCGAAGTAGCAGCCGCTGCCAAGCTGGTTCCCGATGACCGGATCATGTGCGAAACCGATGCGCCGTTTCTTTCACCCGAGCCGGTGCGTGGCGCACGGCCGTGCGTTCCCGCCTACGTGATGCACACCGGGCTGTTCTTGGCGGCATTACGTGGAACGTCATTCGACGCCTTTGAACGCACCGTCGACGCAAATGCACGGCGTTTTTTCAGCCTTCCTGAGAGTGTTGGCCGCGCCGCTATCACTGGAAGCGCCTCACGACTAGCCTGACCCACCGCCACATGCCCCTTGATCAAGACCAACACTCCAGCGACGGCCTGATGAGCAGCTTCATGTCGCTCGGTGGCCATCTTGATGAATTGCGCAGTCGCCTGATCAAGGCCGCCATCCTGCCACTGGCGGTGGGATGTGGACTGTTTGCCGCAGGCACCTATGTTCGCGGATTCTTGGTGCAGCCCCTGATGGATGCATTGGCCGAACAGGGACAGCCAACCAACCTGCAAGTACTGAGCCCCACCGAGACGCTGATGGTGGATCTTCAGATTGCCATTTGGGCATCGATCATGCTGTCGATGCCGTGGATTCTGTACCAGCTGTGGAAGTTTGTTTCACCAGGCCTGTACGCGCACGAACGCCGCTACGCGCAATTCTTGATTCCGCTGTCCGCCATCTTGGTAGCGGTTGGTCTCACTGGTCTGTATCTGGCCATGCCGTACATGCTGTCGCTCCTCATCAGTTTCGGTGTGGAGGAGCCGCGCACCATCGCGCCGCCGCCATCGGCACTGGTGGAAGGGACACCGCGCATTCCGGTGCTTGAGACTGATCCAACCAGCGCCAACGCGGGCGAGGTGTGGATGCTGAAGAAAGATTCGCAGCTGTACATCGCCCTTGACACCGCGCGTGCCGACGGACGACTGGAAGTGCGCACCATTCCAACGCGCACCACCGGCAATCTCACGCAGCAGTACCGACTGGAAGAATTCATCAATTTCCTGCTGTTCTTTGCAGCAGCCATCGCCTTGGCGTTCCAAATGCCCGTGGTAGTTCTGCTGCTTGGATGGGTGGGGGTTCTGAACACCAAGAAGCTTCGGAAGTACCGCCGCCATGCGCTGTTTGTGTGCGCCATCTTGGCTGCGGTGATTTCACCAACCGTGGATATGTTCACCATGGTTGGGCTGATGGTTCCGCTGTATCTGCTCTATGAACTGGGCATCATCTTGCTGGTGGTTGCTCCAACACAAGCGGTCGCCGAAGGTGGCATCATGCGCAACGCCTTGGGCACCATGATTGGTCGCCCCAAGTACAAGGCCAAGAAGACCGACGGCGATGAAGGCGATGAGGAAGGCGGATGAGTCGGTTCCGGCGCGGCGGTAGTTCACTGCTACGCATGGCTGGCCCACACGCGCTTCGTTCCGGTGCACGTGCCAATGACGTTGGCATGATGTTGCGTGCCATGACGTTGGCGCGCAACGCTTCGCAACGCGGCGAGGTGCCGGTGGGCGCGGTGGTCTATCACGGGCGCACCGTGGTGACTGAGCACGCCAATGATCGCGAAGTCACTGGCGATCCAACGGGTCACGCTGAACTGGTCGCCATGCGCGAGGCCGGTCGCGCGCGTGGAGCGTGGCGACTTTCCGATTGTTCACTTGCGGTCACGCTGGAGCCATGCGCCATGTGCGCGGGTGCGATTGTGAACGCACGGATTGGGCGCGTGTTCTTTGGAGCCCATGACCCAAAGGCTGGCGCGTGCGGGAGTTTGTGGAGCATTCCTGCCGACGGTCGCCTCAACCACCGACCCCCGATTGTTGCTGGAATTCTTGCAAAGACCTGCGGGCGGCAGTTGACTTCGTTCTTCGCGCGCCGCCGTCAGGAACGTAACGCGTCGCGCGATGCATCAACAAAGCTGTCACCGAGAATCTCGCGCAACACCACGGTTGCGTAAGCACCGGGCGGCAAATCAAACGCCACTCGCACGTACGGCCCATGATCATCGAAGCCTGATTCAATTTCCGGGTTTGCCACCTTGATGCGCAGCGGCCGCCGGTCACCTGCGGGGCGCCGACCGGCCTCTGCAAAGCGGGCGGGATCGCCAGCAAACGCCACGATCGCGGCACGCTCGCGCTCCGCTACTGCGTCGGCACTCTGCAGCGAATCAGGCCCTGGAAGTGGACCAGTGGCAGAAATTTCAAATCGAGCGGCGCGCGCAGCGAGTGAATCTTCACCAGTGACGGCGCAATCCTCTTCGCTGACGATGAACTTGGCACCATTGCCATGCTTGCACGCCACGTCGCCCTGCTCCACTGTGCCGAATGTTCCCGCCAAGATTCGTTGGTCGAGCACGCGATTGAAGATTGCTGACTGCCACGCGTCCGTCCAGATTTCCTGGATCGGTCGCGGCACTGCTCGCACCGCGGTCCGCGCGTCGGTGCCACGCATCAGCGCGCGGGTGGCGGTGCGCTCGGCGTCAAGACCGCGCGGCCACAGCCCAGCTGCTTCCGCGAATCGACCGGCATCCACTGCCTCGCGCGCGGCGCGTTCTGATTCCGGAAACGGGCTGCCCGTGGTGGAAATGAGTTCACCCAACACCTCAGCGTGCCGCGAACTCAGCAGCAATGCGCCCAGAATGTGGTTGTTGTTGCGCATGCCAAAGCGCTGTGGTCCAAAGTGATTGGGCACACCCAATGCCTCTAGTTCACGCAATGCTCGCCATACGGGCGGCGCTCGGAATGGCTCAATGCCACGGATACGAATGGAGAATCGATTTCCTGCCAAGTGCCCGCGGCGAAGTTTGTTGGAATGCCACGTGGACCACAGCACTTGCACGCGCTCATCAGTGATGGCGCGCATCTCAGGCTTGCGCGGCAAGTGGATACTGACGGTCTGGCTAGTCACCGCTACGCGATCCTTCATGCCCGCGGTACCGATGGCTTCGGTGCCAACGTCAAAGTGCTTGCACAGTAGGTCGACCATCTCATGATGAGTCATCCCTTCTTTGACTATGCGCAAGTACAAGTGCTCGCCCTCGCCACACGGGTCGTAGAGCTGCAGTTCTTCGACAAGAAAGTCACCGGTGCGCTCCTTGATGCGCGCGCCTTCAATATCGGCAAGCTGCACCAAGCGCTGCGCCGAAAGCGGCGATGGCAGGAGTAGCGTCGGTGCGCAGAGGCGTTGATCGGCGTCAGTCACGCCAACGCCCCATGTGCGCGCAGGCCTGCCAACACCTGCGCGGCGGTGTCGCCGGTGTGGTCAATGTGTACGGCGTTCCATCCGCATGCACGTGCGGCGCTGATGTTCTCCACAAGGTCATCAAAGAACACGATCTCCTGTGGGGCAGCTCCAGTGGCTACCTCAAAGGCGCGGTAGATCCGTTGATCCGGCTTCACAAGACCCATGACATGACTGGCATGACGCACCTGAATGCGGCGGAAAGCCTCGCTTGAATCCAGGTGTTCCCAGTGGTGTGCGTTGGTGTTGGAAAGGCACGCGGTGCGCATGCCCGCGTGATGGATGCGATCAATCACGCTGGTCATCCCTGGATAATCACCCAATATCCAAGCGGTATGAACGGAACGCACCTCAGTAGCGGTGTGGTCGGCCAGCAATTGCGCAAGCCCGGCAAAGTAATCCTCTGACTCAACTTCGCCGCACTGATGCGCGCGCAGAAGTTCCACTTTGCGAGGCGAGTCAAGGCGCGCCTCTGCTTGCGGAATGTGCGTGATGCCTGCAGCGTTGCATGCTTCCTGCCAGGTGCGACAAATGCGTACAACCACGCCGCCAAGGTCAAACACTGCGAGGTTCGGAATGCTCACGAATCGCCCTCGTCTTCTGACTGTTCGTCATCATCTGCTTCGACCGATGGCGCGGGTTCAATGAGCGCTTCGGCAGCGGCTTCGTTCAATACATCTTCGTCCACCAACATCGGCACGCCATCAGCCACGCCAAGCGCAATGGCATCGGAAGGACGCGAGTCCACCTGAATGATCTCGCCGTCGCGCTCGATCATCAACTTGGCAAAGAATGTGCCATGATC
>CAMDCW010000171.1 GCA_945890745.1 Phycisphaera mikurensis NBRC 102666
CGGTCGCTGGTCATGTCATCTGCGATGTTTGCGCGCACTGATTGTGCTGCTGCCGGGGTAGCGGGCGCCACTTGGTCCATCGCCACCACGCGTGGTGCACGATTGTCAATTGGACCCGTGGTGTTCATGTAAATCTTGTTCTGGAACGCGCCGCTTTCGCCCTGCGCCGTAATGATGTCGAAGCGCTTGTCGTTGTCAAAGTCTGCAACCTTGACATCAATGGTCGCATCGCTCACCGCAGCCATCAGCGTGGTGCTTTCCGTGAACACCCCAAGGCCGCTATTCAGATAGATGCGGTCGCGCGCGCCCAGACTTCCAATCACCATGTCGAGGTCACCGTCCATGTCAATATCAAAGAAGCGACTGTCGTTGTCATCGATGGCCGGATTGGGCGTAATGCTGGTGGAGATATTGGTCCACGCCGTGCCCGTGCCATTGTTCCGCAAGAGCAACTCCGTGCTTGATGAGCCGGCATTGATGCCGATCAAATCAAGGTCGCCATCGCCATCGATGTCACCGGCGTCATAACTGTATGACGAAAAATCAGATGGAAATGTGGCAATATTGGTGTAGCGCCCCGTGCCGTCATTCTTCCACAATCGGCTCTGGTTTGGTGAGCTTGCCCGCGTTCCAAGCATGATGTCAAGGTCAAGGTCGTTGTCGACATCAAGGAACAAGATGTCCATCTGTTCGCCAACATTGCCGACTGGCAAATAGCCCGACGTTGCTGTGAACACACCAGCTCCGTTATTGAGATAAAGCTGCGGCTGCCCGGATCCGAATCGCGTGGTTCCATTGTTGCAGAAGACCAAGTCAAGATCCCCGTCGTTGTCGACATCGCCAAACTGCGCACGCGCGCTCGACATGGTGGTGACGGGCAAACGAGTGGTTGTTTGGTCGGCGAATACGCCAGACCCATTGTTGATAAGAATCTGCGGGCGCTTGTTGAAGTCATTCGCCAGGATCAAATCCCAATCGCCATCACGATCAACATCGCCAGCCTCAACGCCGCGATACCAACCAGTGATCCCGGTGGCACGAGTCGATGTTTCATCAGCAAACACGCCAGCACCGTTGTTCACGTAGACGCGCACCGCAAGTGCCGCACCCTGTGTTGAATATCCCTGCCCATTCGCCCACACGATGTCGAGGTCGCCATCGTTATCTATGTCCACCACAGTGCTTTGGTTGGTGTACTCCGCCTGCACGGGGAATCGGGTGCTCGTCTGCTGAACAAACTGCTGAGCATGCGCAGGGGCGATGACTGACACCGCGGCCAACACTGCTAGTCCAACAACCCGGCCTGCGTACATTCGACTCCGCATGGCGGCAGTAGTTGGGAAGGGCTGCATATACCTGCCAACATAGTCCCAATTCACCGATTACCAAGCCGCGCAAGCCGCGGATTGCCGGCAAAGTCCGTAAACCACGAACAATTCACACCGCGACCGCCGATCTGCTCCGCACGCACCATTGAAACCCGCTCGTTACGATGAAACTACCGAGACGTTCCGCCGTGCGAACCACGGGCGCTCTTGGCAGGGGTTGAGCAAGCGATCACTATGGTCGACCATCCGAAATCCACCGCTGGAAAGCCGGGCACTTCGGCCAACGATCAACGCTCTCCGCTTCGCCGGGCGGTCCGCCGCTTCCTCACGTGGACCGTGCGCGCCATCTTTGCTGTCACCTTTCTATACATCGCGTTCGGCGCGTGGCTGTGGTTCCACGAACCGGTCGTTCGCATTGATCATGTTGCAGCGTTGCGCGCCATGATGCCGGTAGCGGTTTCGCCAGAGCAAGCAGTGTGGCCGGACTTTCGAGACCAAATGGTGGTCATGGGCCTTGGCGCTGATGATCCCGCACACGAATCGGCCGGCGTTGAGGCAATGAACGCCATGCCGTATCCAGGCAGTGAGCAGTGGGCTGGCGCGCGCGAATGGCTTATGGCCAATGCCGCGCCACTTGCAACACTCCGCGATGCAACGCGCCGTCCGGTGTTTGGATTTCCTATTGGTGTACCGGTGTCCGAAGCGGATGCGCGGCTCCTTGGCAAGAGGCTTCTGCCGAGTGCGAGTTCAAGCGGCGCGGCGAGCGCGAACGAATTTCCGATGTTCAGCCTCTTACTTCCACACCTGGCGCCAATGCGTACGGCGGCGCGCATTCTTGCAGTCGATATGTTCGCCGCAGCGGAGATTGGTGACGGCGAGCGCGCCACGCGCGACGCTGAGGCAGGCATAGCTCTCTCGATACACGCGCAAGAAGGTCGTTTCCTTGTGAACGACCTGGTTGGAGTTGCCATGCGCCGAATGACGCTTGGGCGAATGATGGCATTGCTTGAGTGGAAGCCAGAGTTGTTCACTGATTCGCAACTTGCGCGCATGCAAGCTGCCGCCATGAGTGTTCCTGTCCAGCTTCAGCACCTCAACCTTGACTCTGAACGCCTGGCGTTCAATGATGTTGTCCAGCGCATGTACACCGACAACGGGAACGGCGGTGGTTGGTTCCGACCCTCGCTCGCGCAGATGGAGGCGCTTGGCCTTGGAAAGGCACTTGGTGAAACGAACCCGGATGCTCCAGGGGACATGACCCAACGGATGGCAGCAGCAAGCAGCGGAATCCTTGCGCCATTCGCTGCGATGTACGTCGTCGGCAGGCGCGACATGCTTGACCGCTATAACACGATTATCTCTCGCTACGAGGAAGACGCGTCTCTCCCGCTTCGTGACTTTGATCACTCGCGCGGCGCAGAATCGGATAATGAACTTGGAATGATGATGGCAGGTACTGCGGAGCGCTGGCGCTGGTGCTTGGTGAGCTTTCTCACGCCAGCGCTTGGGGAGGCTTCACACGTGTCCGCTATTGGACGCGCCGTGTGCCTTGCGACGGCGACCGGGTACGCAGCTGAGCGCTATCGTCGCGCGCATGGGGCGTGGCCGAATGCTGCAAGCGATCTGGTGCCTGCGTTCATGGCAACGGCGCCCGAGGATCCATGGTCCGGCAAGCCAGTACTGATGTCTTCTGAAGCCGATGGATTTCGGATCTGGTCCATCGGCCGCGATGGTGTTGATGACCGCGGCGACCTCACGATTTGCATCCCCGCCGTGCTCGGCGAGAATCCTGGGGAATCAGCTTCCACTAACCCTGACGTTCGGGTGCCGTGGAATGCGCCGCAGAATGGACTAACCACTGACTGGGTTTGGTTCGCGCCGCGTGGAGACTTCACGCGCTGGTCGAGCCCCTAATCGACTGGCGCGAACGCAGTAAGGGCTTGCCAACGTTGCGGCTGCTGTAAGCGAATCCGCACAGCACGCCACCGCGCACACGGTTCAGGCCTGGCGCACAACCCGATACCCTGTATCCATGCGCACGCCATTCCTGCTGCCATCCGTGATTCTGCAGCGCATGCTGGTTGCGCTGTGCGTGTGCGCTGCCGGAATGCTGGTCTCGCGGGCGACTGCGCAAGACAACGCTGCGCCACTGTGGCGCGCCGCGTTTCAGGCCGCCGGCTATGGAACGCCCGCCCCAATCATCAGTACCGATGAGGAAGCGTTCCTTGGAAATCTCCACTATCCGGTGACACAAGAAGAACGTGCGCAGCTTGACGTCTTGCTGCAACGAACCGCCGCCGTGCGCCAACAGTTTGATGCTGCGGCGCGAGTGAAGCGTGCCGACTGGGACCTTGACCGCAGCAAGGGATTTGCGCTGACACTGGAGCACCTTCCCAACATGCGCAGCGCAGCGCGCCTGATGCGCGTTCAAGTGATTGCGGAGCTTGATGACAGCAACTCCGCCGACGCGTTGGTGAGTCTGGCTGCGCTTGGAATCATGGGCGCGCAGTCTGGGCAGGATCGAATTGCCATTAGCTCCATGGTCGGTTCATCGCTTGGTTCCATGCTGGCGGACACAACTAATGAGGCCATTGATGCCGGTGCGGTTGATCAGAAGGCCGCGCAACAATTGCTTGAGGCACTTGGACCACTCAAGGGCTCGGATCCGTTTCGATATGGCGATGCCATCAAGGGAGAGTGGGAGTTACTGAACAACAGCGTGCGCGGCGCCAAGTCTGACAAAGACATCCAGGCGATGATCACCGCGGTGGACGGTGGTGGGAAGGGCTCGGAAATTACCCTTGAAAATGCACGGAGTTCCGCCGAGTCCCTGCGCACTGTCTACGACCGCGCCGCGTTGGCATTCTCAAGCCCCGATCCAAATGCAGCGATCGACGCGTTGCGGCGTCTTTCGCAATATGCAGAGGGTGGTCGATTTGGGCCGCTTGCAAAGTTGGTGCTCCCAGAGTTTGCCAGCATCTATCAGCGGAAACTTTCCGCGGACCAAGACCTTGCTCTGCTGTTTGCGCGCTTACAAGTGATTGCTGATGGCAAGGAGAAGCGCGAGGACGTCATGAACGCCGCGTTGTTTCTTTCACGCGCGAGTGCCGGTGCGCGGAGTGTGCCAGACGAAGTGCAGGAGTCGCTTGAATTGCTACGCGTTGCACCCGCTGCGCTTGATGCCCCGCGCACGGAGCGCGCCATGGACATTCTCACACGCGCTGATCGCAATGTCCTGAAGCCACTGGCTGAGGCGATCAGTTGCAAGCGCTGTGATTTCACGGCGCTGCGTCACCGCGCGCCAACACTTGACATCATGCTGCTTGGTGGAATTCGCGGCGCCACGCGCATGGCGCTTGCTGATGGCTTGCGCAGGGCGCGCGAGTACAAACAGCCCGAGGCCATCGTCGCCGCTGCGGTCACCGCATATCGCGTTGGTGCCCTACTTGCCATGGATCCGTCCTTGCCACGGTCCGCGCTGGCACACAGTATTTGGCGTGAAACCAGCGCAGCTGTGCAGGAAGCCGCGAAGATTGGGCCGATTTCCAAGACGGGTATTGATGAAATGGAACGCGCACTGGTGTTCATGCCAACCGGCGATCCGTTCGGTTTCCGCAAGGGTATGGAAGATGACGCCAAGGACATTGTCACCGCGGGGATGCCGCGCCGAGACGCCTCTGCCAACGAGGCGATCGCTGCGCGCGTGCAGATTCTCAAGCAGCGCGGGCCCGGTGCGGTCTTTGCACGTGTTGCATTTGCATCCGTACTCAACGGTGACCAAATGCCCGATCAGCGCGATGCGGCGCTCATTCGGCTGACCGACCTCTATTCAGCAAGCGCCATTGAGAAGATCACTACCGCTGTGACCGCAGCCAAGACACAGCACGCCGACAGCGGCGGCTCCGCGCTGACTGACATGAATTTCGAAGTGCCGTTCGACCTGCCGCTGGATGAACAGAAAGCTCGTTTCAAACGCGCTGATCCCGTGCGCGGCGTGCAATTCATTGACGTGAATGCACTGATCGCACTGGCGGGAAGCGATTACTCCGCTGCGTTTGATACGGTGAAAGCGGCCGGAAAGCAGCCGTAACGCCCACCAGTGTGGCGCGGCGTCAGACCGCTGCAACACTATCGAATAAAGCGAATACGCCCAAAGTCCGGGACGAATGGCAGTGGCGGCGCCACGACGGGTGCTGGGAAATACACCGCCCAAGCCTTACCAACGATCATTTCACGCGGCACCACGCCGGGCTGGGCGTCACCGAACGTTTCCAAAGTCAGCGCGTGTGCCCGACCCCACAAGCGGGCGTCGCGGCTTGCCGATGAATTGTCGCCAAGCATCACGTAGTCGCGATTACTGAGGCGAGCCGGTTCTTCGTAATTGGTTGCAAATCCAGGTCCAGAGAGATAGTCGCCGTTGATAGTGAACTGATTGTTGGCGTCATGCAGTACTGGGCGGTAGTACAGATCGCGATCAAGTTT
>CAMDCW010000172.1 GCA_945890745.1 Phycisphaera mikurensis NBRC 102666
GCACCGCTGTGAGTAAGGGAATCGCAAGTGCAAATGGCAGAACGCGGGCGATGATCGGGTTGTCCATAGGAATAAAACTTACCGGGTCAGCGCCCTTGCGTTCCAAAGTTCCGCGCAGTTTCGAACCCCTACGGAACGATCGCGCCCACCACGCCGCACCCAGGCACCTGCACCGCCACAGCGCATTTCCTCTACCGGGTTCCCCTCACGGACTGGCACCCACAAGAAACTGCTCCATTTCAGGCAACAATGAAGGATTGAATCCAACCCCGCCCCCGTGCTACCGTATGACATGCCCAAGGACGGATACGGCGCGCAATCTCGTCAGTTTCAACCAAATCCCGACCACGCGTCGGCTGGTTTCCTTGCCCAATTCGGCGCTTCCGACGAATCGAGCGAGGGCTTCAGCCCAACGCCGCGCGGATACCAGCCCGGACGCACCAAGTACGTGGTGGTCATCGGCACGGTGATGAGCGGTCTCGGCAAGGGCATCTTCTCAAGTTCCCTCGCCAAGCTTCTGAAAGACAAAGGACTGACGGTCGCCCCCATCAAGATGGAGGGTTACCTGAATATCGATAGCGGCACGCTGAACCCCTATCGCCACGGCGAAGTGTTTGTGCTTGAAGACGGTCTGGAAACCGACATGGACCTGGGCACCTATGAGCGTGTCCTCAACCAGAACCTTGGGCGCCTGAACTTCGTCACTGCCGGTCAGATCTACACCGAAATTCTTGAACGCGAACGCCGTGGCGGATACCTCGGGCGTGATGTGCAAATGATTCCGCACGTCACCGGCGCCGTCAAGATGCGACTGCGACAACTGGCAATGACCGGCAACGCGGGCAAGCCCTGCGATGTGGTCTTTGTTGAAGTGGGCGGCACCGCGGGCGACTACGAGAACGGCTTCTACATTGAAGCACTGCGCGAACTGGCCTTTGAAGAAGGCTCGGAAAACTGCTGTTTTGTAGCACTTACCTACATCTTGGAGCCGTCCATCTTGGGCGAACAAAAGTCCAAGGCAGCACAACTTGGCATCAAGCGACTGATGGAAGCGGGCGTGCAGCCGCAACTCATCGCGTGTCGCGCCAAGAATCCGGTCACTGAAAAGGTGATGCAGAAGATCGCCATGTTCTCCAACGTGCCGCTGCCGCGCATCTTCTCAATGCACGACCGCGCCAGCATCTACACCATCCCGGACGCCATGCGCGACGGTGGACTCGACCGCGAGATTCTTTCGCTCCTCAAATTGCACGAGCGTGTCAACGCCAAGCAAGAGGATCGCGAACGCGTTACTTGGAGTGCATTCACCAAGCGACTCAATGCGCCACGCGCCCACAAGGTGCGCATTGGCGTCTTGGGCAAGTACGCCAGCCTGCGCGACGCCTACGCATCCATCGACAAGGCCATTGAGCATTGCGGCACTGCGCTCGGTACGGAAATCGAAATTGAATGGCTCGATACCAGCGATGTGGCAACCCTTGCCGAAGCCAAGCAGATCGTTAGTAAGTTTGACGGCGTGATTGTGCCAGGCGGCTTTGGAATGCGCGGCGTTGAAGGCAAGGTCCGCTGCGTGGAAGCAGCGCGCGTGGACCGCGTGCCGTTCTTAGGCATTTGCCTCGGTTTCCAAGTAGCAGTCATCGAATACGCGCGCGATGTACTCGGCTGGACCGACGCACACAGCACCGAATTTGATCCCGCCACCACGCACCCCGTCATCAGCGAACTGGCGGATCAGAAGAAGATCGAAGGCATCATGGGCGGCACCATGCGCCTTGGTGGTCAGGATGTGCAGATCGAACGCGGCACCTTGGCGCACTTGGTCTTTGGCGGTCGCGAAGTGGTGCGCGAACGCTTCCGTCATCGCTATGAGGTTGACCCCAAGCACGTGGCTGCCCTCACTGCTGGCGGCCTGATCTTCAGTGGTCGTCACACTAAGCATCCAATCATGCAGGTGTTGGAACTACCGATCTCTGTGCACCCGTACTTCATCGGCGCGCAGTTCCACCCGGAACTCACCAGCCGTCCGTTGGAGCCGCAGCCGATGTTCATGGGCCTGATCGCCGCCGCCATCGCGCGCCGCGAACCAGACTTTGCGCAGACTGAGCTCGGCAAGCGCTGGGTACGTACCGCTAACGGAACGAACGCTGCAGTCACTGCGTAAGAACGCGCTGCGATTCAATTGAAAGAAAAACCCCTTCCTCGCGGAAGGGGTTTTTGTTGCATGCAATGTGTTCGTCGCGTCGTGCGACCGTGCCCCGCTTACTCCGGCGTAGCAATCACCCGTACTTGGTAGATGGTTCCGACACGTTCGGTCTCCATGCTCATGCCTTCTGGGAGCGCTGGTAGCAGCACGCGGCGGAAGTCACCAACCAGTCCACCAGAGAGGATCACCGTCCATTCATCACCGATGCTTGGCTGGTACTCGTCAAAGGCAACTCGAAGCGTTCCATCAAGGAAGCCTTCGCCAAAGAGCACCAACATCGAGGCGTCCTCAGCAGAAGCAGGATCGCGAAGCTTGACCACCATGGCGTCGTGATGATTCATCACAAACGGACCGTTCTCAATCTTGACCCCATCAATGAGCCAGGTGTGATCCGCCGACGTTTCGTCGTCAGCGGAACCTTCCATTTCGTCAGGCGTATCGGAGTTGGAACTCACGCGACCACTTGAGTCCACCGAACCACCCGCAGCAGCCCCGCCGCCTGCAAGCAGCATGCTGAACGATGACACGCGCGTGCCGGTATCGGTTGGGCTCGACCCCGTGGTCACCAGCGTGCAGATGGCCTGCACGCGGTAGGTGTAGGTGATACCAGCCACTGCTGACGTGTCGTTGTAACTATTGGTGACAGTAGTAAATGTCACTTGACTTGCTCCGCCTATGCGAGTGAGCAGGTAACTGGTAGCGCCTGAGACTCCTGTCCACGCCACCGAAATCTTGTCGGTGAGTGTGTCGGATGCAATCAGCGTGGCGGGAGCCACGAGCGTGCGCCAACCAGTGTCGGTGATCGCTGGCGTTGTTCCCAACGCCACCACTGCACGCAATGAATAGGTGTACAGAATGCCAGGCGTGCCGCCCTGATCAGTGACCGTCTTGGTTTTCTTGCTGACCGAGCCAAGCAGAACGGCCGTTCCACCTGGAGGCGTACGCCACACTTGGTAAGCGGACACCTTGCTCGACTTTGGCGCAAGCACCCACGTTAACTGCACGCCGGTACTCAGCGTCCCTTCGGTGGCAGTCAGGCCAGACGGGCCCGCGGGAGCTTTCCATCCGGTGTTCACCAACCCACCAGTGGTCGCTGACGCCAATCGAACCGTGTACTTATAAAGTTTCGATGCCTTTGGAACTGCCGTATCGATGTACGTCCGAATGGCAGCACCAACGGTGGCGATGGCCTTTGGCTTCTTGGAACCCTCGCCACGAAGAATGGTGTAGCCCGTTGATCCACCATCAACGGCGGTCCATGTCACCGTGACGCTGCTGCTGGAAGTGCCATCCGTTGCCGTCAGCGAAAGCGGCGTGGCATTGGCGGCGACCATGCCAAGAACCGCAGTGCTCGCAGCGCTTGTGCCCGGGTTGGACACCGATTGCACCGCATAGAAGTATTGCACACCGGGTGTCGCAGTGGTGTCGCTGTAGGTCAGGACCCCCGTCACCGTTGCAAGCGTCGTGACGACGCCATTGAGCGAGCGCAGGATCTTGTAACCAATGGCATCTTCCACGGCACTCCACGTCACCGTCACCGCCGTCAGGCTGGTGCCGTAGCTGGCCGTGACCGTTGCGGGCGGAATGGAGACGCTGGAAATCTTGCCGAGTGCACCGACACTCAGCGCACTCTCGCCAAGCGAGCACGTAGCGCGCACGAAATACTCATAAGCAAGGCCGGGCGTCGCGGTGGTGTCGGAGTACGTCTGCACATCGCCAAGGGTGGCAAGTTGTAGAACCTCAGCTCCACGAACCCGCACCACTTTGTATCCAGTGGCGCCACTCACGGCACCCCATGTCACCGTCACGGCGGAGAGACTGGTTGCGTACGTCGCCGCCACACTGGTTGGCGTGGCAAGCATCCGCCAACCCGTAGCAGTGGCTGATCCAGAGGAGAGCACTCCGCCGGCGGATTCCGATCGCACCCGGTAGGTGCGCTCAACGCCCGCAGCGGCCGCGGTATCGATGTACTGAGCGACGTAGGCATATCCAACGTCTGTCTCAACGGTGCCGGTCATCAGCGTAATTTTGTAGCTCACGGCGCGATCAACGGTCGGCCACACCAACGCAACGCCGTCGGTGCGTGTGCCTTCCGTGGCGGTCACCACGGTCGGTGCGGTGACGGCTTGGCAAGTATCGGGCACGCCGTCGCTATTCAGGTCAACCACCGACGAGCCAGCAATCGCAATCACGCAGGCATCAATGTCGCCGTCCGCATCGCAGTCGGGGAATCTGTGCGTGCGGATGGAGACGAGGCCATATTCCTCGTTCAATCCGAAATCGTAGTACGGCGCGCCAATAGCTATGTGATCATGACCAACCGCCACCGCTTGACCCCATTGACTTGAAACGCCACCGCCGGGATACGTCTCAAACCCGTCAATGCTCCATGTCGCACCCGCGTACACGAACTTAATTACCTCTGAATCAGTCGCGGAGCCGACGAGTCCAAATCCTTCATGGATCGCTAAGGAGTTGGTGAGCACGCAGTCAGTCAGCGGATCGCCACCAAATGCCGGTGTTGAAGTGGTTTCGAATGCGAACTTCAGGGATGGCACGCTGAGCGCGGTCGAATACATCCATACGTAATCTTCGATGGCGCCCTGCTCGCGCATAAAGATCGACACGCCAGTGCCGGAGATTTCTTCGGTGCCCACGGCCAGGTCCGTACCAAAGGTGCCACCAGAAACGCCGGGAGACTTCCTTCGAAGCGGCGTGTTCCACGTACCAACATCATCGCGGCGATACACATACATGGTGCCCAATTTGCCGCCATCAGCAGTGAGCGACTCACCGGGTGCCGCAATCACTAGCGTGGAATTACCAAGACCAACACCCCAGCCGTACCACTTGTCCTGCGCCGCGGTTGCTTCCACCGGATCAAACCGGCGCACCACCGAGTACGTACCCGCGGGAGCGCGTTCGTACAGGTACACGGCTCCGCGCGCATAGCCCGAGGCGTTGATAGCGCCCGGCGCACCGATGGCAAGGAAGCCATCACTCATGGCGACACTCAATCCAAAGACGCCGTTTGCAAGGTCAAGCGGAGAATTGATCGTCTGCAAGAACGACCATGTTCCGTTTGACGCGCGTGAATACAGAACCACCGCACCTTGCGAAGAGTTATGAAACGGGGCACTCACCGCGGCGACGTTTCCGTCAACAGCGATGTCTCGACCAAATCCGCTGGACTCGGCCAGGATGGTGGATGGCCGGGCCAGCGTGGAGACCACGTTGTAAAGACCATTGATCCGTCGATACACCGCCACCGATCCAAGCCCAGGCGCGCCAACCAGAACGTCAGCGCCAGCGATGGCCGTGGAAGCACCCACCTGTGCGCCGTCGATGGCCATGGATGTGGGCGTTCCGTCAAACTGCCCAACGCATGAATTCCCCGCCGCTGCCCCCCGCCCGCCAGCGCCGAGCGCTACGAAGACGGAGAGTGCAACCAGCGATGGCAACCGAAAAAGGTGCTGAAACATGTGTTGTGGGCTCAGGTATGGGCGGCTTCCCGAATGGAAGCCTTTCGGCTAGTATCTTCGATCCGCTCGGCAGGCGAGCGGGGTTTCAGGATACGGG
>CAMDCW010000173.1 GCA_945890745.1 Phycisphaera mikurensis NBRC 102666
ATTGAACTCGAGCTGGTCCCGCAAGGAACACTCGCAGAGCGGATTCGCGCCGGCGGCGCTGGAATTGTGGCGTTCTACACGCCAACCGCAGTGGGAACGCCGCTCGCGGAAGGCAAAGAGTCCCGCGTGTTCAACAACCGCGAGCATGTCCTTGAGTACGGCATTCGTGCAGACTTCACGCTCATCAAGGGCTGCAAAGCCGACACGCACGGGAACGTTCTGTACCACCGCACCGCGCGAAACTTTGCGCCCATGATGGCTACCGCCGCAACCGTGACCATTGTGCAGGCCGCGGCAGTTGTTGAAGCTGGCGCCCTCGATCCAGAAGCGATCGTTACCCCTGGCATCTTTGTGGACCGCGTTGTGCATGTGCCGTCGCCAGCACTTGAATCCGCGCTCAACGAAGCGGGAGCAAGTTACCCATGACGAGCGCCCCTTCCAACGGTTGGACGCGCGACGGAATCGCCAAGCGCCTGGCGCAGGACATTCCAAACGGTTCCTATGTGAACCTTGGAATTGGTATCCCTGAGCTTGTCGCAAGCCATGTGCCCGAGGGGCGCACCTTTATCTATCACACCGAGAACGGCCTGCTTGGCATGGGCCCCTCACCCGCCGCGGGCGAGAGTGACCCGGAACTCATCAACGCAGGCAAGCGTCGCGTGACCATGATGCCGGGCGCTGCGTTCTTTGACCAAGCCACCAGTTTCGCCATGATTCGCGGCGGACATCTTGATCTCTCTGTGCTCGGCGCGCTGCAAGTAGCGGCCAACGGTGACCTGGCGAATTGGTCTACCGGCGCCGATGACGCGATTCCCGCCGTCGGTGGCGCGATGGACTTGGTGGCTGGCGTGAAGCGCGTGTTTGTCATGACCACGCACGTCACCAAGGAAGGCGAGCCAAAGCTTGTCCAGCACTGCACCTACCCGCTCACTGGCCGCGGCGTAGTGACGCGTATCTACTCAGATCTGGCGGTCATTGATGTCACCGAGCGCGGATTTGCGCTTGTCGAACTCGCCCCCGGCATAGCCTTTGACTTTGTGCAAGAACGCACCGGTGCGCCAATCATTACCAACCACGCTCGCAAGTGAGGAAACTCCATTGACAACCAACTCCACCACGGGCGCAACCACTCCAGCCACCACTCCAGCAACCAGCCGCAGCGCGCAACTCTTTGAGCGCGCCAAGAAGGTGATGCCCGGCGGTGTCAGCCGCAACACCGTGCTGTGGTCGTCGGTTCCACCCTATGTGGCGTACGGCAAGGGTTGCCGCGTCACTGATATCGACGGTGTCACCCGCATCGACTTCGCAAACAATGTTGCCTCGCTGATTCACGGACACGCATATGAGCCGGTTGTTGAGGCCGCCTCCGCGCAACTTGCGCGCGGCAGCGCCTTCATGATGGCCACTGAGCAGGAGGTTCTGCATGCGGAACACATCTGTTCGCGTAGTGCGGGCTTTGACCAAATTCGTTTCGTGAATTCCGGCACTGAGGCAGTGATGGCCGCTCTGAAGGCCGCGCGTGCGTTCACGGGTCGCCCAAAGATTGCGAAAGTGGAAGGCGCCTACCACGGTGCCTATGACTATGTCGAAACCAGCCAAGGCTCATCACCTGCAAATTGGGGGAGTGTCGATCACCCCAATCGCGTGGCGTTGGTGCATGGGCAGCCGCAATCAGCGATGGACGATGTGGTGATCATTCCATTCAACGATGTTGATCGAGCGATCGCCCTGCTGAATGAGCACCGCAGCGATCTGGCATGCGTGCTGCTCGACCTGCTGCCGCATCGCGTGGGCCTGAAGCCTGCGTCGCCCGAGTTTGTCACCGCAATACGTGAGTGGACCGACAAGAACGGTGCGCTTCTGGTGCTCGATGAAGTCATCACCTTCCGCACCGAATACGGCGGCGCGCAGCAGCAATACGGGATTCATGGCGATATCACTGCCCTTGGCAAGATGATCGGCGGTGGATTCCCGGTCGGCGCGCTTGCTGGTCGCGCCGATGTAATGGAAGTGCTGAACCCAGGCGCCGCGAAACTGCTCTTTCCACTTTCGGGAACGTTCTCCGCAAATCCAGTCACGATGACTGCGGGGCGTATCGCCATGGAGCACTTCGATCAGCCTGCTGTGGCACGTCTGAACGCGCTGGGCGACCGCGCTCGTAACGGCATCGCGGAGGCAATTCAGCGCACCAACGCGTGCGCCAGTGTGACCGGCGGCGGCAGTATGTTCCGCTTGCACATGAAGGCCACCGTGCCAGCGAACTACCGCGAGGCGTACACCAACGCTGACGAGAACCGCCGACTCAAGATGATGCTTGAGCATCTCTTCAACGAAGGATTCCTGCTGGTTGGAACATGCACGGCCATGTTGTCCACGCCGATGGTCGAGGCGGACATCGACGCGCTTGTCGGCGCGATCGAAAGCGGATTGAAGAAGACTGGCTGAACGAACTTACGCCCGCTCGAAGAGTGTCGCAAGCCCCTGTCCGACACCCACGCAGAGCGAAGCGATGCCGCGCTTGGCGTTGCGGCGTTGCATCTCGTGGAGAAGCGTTACCACAATGCGCGCACCGCTTGCGCCGAGCGGATGACCGAGCGCGATGGCGCCGCCATTGACATTGACGCGCGCCATATCAAAGCCAAGTCCGCGCACGCACGCAACCGACTGCGCTGCGAACGCCTCGTTCAATTCGACAAGATCGATATCGCCTGCGGAAAGCCCCGTGTGTGCAAACAGCTTCTGAATCGCTGGAACCGGCCCAATTCCCATGTGCGCTGGATCCACACCCGCTGACGCGCATGCTCCAACAAAGGCGATCGGCTTCAGTCCAAGCGCGGCGGCGCGCGACGCTTCGACCAAGACCAGTGCCGCAGCGCCATCGTTGATGCCTGATGAGTTGCCGGCCGTCACTGTCGCGTCGGCGGCCTTTGAAAACGCTGGCTTCAGGGCGGAAAGCTTTACAAGCGTGGTGTCCGGGCGCGGATGTTCGTCGGTGTCGAAGTTGATCGGCGGGTTTTTCCCTTGCGGGATTTCTACCGGCGCAATCTCGTCGCGGAATCGACCGGCGGCGTGCGCAGCGGCCCACTTCTGCTGACTCGCAAGCGCAAACTCATCTTGGTCCGCTCGCGAGACGTGGTGCGCGCGCGCTACATTCTCTGCTGTCTCACCCAGCGAGATCGGCGGATACATCGCTGCGAGGCGCGGATTGACAAAGCGCCAACCGATGGTGGAGTCAAACATCTGCTGTTCGCGGCCAAAGGCTTGCTCCGACTTACTCAGGACATACGGCGCGCGGCTCATCGACTCAACGCCGCCCGCGATCATGATATCGCCCGCGCCCGACTCGATCATGCGCGCGGCGATGTTCACGGCCTCAAGGCCAGACGCACACAGGCGATTGACGGTGGCGCCAGGAACGGTCGCGGGCAGACCCGCCAAGAGCGCAGCCATGCGCGCCACGTTGCGATTGTCCTCACCTGCCTGGTTGGTTGCACCGAAGTAGACATCGTCAACAAGTGTCGGGTCAATTCCCGCGCGCGCAACAACTGCCCGAATGACATGCGCGGCGAGGTCGTCTGGGCGCACCGAGGCAAGCGTGCCCCCGTGACGGCCGATCGGGGTTCGGATGGCTGCAACGATGGCGACTCTGCGAGGCATGATGGCAATCTACCGCAGGTATCGCGGGCGCGGCGAATGTGCAGCGACGCGGCGACGCGTCATGCGAAGATCCAACCCCACCTGATCTGCTGTATCACACCCACACACGTCATGAAGCCCCGCCCCACCCACGAATACGTGCTCGGTACGCACGACGCAGAACGCGATCGGCTTGCGAGCCAGCATGCACTGTGGCTCGATGAGATGCGCCACGCTTGGCGCGCGGCAGGGATCACGCGCGGGTCTCGCGTTCTTGACATTGGATGCGGCCCCGGCCTCGTACTTGAATCACTCCTTGCAGAAGTCGGCGCCGAAGGGCGCGTTGCCGGGCTCGACATCGCTCCAGAATTTGTGCGTCAATCACAACAGCGCGCCATCGCTCACAAGAGTCCCAACACGGACGTTCGCGTTTTTGACCTGATGCACGCCCCACTGCCCGCCGATATGCACGGGCAGTTCGATGCCGTGTGGTGCCGCTGGGTTGCTATGTTTGTGCGCGACCCCGCCATGCTCGTGCGCGCCGTGCGCGACGCGCTCGCCCCCGGCGGTCGCGTTGCATTCCACGAATATGTGAATTACGAAACCTATGCGCTTCATCCGAACGGAACGCGCGTGGCGGAGTTTGTGCAGCTGGCGATGAAGAGCTTCGCCGCGGACGGCGGAAATGCGAACATTGCAGATCGACTTCCCACGCTCATCACTGACGCCGGCATGACCGTCACCTCCCTGCGCCCGATCGCGCGGGTGGCGCGCCCATCCGAGCCGCTCTGGCACTGGCCCGCCGGGTTCATCCGTACCTACGCACCGCGACTGGTCGCGCTGAAACTTGCCACGCCGCAATGGACGGAAGAACTCTTCGCGGATATTGACGCTGCAACATTGGAATCCGGTGCATTTTTGATGGCACCGACTGTTATGGAAATCATTGCGGAACGCACGGTAGCGTCACCCGCCTCGTAGACCGCATGACTTCGCGCCGCTTAGTCCGGCGCTTGATTCTGCAACGCCGAGAGCGCGGGATGCCAGAGATAGCCAAGGATCTCTTTGAACCCCTCCACCTGCGCTGCTGTCGGAGTCTTGCCTTTGAGCAATTCGCGTTCGATCATATGAATGAGTGACCGATGCGTCTGTCTCGGCATTTCAAGAATCTCTCGATTGGAGAATCCCAATCGAGCCGTCTCATAAATCAGTTGTGATATGTCCTTCTCCGGGACCGGCGCAGGCAAGCGTGCGAATGCCTCCTCGGCCGCGCTGCGCACTAACCAGTGGCGGTCGAGCCGAAGGTGTTCGAGCGTGGAACGGTCGACCGTGCGGCTCATGGCGATACTCAGCCGGACCATCCAGTCGCGTGACCGTGCCCGTGTTTGCAGTAATTCTGCTGGGCATAAATCACTGGAGAGAAGCGCAAGATGCTCGGCGGTGCCACTCACCCACGGAGCGCACGATCGCTCCACGCGCGTTCGCTTCCAAAAATCGGCGAGGGTTAGAGTGATTTTCGCGGCTTGTGGTCGATCGTTTTCCGCGATTGCTGTAGGCGCGACGTCCGCCGCTTCCGTGAGTGATGCGAAACTCGCTGCGATCGGGGTGTAATAAATCGGATCACTAATTCGCCGATACGAGAATCGAGTGCCGTGGCATCGATACGGGATGCCGCAAGGTGATCGGCCCATGTCCCAACACCGTATCGCCGCGCGCACCAACAGGTCAACCGGATCGACACGAGCGGTTCGACCGATCGTTCGGTACGTGTCCATCGCGTGCAACAACTTCGCCTCTGGCGGTACATGCCTCATGATCCTCGCACTCACGTCCTTTCGACCAAGCAGTACAAGACCCGCAACAATTGGCGCACTCGGACTCAAGTGGCCTTCAGCAAGCAGCCCACTGATAAATCGATCCCGCTGCCTGTGAAGTTTGCTACGGCCGTAGTCACTCACCGCGATCGCAAGCGGAACCGTCTCTTGCCAACCGATCCCCGATCCTTCCGGATGGTTCAACCGATGAAGTGC
>CAMDCW010000174.1 GCA_945890745.1 Phycisphaera mikurensis NBRC 102666
AAAGATACGCAGGGCTTGCATCCGCCGCGCGGGGCGGGTACGACTGTCGCCATGCAGAACCCGTTCGCGCGCTACTCGGTCCTATTTCTTGGCATTGCAGCGTGCATTCTTGTCATGCTGCCGGTTCTGCCGTTCCTGGCCAGCGCCCGTGGTGTGGCTGGTCCCACCTGCACCGACGCGGTCCATCCCGCGACCGCAGCGCTCGCCCTCGGCCTGGGATCAGCCCTGTGCTGCGCCATTGCGTCGATCGTTGGTCGGCTGATCAATGCTGCCGTTGGACTGTTCGTCCTCGGCTGTGGGCTCGCCGTGATTTCCGGTCAATCGGGCACGATTCTTGACGCCGCGTTCGACGGCGACTCACTTCTACCGATCGCCTTTGAAACCATCGCGTGGTCAGGCGCCGTGCTGTTGATGTCGGCCATCGTCTTCCGCGTTTCTGGTCCGCTCTTAGATCTCCCCGCGCGCACCAAGGGCGGGGCGTTCATCCATGAAGTCTTCAATTCTGACGCTGGCCGCGCATTGGCGGCTGGACTCTTGGCGGTCGTCGCCATGTATCTCCTCTCGCGCACCGAGCTCAAGGGTCAGGCAATTGGCGCTGCCGTCCTCGGCGGCGTTGCCACCGCGTTCCTCGGTCGGCGCTTGGTTGGTGATTCTCAGCCGATTCTCCTGATGGCTACGCCGGTTTTTGCTATTGGAATTGCGCAACTCTTCACCGCCTACACCCTGAAGGCGCCCCGGGATCAAGTGGTGGTGCAGCGTGGGCTTCCGGGTTGGTCGATGGCCATGCCCGTGGATATTGCTGCCGGCACCCTGATTGGAATTCCCATGGGTCTGGGGTGGACCAAGCCCGCTGAAGGCGACGAGTGACCTGCGTACACTTCAAAGCATGGCCCTTCTCGTCACCGGAACCATCGGAATTGACACACTGCACGCACCCACAGGCGAGGCCACTGGAGTCCTCGGCGGAAGTTGCGCGTACTTCGCAGCAGCTGCCAGCCAGCTGACGCCAGTCCGCGTGGTCGGCGCCGTCGGCGGTGATTGGCCGGAAGCGCACGAGAAGCAATTCCGCGCATTCCCCAACGTGTGCCTGCAAGGACTTGAGCGTCGCCCGGGCAGCCAAACCTTCGCATGGGGCGGCCGCTACTTCGACAACATGAATCGCCGCGAGACGCTCTTCACGCGTCTGGGAGTCTTGGAAGAAGCGCCGCCAGCGGTACCGGCCTCGTACCTGGATAGCAAGGTGTTGTTCCTTGCCAACACGCACCCGCTCGTGCAACTTGATTTGCTGCGTCGCTTCCCAAACAAGCCGCTCGCCGTCTGCGACACCATGGACCTGTGGATCAATATTGCTCGTCCGGAACTCATGAATCTCTTGGCCGAAGTGGACGGCGTGATCATGAACGATGAAGAGGCGATGCAACTCACCGACTGCCGCAACGTAGTCAGCGCGGGTCGTGAAGTCCTCAAGAACGGACCGCGTCATTTCGTGGTGGTTAAGAAGGGTGAGCACGGCGCCATCCTGGTGCATCGCGACGGCGTCGCCAGTATCCCTGCGTTTCCTGCGGATCTTTCCCAGGTGATCGATCCAACCGGCGCAGGCGACACCTTTGCCGGTGGATTCATGGCGCACCTTGCACGTACCGGTAAGCATGACTTTGAAACGCTGCGCCACGCCATGGCGTGGGGCACGGTGCTTGCAAGTTTCACCATCGAAGCGTTCGGGCTCGATCGGCTCTCGCGGCTGACGGCTGGACAGATTGATGATCGCTACCGCGCATTCCGCGCCATGACGGCGTTCGACAGTCGCAGCTGACCCTGGACATCACTATGAAGATCACACCTTTCTATCGCGCGCTCAACTCGACCGCGCTCCGGATGTTCCTTTGCACTATCGCGGCGTTCAGTGCATGTCGCGCGCATGCGCAGTGGGTTCCCTTTGACAGTCTGCCCGGTGCGCAACGGGTGAGTGCGATCGAGAGCCCTGGCGGCGCTGCGGGTCGCGTCAGCGACGTGCGCTGGGACATTCCCGGCGAGCGCGTCTGGTTTCAGTACGCGGGTAAATGGAAATCGTTGGCGCTGTCCGGCGATGCAAAGTTGACGGTTCCAGAAGGCACTGAGCCGCCGGCTGCCGCTGCGCGGCCGCAGACCTACCGCGCGCCGAAGGGCGGTCGAGCGAAGCAGGCGACGCGGGTTCCGAGTCCGAATGGTGCATGGAACGCAGTGTTTCAAGATTTCAATGTGCTGCTGGAGCCGGAAGGCGAGCCCGCCAATCGCGTGGCGATCCATGCCACCGACAACGGAACCAACAAGCATTGGTTCGGCAGCGCGGACTGGGTGTACGGCGAAGAACTTGATCAGAACTCGGCCATGTGGTGGTCGCCTGATTCCAAGCTGATTGCCTATTACGACTTTGATGAATCGCCGGTCAAGGACTATGTGCTGCTGGGCGGGCTGACGACCACGCGAACCCGCGTACTTTCCTCTGGATATCCAAAGCCTGGTGATCAAAACCCGATCGCCAAGTTAGAGATCTACAACCTTGCCACGGGCAAGCGCACGCCGATTGATGTTGGAAGTGATCCCGAACAATATGTGTACGGCGTCGAATGGACTCCCAAGTGCGATGCGCTCTTGTGGTTTCGATGCAATCGTCGCCAGGACACGCTGCAGCTCATGGCCACTGATCCGGTGACTGGCGCGTCGCGCACACTGATCACTGAGAAGCAATCCACGTGGCAGAAAAATTCGCCTGCATTGCAATTCCTTGCGGACGGCTCGCGCTTCCTGTGGGAATCGGAATCAAACGGATTCGCCAATTGGGAACTCTGGGATCTCAACAAAGGCAAGCTCCTCCGACTCACCGATGATCCGTGGGTCAGCGAAGCGATCGTGAATATCGATGAAGCATCTGGATGGATGTACTACTCCGCCCGTTCCAGCAAGACCGGCATCAATTCGCAATTGCACCGCGTGCAACTTGATGGATCGCGGCGCGAGCGGCTCACTACGGAAGATCTGCACTACTCATCGTTTCTTGTGGCGCCTGACAATGCGCACTTTGTTGCCACCAAGCAGTTTGTGGACGTGCCGCCATCGGCATCGCTGTACACCATGGACGGCAAAGAAGTGGCGCAGCTCACCAAGGCAGCGGCTGATCCGTACGGCAAGAAGGGCATGCCCAAGCCGGAATTCCTGCGCGTGACCGCCGCGGACGGCAAGACTGAGCTCTATGGAATTCTCTACAAGCCCAAGGACTTTGATCCATCGCGCAGCTATCCGTTGGTGGTTGATGCTTACGGTGGTCCGCTGATCGCCACCGTCTCACCGCGCTTTGGAAGTTACGAACCGCAAACGGAATTGGGCGTATTGATTGCCAAGATTGACAACCGCGGCACTCCTGGACGGGGCAAGGCATTTGAAGATGCCACCTACATGAAACTTGGTGGCGCTGATGTTGATGATCAAGCGCAACTGGTGAAAGAACTCAGCAAGCGCCCATACGTTGATTCCAAACGCGTGGCGATCATGGGTCATAGTTACGGCGGATACATGGCATTGATGGCCGTGCTTCGTTACCCGCAAACTTTCCAAGTAGCAGTTGCCGGTGCACCGCCCACGGACTGGCGCCAGTACGACACCATCTATACGGAACGCGCCATGCGCACTCCCCAAGAAAATGCCGAAGGCTATGACGCCGGAAGTGCAGTGAAGCTTGCAACGGGACTCAAGGGCAGGGTGTTGCTGCTGCACGGAATGGTGGACGACAATGTGCATCCATCCAACACCTTTGCGATCGCGCAGGTGTGGCAGGCTTCGAACATTCCATTCGAAATGATGTTGTTCCCCAACGCCGACCACGGCATCGGCAGTCCAGCCTACGAAAGTGCCAAGTGGAGTTTCATCTTGCGCAACTTTGGCATGTGGAGCCAGGCGCCGCTCGGTGCGCCAGCAGCGGGTGCCGAACCAGCTGCAGCGATCACCACACCTGATGCGGGTAACGCTGAGAAGCCGATGAAACCCGGGTGAATCCTGCTCCTGTACGCACCTCTGCGCCTGCCTGCGCCACCACTCCTGCAGGCGCCTCTTCATCTGCCCGCGCCTCCACCCCGGCACCCGCCTCCGCCATGCCCCTTCCTCCTGACCGCAGCCATGTCCGCACCGAGCACCGCAACCCGGCGTCCGCGCACTTGGACACGCTCGACGCGGCCGGCATTGCGGCGCTGATGGTTGATGATCACCGCGCTGTCATTGAGGCAGTTGCGGCGGCGACTCCAGCAATCGGTGCGCTGGTGGAAGCCATGGTTCCCAAGTTCCGCGAAGGTGGCCGGCTGATGTACTTCGGTGCTGGCACCAGCGGTCGTCTTGGAGTGCTTGATGCAAGCGAGTGCCCGCCGACATTCATGTCAGACCCGGCGCAAGTGGTTGGCATCATTGCTGGTGGCGACTCTGCACTTCGTCGCTCCAGTGAGGGACGCGAAGACGAATGGGACGGTGCGCGCGCTGAGTTAGAGCGACTCGCTGTTGGCCCGCTTGATACGGTGATTGGTATCGCCGCGGGCGGTACGACTCCGTATCCACTTGGTGCCATCCGCCTTGCGAAGGCGCGCGGCGCAGCCACTGCATTCATCGCGTGCGTACCGCTGGAACAGCCAGCAGACTGCGATCATTTCATCGTCCTTGACACTGGCCCCGAGGTACTCACGGGCAGCACCCGACTGAAAGCCGGCACCGCCACGAAACTTGCCTTGAACTGCATCACCACTGCGCTCTTCACCCGCCTTGGCAAGGTGCGCGGCAACCTCATGGTGGACGTCTCAGCCACCAACGACAAATTGATTGATCGGGCCATCCGCACGGTGCGGCAGTTTGACCCTTCGCGCTCCCGTGATGAAGCATGGGCGCTGTTGGAGGCCAACGGCCGCTCCGTAAAGCGCGCCATTGAGGTTCCAAATTGGCAGCCAACCCTGCGCGGCGAACGGGTTCACCTGCGACCGATGCGTCCCGATGACATTGACGCGCTGCACGCCGCCGCAAGCGACCCGCTGATTTGGGAGCAGCATTCCGAGCGCGATCGCCACGAACGCGCCGTATTCGAGCGCTACTTCGCAGGCGCACTCGCGAGCGGCGGTGGACTGGTAGCCCTCGACCTGACCGGTCGCATTATTGGTGCCACCCGTTACTACGAATGGAATCCGTCCGACCGTTCGGTCGTCATTGGCTACACCTTTCTCGAACGGTCTCACTGGGGCAAGGGCACCAACCAGCAGGCCAAACAACTCATGCTCGAGCACGCGTTTCGATGGGCGCGCACTGCATGTTTCCACGTCAGTCCCGGAAACGTGCGCTCGCAGCGAGCACTGACGCAGATCGGTGCGCGGTTCGATCGCCAAGAAGACGTCCTCGTCGGTGGCGTGATGACCCCGCGCATGATCTACAGCATGCAATCCGTTCTGGCATAAGGTGTCACACGTCTGTTGGTAAGCGAGTGCCACCAGAGTTCTAAAGCATGGGCGCTGCCGGAACCCCCAGCGCACGCCGCACACATCCAAAAACAAGAAGAGCCCCGCGTGATGCGGAGCTCTTCTCGTTTGGTTCGATTCAGTTACGAATCGACGGTGGTGTTTAGCCAACCATCGA
>CAMDCW010000175.1 GCA_945890745.1 Phycisphaera mikurensis NBRC 102666
TAGGCGAGATGCGCCGCATTAAATAGGTGCCGTTCACCCCTGTCCCCATTTTTGGGGCGCGGTCGAAGTGAGTTGAGTCGTCCTCCGCCCCCTCCGTTGCGCGCGGGACCCTCGGACGCGGACGGCTGCGCTCCACAAGGTTCCGCTTAGCCTCGGGCGAATCTGTTCGTCCGGTTGGCACCCACTAGTCGCACGTCCAACTGCCGGACTTCTCAGTTTCACACGCCGCTTACCGAGGATCCCGTGCTCACTGCGGGGGCTCGCACACGGATGGCGCTTGCAAGCCAAGGATCGTGGAACACCCCCATCTGGCCGCAGGCGCCGGAGAGGATAGGGCCGCGCTCAGCGGCCATCCTCGTAAGGCGGATGCGGGCCAGTACGCAACCGTGATGCAAAAACGCGAAACCTGGGCGCAGGCGCCGGAGAGGACAGGGCCGCGCTCAGCGGCCATCCTCGTAAGGCGAATGCGGGCCAGTAGACACGCGTGATGCAACAACCCGCCGCCGAAGACCCGCCGCAGTAAATTGCCACCATGTTTGCTGCCCTCATCACGCTGACTGCCATCCTCTGCGCCCCCCAAACGCCGCCCGCCGCGCCGATGCCGGCGCCCGCATCCACGCCGACGTCCGCGCGCGAGCAACCCCCAGCCACGGCCACCGCGCGCGACCGCTGGCTCGCCCTTGTCGACGAGATGCAGCGCTGGCGTGACACCGAGTGGCCCGAGGATGCCATCGCAAACGGTCGCTTCACTCCATGCCCCGATCGCATCACCGACGTGTCCATTGTTGGTATCGAGAAGCGACATGCGCAAGAAGGCGTGTACTTGACTGAACTGATGGAGATTGACCCCGCACAACTCAGCGGTGATGACCTCCTGGGATGGCAGCTCATTACTCGGCAGATGCGTGAGTCGCAAGATGGCCACCGTTTCCGTGCGTTCCTCATGCCGATCGGTGGTCGTAATGGACCGCAGCAAGACATTCCGCAAATGGCTGATCGCGTGCCATTTCGCACCGCAGCAGACTGTCACAATTACATCAAGCGACTGAGCGCTGTTCCGCAGATGGTCATTGATGCGCAGGAACTCATGGAGCTCGGCATGGATGAGGGGCGAATGCCAGCGAAGGTCACCATGGAAAGTCTGCCTGCGCAGTTTGATGCCGTCATCAAAGGCAATTTGGAGTCGTTGCGCATTCCCTTCGCAAAGCTTCCTGATTCGATCCCTGCGACCGAGCAAGCGGCCCTGCGCAAAGAATTGGATGCGACGCTCTTGCCCATCCTGCTGCAAATTGGTCTGACTCGTAACTGGATCGTTGACACGTACCTACCCGCGTGTCGCAACACCGTTAGCGCTTCGGATCTTCCCGACGGAGCGGATTGGTACAACCACGCGCTGCGCGTGCATACCACCACCGACATGGATGCCAAGGCAATTCATGAGACCGGGGTTGCCGAAGTAGCGCGCATTCGTGCAGAGATGCTGGCGGTGATTCGCACGACCGACTGGTTTGCAGCAGAGCCAGCGCGAACGCTGTTGCCAGCCGACGAGCTGTTCACAGCATTCATCCAATACTTGCGTACCGATTCACGCTTCTACGCCAAGAGCGAAGAAGAATTGCTCACGCGCTACCGCGATACATGCAAAAAGATCGATGCCAAACTGCCTGCGCTCTTCGGCACGCTGCCGCGTAACCCGTACGGAGTGCATGCCATTCCAAAGTTCATGGCGCCGACGCAGACAACCGCGTACTACCAGCCCGGCTCGCTGCGCGGCGGGAATCCTGGTTGGTTCTGCGCGAACACCTACGCGTTGGAACAACGCCCGCTCTATGAAATCATCCCGCTTTCACTGCACGAAGCTGTGCCCGGGCATCACCTGCAAATCTCAATTGCGCAAGAGTTGCCCGATCAACCTGAGTTCCGCCGCGACATGCACTTCACCGCGTTTGTTGAAGGATGGGGTCTCTATTCCGAGCGCCTGGGGATCGAGATGGGATTCTTTCAGGACGATCCGTATGCGAACTTCGGTCGGCTGATCTATGAAATGTGGCGCGCGACACGATTGGTGGTTGATACCGGTATCCACGCGTTTGGATGGAGCCGCGAACGCGCCATCGATTACATGAAGCAACACACTGCGCTCAGCCAGATGAATATCGAACGCGAAGTCGATCGGTACATTGACTGGCCCGGCCAAGCGTGCGGTTACAAAATTGGTGAATTGCGCATCCGTTCCATGCGCGCGAAAGCTGAACGCGAACTCGGCGCAGCGTTTGATGTGCGCGCGTTCCATGACGCCGTGCTGGGAGCGGGTGCTATCCCGCTTGATGTTCTGAGCACGCGGATCGATGCATGGATCGCCGAACGTCGTGCCGCTGCCGCCGCGCTTGTGCCAACTACTTCGCCCGATCCTGCGCGCGCGCCCGTGCCCCCACCCGCGCCCGTTCAGCCCTCCGCCACCCAGCGGCCATCCTGAAGCCACGGATTCGTGCGGCGCTCGGCGCCGATGGTGGTCGCTCCGCCATGCCCCGGATGCGTGCGCACTGCGTCCGGCAGCGCCATCAGCACCGTATGCAGCGAACGATGCATGGTGGCAGCGTCGCTGGTTGGGAAGTCAACGCGACCGATCGATCCAGCGAACAAGGTGTCGCCCACGAACGCCTCGTTGGCTGCATCGCACACCAACGTCACGCCCCCCGGACTGTGCCCGGGGGTGTGCAATACCCGCCACACGGATCCGGAAAGTTCCAGTTGATCGCCGTGCGCCAACGTGCCATCAGCACCGCGCGTAGTGATCGGCATGCCGATGAATGCGCTGAGATTGAGTTGTGGATCGTTCAGAAATGCGTGTTCCGCGGCGTGCAGCAACACCCGCGCGGCCGGAAAGGCAGCGCTCACCTCGTTCAATCCGGCAATGTGGTCGGCATGTGCGTGGGTCAGCAAGATGTGGCTCGGAACGAGCCCCTGAGCGCGCACGAATTGGATCACTTCTTCCGGATCCTCTCCGGGATCAATGATCCAGCACTCACGCCCAACCGCGCTCCCATCCGAAGCGGGCACCCATGCCACGTAGCAGTTGGTCTGAAAGGTGCCCAGTGGAAATTGCTCAATCACTAGCTTTGACATACCGGGAGGGTACGCAGGTATCGTGCCCGCGTGGCACTCGGACGGACCCGGAAACCATCGCTTGATTCAATGCCCGCGACCATCGCGCCCAGCGTCGGCTCGCCCGCACACTTTCCGCGCGTTGCAACGGTCGCGGCTCGGTGGGCGTGTATGGTCATGCTCCTGTCCGCTCCTTCGCTCCTCACTGCGTGCGAACAAATGTCCAGCGACATGGGCGACGCTTCCAATTCGTTGTTCCCGCCCTCGCCTGCTGAGGCTGGCCGATGGGCAGTGGATGACAGTGACCCCGAGAACCAGCGCCGCGGCGTGCTACTCATCGGTAACTCTGGCTTCGGTGGCGAGCCCGTCTATGTGAACTTGTACCGTCTGTACATTGACGAAAATAGCGACCCGGTAGTGAAGGCCACTGCCATTCAAGCGCTGGCGCGACACGCGCGCGCCGAAGATGCGGTGATCATCGCCAAGCAGCTCGAAAACAAAAACGAGCAGATTCGTATCGCCGCAGCCAAAGGCCTGCAGCGCATTCACAATCCAAAGATTGCCGATGTGATTTGGAAGAAGCTCATCCAGGAAGACGAAACTTCAGCAGTACGCGTCGAACTTGCCATCGCGTTGGGCCAGTACTCCACGCGCGACTCGTTTGAGGCGCTGTGCAGTTCGCTTGACGATCGTGAACTTGCTGTCAACCTGGCGTCGGCGGACAGTCTGCGGCTCATCACTGGCGCTGACTTTGGGCTTGAACCAGGTCTGTGGCGCAGTTGGGCTGATGCAAATCCCAAGGCATTGCGCGGCGATGTTCCGTACTACTACCCCACCTTTGAACGGCAATTGGGAACGCTCGATTACTTGATGTTCTGGGCAATTCCTACCTTTGAACAACCGGGCGTTCCCGCAGGAATGCGTGAAACTGCGCCAGCGGACGGCGCGCCGCAGAACGAATTCGGAAACCTCGGCGAGAAGGGCTGATATCGACGATCGCAACGATGCGGTCGCCTACACTTGTCGCCCTTGCCCACCGACCCAACCGCCGCTCCAGACCCCCGCACGCGCGCAACAGTGAAGCCTGCTGAGAGTGCGAGCGATACGGCAGCGGAGGAACGAGCAAACGCAGAAGCAGAAGCACGCGCCGAGATGGCAGACTTGCGCCGCCGTGCGGCCGAAGGCGACATCGATTCATTCGGTGATGGCGCACTCTCTATCGCCGGTGCCGAAGCCGCTGCCGACGATGAACGAATCATTAAGAGCGGACGACTTGCTGGCAAGAGTCTGTGGCAATCAATCTGGATTCTTTCCATTCCGGTATTGGTGCAGCAGCTCATGGCTGCACTTGTTGGAACCACCGACACACTCCTCGCTGGAAATCTTCCGCCGGGCACCGCGGGCGCAGCGCTGGACGGCGTTGGTTTCGGCGCAACTTTCATGTGGGTAGCGACCATCGTTCTCATGGGCATTGGAATCGGCGCGCAGGCGATCATTGCGCGCGCCATGGGCAGCGGCAACGTCACCGAAGCGCGCGCCGCGGGCGGCACGGCCGTCACGGTCAGTTTCGTGGCCGGGATCGGCGGAGCGATTGCCACGTGGTTCGCTGGTCCGATTGCCGCCGAATGGATGGGGCTTTCCGACGAAGCGCTCCGCTATGCAACCGAATTCGTGCACATCATCGCCATCAGCATGCCGCTCATGTCCGTGATGATGGTGGGCGGAATGGCACTGCACGGCGCGGGCGAAACCGTCCAGCCAAGTGTCATTGCCGTAGCAACCAATGTGGTCAATGTGCTGTGTTCATGGGCACTTTCCGGGGTTGTGGTGGTCTTTGGATCGCTCACTATCGCCAATCCATCATCGGTTGATCCCAGCCGCTGGGGCGTGTGGGGCATCGCCGCGGGCACCTCGATCTGTTACGCGGTCGGCGGCATTTGGACCCTCGTGGTGCTCCTGCGCGGCGTCAAGGATTTCAAAGTGGCTCCCGCCAACCTACTGCCCGATCGAGTCATGTTGCAGCGCATCACCACGCTCGGCATTCCCAACATGCTTGAAGGCGCCACCATGTGGCTCACCACCAGCATCGGAGTCACAAAATTCATCGGCATCATCGCGGTTGCGGAAGGCGGCGCTGCGGGTCCAGTGAAAGGCCTGTTCGGCGCGCACATGGTCACGGTGCGGTGGGAATCGTTCAGCTTCCTTCCAGGATTTGCCATGGGTACAGCGGCTGGCGCGCTTGCCGGGCAGTACATGGGTGCGGGTTCTGCAATCATGGCGCGCCGGGCAATTTGGGCATGCTTATGGATTGCGATGGCCATCATGGGGGTACTCGGCATTGTGTTCATGGTGGAAGGCGACACGCTCGCCCACCTGATGAGCCGCGACCCGGTCATCATTGCGGAAGTTCCCAAAGCGCTCTTCATCTGCGGCATCGTTCAGGTGTTCTTTGCAATGGCGCTGGTGATTCGCCAAGGCCTGAAGGGCTGCGGCGACGCGAAGGGCACGTTCCG
>CAMDCW010000176.1 GCA_945890745.1 Phycisphaera mikurensis NBRC 102666
CGCGCAGCGGCGGTGCGCGGCAAGAAATTGCGCTTGCCCATCGTTGGCCGCGTCATTCCAATTGTTGAAGATGACTACGTGGTCATGGCCGTGGAGCAGGGCGGCGACCCTGCCGATACCAAGGCGCAATTTGCAACTGGATTCTTGAAGGTCACTCCCGCGCATGACCCCAATGACTGGGAGATTGGCATTCGTCACGGAGTTGCGGCGATCAATGTCATGGCGCCCGATGCGTCCATCTCTGATCGTCATGGTTGGGAAGACGTTTCCGCGGAGGCACGAGCGTTCGTTGGCCTCTCGCGTGAAGACGCGCGTACAGCGATTGTTGCGTGGTTCAAGGCGAACGGCTTGCTTGAGGGCGTGAAGCCCTATCGGCACAGCGTTGGTCACAGTTATCGCAGTCACGTGCCCGTTGAGCCGTACTTGAGCGAGCAGTGGTACGTGCGCGTCACCGATGACCGCCTGCGCGGCGCTGCGTTGCGTTCGATGAATCCGGCGCAACGTGATGGTGGCGCGGCTGCGGCGACTGGTGTTGCACATGGCGCCACTAGCAGCACCGCGGCCAACGCGGCGGCCGTCGGCGACGGTGAAATCACGTTCTACCCGCCGCGCTACGCAAAGACATTCCAGCATTGGCATGAGAACATTCGTGACTGGTGCATCAGCAGACAGCTGTGGTGGGGTCACCGCATTCCGGTGTGGAGTGCAGAAGTTGCGGCGAACGATGTTGTTGATCGCGCCGCGGTTGATGCCGCACGCGGCGAACTCGTTGGATGCAACGGTGCATGGCGCACCATGGGATGCTCTGAAGCAGTTCGTCGACGCCCGGATGGTGTCTATGAGCGCTTCGTGTGCGTGGCAGAACACGCCGATTCCGTGGCGATTCCTGCACTCACAGCGGCTGGCTTCCGTCAGGATGAGGACGTCCTGGACACCTGGTTCAGTTCCGCGTTGTGGCCGCTTTCAACGTTGGGTTGGCCAGACCCAGCACGCTTTGACATGCAGGGCCTTCTGGAGAAGTGGAACCCCAGCGCGGTGCTATCCACGGCTCGTGAAATCATCACGCTGTGGGTGAGCCGCATGGTGATGTTCAATCGCTATTTCCTTGGCGGGCGAGTTCCGTTCAAGCATGTGTTCATTCATGCCATGGTGCAAGATGGCTTTGGGCAGAAAATGTCCAAGTCCTTAGGCAACGGTGTGGATCCGCGCGACATCATTCAAACGCACGGCGCGGATGCCATGCGTTTCACGCTTGTGCAGATGACTACCGATACGCAAGATGTTCGCATGCCCGTTGACATGGTCGATCCGTGGTCTGGCGAAATGTTCTCACCACGAACCATCACCGATGCCGCCGGCTACACGGTGGCTGATCCGATGCAGGTTTCGCCCAAGGATCCCTCCAAAAAGATCACCAGTGCCTACGGCGCAGCGACCGGGAAAGCCACGCCCAGCACTGATGCACCGCTGGCGTTGAACACCAGCGCACGCTTTGACGTTGGCCGAAATTTTGCCAATAAGGTCTGGAATGCAACGCGATTTGCACTTGGAAACCTAACACCCGTCGCTGGTGACCCGTCCGTTGACCCCGCCACGCGGCCGCTCGTTGATCGATGGATTGTTGCGCGGCTTTCGCACGCGCTGGCAACCTACGAACGCGCACTGGCGGGATACCGCTTCAATGATGCCGCGGACGCCACCTATGACTTTGTGTGGCGCGAGGTGTGTGATTGGTATCTGGAAGCAATCAAGCCCACCGTGAAGACGGATGCGGCGCAGCAGCAGGTGTTGCGCACGGTGCTTGATGCATCCTTGCGGCTCCTTCATCCGCAGATGCCATTCATCACGGAACAGTTGTGGCCGGCGGTGGCGGCAACTGGTCAAGCCGGGTTGCGTGGCGTTCATGTCCCTGCTGCGCCGCTGTGTGCACGCGCGGGTTGGCCGTCGGTCGATGCATCCGTCACGGATCGCGCGGCGCTGGCAACCTTTGGTCGCGTGCAACAGTTGGTGGATGAGATTCGCACGCTCCGTGGTGCGCGGCAGGTGCTGCCCAAGCGCAAGATCACCTTGCTTGCGCCGGCGGTTGTTCGAGCGCTGGTGGCGGAAGCTGGTGGCGTGATCGAAGCGTTGGCTGGAATTGGCGAGGTGGCGGACTTGCCCACCGAGCGTCCGGCCGGGGCGGTTCCGATCGCCTTTGAAGGTCAAGAATTGCTCTTGGTGAACTTTGCGGACGCTGTCGATCTGGGCGCGGAACGCGTCCGGCTCGACAAGGTGGTCACTGAGAAACTCAGATTGATCAGCGGATTTGAAGGGAAACTGGGTAACCCGGGCTATTTGGCCAAGGCAAAGCCGGAACTGGTGGCAGAAACCCGGGCGATGCTTGATGAGGCAAAGGCCGATCTTGATGCCGCGCGCCGGTCCTTGGATGCCCTACGCTGATGTCATGAGTCCGGCGCGTTTCAACCGTGTGCTTGCCAACCTCGCCTGCATGGGCGTGTTGGTGGCGACGGGTTGCCAAGGCGGCGGCGGATCGACGAAGACTTCGTCCGCCACCGCGCCCGGTGCTGCACGTGGATCATTGCCGGCATCGCTGGTCACCAGCCCGATTGTTTCCACGCGTGAATGGCGTTGGAAGTCGGTTGAAGGCATTGAGATTGATACGCGCAGCTGGACGATCAAGTCATCACTTCGCAGCGCCAACTTCACGGGGGCTTTGCCGGCGTTCTATGAAGCCGCGTTGCGCAATTACCGCAGCGGCCTGGTGGCCTTGCCTGCGCCGCCGCGTCGACTGGAAGCGTGTGTCTTCGGAACGCGTGAAGAGTGGTCGCGTTACACGGAGCATCGGCTTGGATCGGAAGCAGGTCCGTACCTGAAGATGGGGCGGGGCGGTTTCACGTCGGGCGGCGAGGCGGTCCTCTATGACATTGGCCCGCGTGACACGTTGGCCATTGCCGCGCATGAAGGATGGCATCAATATTCACAGACCACTTTCCGATATTCGCTGCCGGTGTGGATGGAAGAAGGAGTCGCTTGCTACATGGAGGGATTCCGTCAGCCTTCAGGCGCGGCCGAACCGGTCTTCCTGCCATGGCGAAATCCCGAGCGCTACGCAGAGCTGCGCACGGCAGCCCGGAAGTCGCGCTTGGCAACATTGCGCGAGGTCCTTGAGGGATCACCGCAGTCATTCCTAGAAACCAGCCGCGATGCGCAGTTGGCCTACTACGCGCAGGTGTGGGCGTTGGTCCATTACATGCGGGACGGCGAAGGCGGTCGCTACCGCGCCGGTCTTGAGGCGATGCTTGCCGATGCGGTGTCCGGTGGCATTCCGGCGCGAATCAAGTCATCCGACGCAATTCCCGACGAGCGCGCCCGGCGATTGGCGCTCAGTTCAAAGTCCGGCATCTGGCTGGTCTTGGTCTACCTGGATGAAGACTACGAACGCTTCGAGCGTGGTTACGACCGCTTCATCGGAAGTCTGATTGAATCGAACGCATGGGATAACATCATGCGTGGCGAGTCGCCTATTGAAGTTGAGCGCGTACCGGTGGATGCCAGCGCAGCAGGCGCGGCCCCTGTGGCGAAATGAATCTCTTGCAATGACGCACGATCCGTCTGATCAGTGCGCCCGAGCGCGTCATGCGCTCGCCTGTTGTGCAAGCGGTGGGGAGAGGATTCGAACCCCTGAGACCCTCGCGGGTCTGCTCGATTTCAAGTCGAGTGCCTTCAACCGCTCAGCCACCCCACCAAATAAGTTGTCTGCGCACGCATGCGCTCCGTGCGGCTGCGGTTAGGTTGCGCGCACGGTGATTTGTTCTACTTGACCAGCCATGATCTTGGCCTTGCCGGAACCGAGTTCGCCGATCGGATCTGGTGGCACAATCTCCACCATCTTCTCGCCGAGCTTCGCTTCGCCGCGCTTGACCTTGGCTTCAAACTCCAGGCACTCCTTGAGGAGGCGCTCCATGATTTCATTCTCAGGGACATTGGCAACGCGCTGGCCTTGAACGTAGATGATGCCGCGGCGATCGCCAGCAAACACCGCAACGTCCGCGCCTTCAGCTTCGCCGGGTCCGTTCACGATGCAGCCCATGACGGCGACTTTGAGGGGAAGGGTGATCTGCGTGGAGAGTTTCTCTTCCACTTCCTTCACCAGTGTGAAGAGGTCCACTTGGATGCGTCCGCAGGTTGGGCAGGCGATCAGTTCGATGCCCTTGCGCGGGCGTTTGCCCAAGCAATACAGGATTTCCAGGCCGTCCTTCACCTCATCAACGTGGTCGCTTGCGTAGCTGATGCGGAGCGTGTCGCCGATGCCGTTGGCGATCAGGGTGCTGAGCGCAGCAACCGAGCGAATGGCACCCGTTGACTTTGGTCCAGCATGAGTGACTCCCAAGTGCAGCGGGTAGTCAAAGCGTGCGGCGATTTCCGTATAAACATCGATCACCAGTGCGGGATCCATGCTCTTGGCGCTGATGACCACGTCATGGAAATCGCGGGCCTCAAAGATCTCCACGTATTCCTCAAGCTTGGCGATCATCAGTGCGAGCAAGTGGCCGGACTTGTGTCCCGCGAAGTACTTGCCCAACTCCTCCATGCGCTTCTGCTTGTCCTTGCGCTCAATGATTGAGCCCTCGTTCACGCCGATGCGGATGGGGATCTTGCGTTCTTTGCACGCATCAATGACTTGGTTGACCTGGTCGCGGTCAGAGATATTGCCTGGGTTGAGGCGGATCTTGTGGACCCCAGCCTCAACGGCCTCAAGTGCGCGCTGGAAGTGGAAGTGCACATCCGCAACGATCGGTATCTGCACTTGCTTGATGATCTCGCGCAGCGCATCGGTGTCCTTGCGCTCTGGGACGGCAACGCGCACCACATCGGCGCCGGCGAGCCGGTAGCGCTCGATTTCGGCGACGCATGCATCGATGTCATACGTGTAGCCAGCCGTCATGGTCTGCACCAAGATCGGGGAGTCGCCGCCAATGAATAAGCGTCCGACGCGGTCGTCGCCGATTGCCACCTTGCGCGTTTTTCTGCGGTCCTGCATAGGTGGGGGAGTGTATCCACGTGCGCATGAACCCGCCTGACATTCCGCGGAGGGCATAGTTATGATCCGTGTCCATGAATTCAACCATGACCGCCCCCGGCAGCAGCATTCCCTACCTTCGAACGCGCCTATCGCTGATGATGTTTCTGCAATACGCGATCTGGGGCGCATGGCTTCCGATTCTGTATTCGTTCCTCTCCGGGCACTTGAAGTTCACCGGAGAACAGATTGGCTACTGCTTCTCTGCCGGCGCGCTCGGCGCCATCTTTGGCCCGTTCCTTGCGGGACAGCTGGCCGACCGCACCTTCGCCACCCAGAAGATTCTGGGCGTCAGCCACTTGGTTGGCGCGCTCTTGGTTTTCCTTATGGGAATGACTGGCGAGTTCAACTACTTCCTGGCGCTCTCTGCCCTGTACGGATTGGTGTACGCGCCGACCATGGCCTTGACCAACTCGCTGGCGTTCGCACACATTCCAAATCGCGACACGGACTTTGGTCCGATCCGCGTCTGGGGCACGGTTGGTTGGATCGCG